>NZ_JBSGUQ010000007.1:0-145137 GCF_053608005.1 Lentzea sp. NPDC055074
CCTCCGTGTGCGGTGAAGACCTAGACACCTCCACCACACACGGAGGTCTTCCTCATGATCAAGGCGACATGCCGGACACACCGTCAACAACGTCCATGATCACTACACCTAGGCGACTTTGTAGGCGTTGCCCGCCGCCGTCAGCGCCGTGCCCGTGGAGAGTCCGGTGGGGCTGGTCTTCGTGGACAGGGTGAACCACGAGTACCGCTCCACAAAGGACAGTCCGTCGAGCATCCTCGTCGACGCCGTGATGAACGCGGTCTGCTGCTGCTGGCTCGGGTAGACCGCGCGGCCGGAGCGCCAGTCGATCAGCGCGTACTCGGTGAGCCAGATCGGCTTCTTGTAACGGTTGTGGACGTTGCGCAGGTACGACTCCAGGTGTCCGGTGGCCGCCGCGGAGAAGTCCTGGCCGTACCAGTGGATCGGGATGAAGTCGACGCGGAGGTTGCGCGCCTTCGCGCCGGCCATGAAGCGGTCGAGCCAGCCGCCCGCGACGTCCCCGCCGAACGCGACGCCGGGAGCGCCGAGCCTCAGTCCGGTGCTCTGCAGGCGTGGCCACAGGTCCAGCGCGCGTTCGACGGTCATGTTGGCCTGACCCGCCATGTCGGGTTCGTTGAACCCCAGCAGCTGCCTGCCGTTGGCCTTGGCGTTGTTCAGCTCGGCGTCGGTGACGCTCGCCGCGCCCCAGATCATGGGCACGAACTCGGCGTTGCTCTGGATGCCCCGGCGGTCCGAGGCCCAGGTGTAGTACCAGCGGGCGTCGAGGGCGGTCATGGCGGCGCCGGCCGGACCGGGGTCGTCGGCCGCGTTCACGCCCTTCTTGGCCGAGGCGGCGTCGGATGGAAGCGCTCCCACCAGTAGCAGCAATGCGATCAGCAGCAGGGATGTCTTTCGCATGGGTCGGTCATACCAGTGTCGGGTGCCGCCTGTCACCGTGGGAACACCGACGGTAGCGACACCGAATGGCTCCCAAGTCCTGGAACCGGGAACATCGGGGGCGCGACCTGGGTTGAGCGGTTGAGTCGATCAAGGAGGACAGATGGCCAAGGCAGTGGTGGTGCGTTCGGCCGGTGGCCCCGAGGTGCTGGAGCACTCGGACGTGCCGTCGCCCGTGCCCGGTGACGGCGAGCTGCTGGTGAAGGTGGGCGCCGCGGGCGTCAACTACATCGACACCTACCAGCGCAGCGGCCAGTACCCGATCCCGCTGCCGACCACCCTGGGGCTCGAGGCCGCGGGTGAGGTCGTCGTGAGCAACTCCGCGGACTTCGCCGTGGGCGACAAGGTCGCGTGGATGGGCGTGCTGGGCAGCTACGCCTCCGAGGTCGTGGTGCCCGCGGCGTCGGCGGTGCGGGTCCCCGAGGGGCTCGACGTCGAACTGGCCGCCGCCGCGATGCTGCAGGGCATCACCGCGCACTACCTGGTCCACTCGACGTACGTCGTGAAGGAGGGCGACCGGGTGCTGGTGCACGCGGCCGCCGGTGGTGTCGGGCTCCTGCTGACGCAGTGGGCGAAGTCGAAGGGGGCCACCGTCGTCGCGACGGTGTCGACCGACGAGAAGGAGGCGCTGGCCCGCGAGGCCGGGGCCGACCAGGTGCTGCGGTACGGGGACTTCGCGTCGCAGATCGAGAAGGTCGACGTCGTGTACGACGGCGTGGGCGCCGACACGTTCGACCAGTCGCTGGCCTCGCTGAAGCCGCGCGGGATGCTGGTGCTGTTCGGCGCCTCGTCCGGCCCGGTGCCGCCGGTGGACCCGCAGCGGCTCAACGCGGGCGGGTCGCTGTACCTGACGCGGCCGTCGACCGGGCACTACCTGCTCGACCGCGCGGAGCTCGAGTGGCGGGCCGGCGAGCTGTTCTCGGCGATCGCGTCCGGGGAGCTGAACGTGCGCATCGGCGGACGGTACAAGCTGGAGGAGGCCGCGCAGGCGCACACGGACCTGCAGTCGCGCCGCACGACCGGCAAGCTGCTGCTCCTGCCCTGACGGACTGAACGCGACGGCCCCCGACCAGCACCGGTCGGGGGCCGTCGTCGTGCTTCGGGTCAGGCGGCGGGGGTGACCTTCACGCCGTCGATGACGAAGACCAGCGTCTCGTTGGGCTTGATGCCCTGACCGCCCTGGCCGTAGCCCTTGGTCGGCGGCACGATCAGCAGACGGCGGCCCTTCTCCTTGAGGCCGACGATGCCCTCGTTCCAGCCGTCGATGACCGGCGCCTGGCCGACGTTCTCGACGTCGAACGGGGCTCCGCGCTCGAAGGAGCTGTCGAGCACCTTCTTGTCGGAGAACGTCGTGAGCTGGTAGTTGACCGTGGCCGTCGTGCCCGTCTTCACCTCGGCGCCGGTGCCGGGCACCAGGTCCTTGATGATGAGCTCGTCGGTGGGCTTGCAGCTCGGGATCTCGACCTTGGGCGCCGCGCCGAAGTCGCCGGTGACCTTGAAGTCGTCGGCCTTGCAGGGGTTCGTGGGCGCGGCGGCGGGGGTCGTGCCGCCGGCCGAGGGCTGGGCCGAACCGGCACAGCCGGCGAGGCCGGTGGCCGCCGCGAGCGCCACAGAAGCGATGAGCAGGACGTTACGCATGGTGGGTGAGCGTATTCGGACGGGTGTGAGCGTCGTGTAGCAGGCCACGCCGCCGCTCGGCCTAGGACACCCGGCGTGGGTGCATGTGGGTGGGGTGGTCACCCTCACCCGACACGTTCGGGGGCGGCGGCGACGGGGCGTCACCGAAGTGCACGAGTACGGGCCGACAACGGGCCTTGAGCGCGGTTATTCCGGTCATGAATGTCGCACGAATAGCAGCTTCCTTATCTTTTGACCGACGCGTACAGTAACTCCTCGCACTTGATCGGACACCGAGCGCATTCGTCCGTTCGGGTAGCGGCCAATCCGGTGATCCAGGAGGTGGGACACGTGTCCGCGGAGGCCGGAGGCATCCGCAGCAACCTGATCCAGGAGTTGTTCTGGACTCGGACCGGGTTGCTCCTCCTCATACTCGTCGTGACGTCGGGTGCGTCGCTGGCCATTTCCAGTCAAATGGATTCCGGTACAGCGAGAAACCTGCTGACGGCAGTGGGTACGGGCACGCTCATTTCGGCGGTGGTCAGCTTCACGCAAACGTTGATCACGTCGAAAGCGGCACAGAAGGCACTGCTCGCTCCGGTCATCGAGGAGAGCCGCAAAGCTCTCAGGGAGCTCACCCAGGAGTACCGGGCGCTCGACCGGGAGTTCTTCCCCAGTCACGTGTTCGAGCCGACCGCCAAGCCCGACCCGGTGTTCAACCAGCTCATGATGCAGGACCTGGAACGGACGCGGCTGTACTGCTTCCGCGGGTTCGCCGGCCGGTACGCGGCGGGAAGGGTGCTGCTCAGCCAGTCGGAGTGCGAACTCAGGGCCGTGCTGGCCGACCCGCACGACGACAACGCGATCAGCGGCCGGGCGCGGTACCTGTTGCGCAACGAGGGCGCGGACGGCGACTACGACGAGATCCGGGAACGGCTCAAGGAGCAGATCGGCATCGGGCTCGTCGGGCTCTACGCGGCTCGCAGCCGGTGCACGAGAATCGACGTGACGATCGTGTCGGATCCGCCGCTCGACCGGCTCGAGCTGTTCGACGACTCCGCGTGGCTCACGCTCTACAGCAACACCGCGGGAGTGCTCAGACCCTATCCGCGCACCCTCAGGTTCACCGAGAGCTCGTTCCTTTACGCGATGGAACGCGCGGAGTTCCTGCGCATCAGCAATTCCAAGGCCGGTTACCACTTCGCCATCACACCGGCGACGACTCGGAACGACTTCCTGGCGTTGTTCGAGAAGATCACCGGCGACGCACTCACCAAAGACGGTTTCACGGAGCTCGAAGGCAAGTTCCACGCATTCCGTCGCGAATTCTCCACGTCTGCTCAGTTGAGGAGCTGATCGATCTTGCTAGCCGAGTTCACCGGGTTGTCCGTGCTCGAGGAGCTCGCCGCCCGGATGAAGCGCGCCGATTTCCCTGTCGTCGACCACTGGACCGACGTCGGCACGTGGTTCACCGAGTGGGCGGCCCGGCCCGAACTGCGCAAGGAGCTGCGCGCGCACATCGACGGCCTGACACCCCAGGAGGCGACCTGGGTGATCGCGCACTCCCGCGAGACGACGACGCACTTCGCCTGGTGCCTGCGCGACGTCGTGGACGAGCCGTTCACGTTCTGGCTGCACGAGTACAAACCGCTGGCCGACTGGCGCGCGGGCTACGCCGACTCGGTGCACAACCACCGCTACCACTTCTGCACGACCATCCTGAGCGGCGCCTACCTGCACGAACGTTTCGACGCCCGGCTCGGCGTCGGCGGCCGCACCATCGTCGGCACGGAGCTCACGAACCGCACTCAGTGCACCGAGGGCGCCACGGGCACGATGCTCGCGCACGAGTTCCACCGCATCCCACGAGCAGCAGACGGAACCATGACGTTCCTGGTCAAGTCGCGTGCCGTGAACCCGTGGAGCCTCAGCTACGACCCGGACACCGGGATCAGCCATCGTCACGTGCCCGTCGAGGACCGGCTGGAGGATCTGACGAACCACCTGTCGTGAACCGCCCCTGAGCGGTCGCCGCGCGCCTACCATCAGCCCACCTGGTCGGGAGGGCTGATGATGCGCACGCGCACAAGGATTCCGAGATCTGTCATCGCGGACGTGGAACAGCGGGTCAGGCGGCTGTGCGAGGACCTGGCCGCCAAGCTGCAGTTCCACGGGTGGCACCACGTGAGCTTCGTCCGCGACAAGTCCGTGCACTTCGCCGAACGCAACGGCGCCGCACGCGACGTGGTCGAGGTCGCGGCACTGGTGCACGACCTGAACTACATGGTCCGCCGCAACTCGCTGCCCACGGACGGCGCGGCGCTGCGGCGCAAGATCCTCTTCGTCGCCGGCGTCTCGCTGGGCGACATCGAGTGGATCGAACGGATCGTCATCGAGGCCGAGATGCGCACCCGCTCGCGGGACATCTCGCTGGAGGCGCAGGCGCTGTCCGACGCGGACACGCTGTTCAAGGCGCTGCCGGTCACGCCGGTCGTGCTGGCGCACAAGTACCTGCAGGAGAACGGCATCACCCTGCGCGAGCTCGCGTACAAGATCGTGGGCGAGCAGGTGGGCAAAGCCGACGAGGGCTACTACTTTTACGACTCGGAGGCCGCAGCGACCTACACCAAGTGGGCCGAGACGAACCTCCGGCTGTGGCAGTGCATCGTTGAGTCCCTCGACGACCCGTGCGTCGAGGACCTGCTCACCAAGGTGGCGTCCTGAGCACGTTCTTCATCAAAAGCGGCGGGGAGTCGGTCGCGGCCCGCGACTACGACCCGCGCGAAGCCGTCGTCGTGTGGCATGAGGTGTTCAACGAGGTGTGGGCACCTCTGCCCGAAGACAACGTTGTCGAGCTCCCCGAAGCCCTCGTGGCGCAGCTCGTCAAAGCCGATCCTGCGCGCATGCACGATGTCGCGCTCTCGTGGGCGCCTCTCGTGGACATGGGGTTCCACGAGGCGTTCGCGCACCTCGTGGAGCTGTCGGCTCTGGCGCGCACGGCCGTGAGCCGCGCAGAGACCGTCTACCTGGAGGTCAGCGAGCGGGCGTGAGGCCCACGGTCTGCTGCAGGGGCATCGTCACGCCGACGGCGGTGAACGCGAGTTCGCGAGAAGCACGGCGCACGGTGAGCACGACGAGATGGGAGTGCACGGTCGAAGAGTGGCGCAGGTCGAGGTAGGCCTCGACAGCGGCGTCGGCGATCTGCGCGTCCTCCACGCGATCACCGAAGCGGCGAACCAGTTCTTCGATCGCCTGCCGCAGCTGGGCCTCCGAGTTCAGCATGCCCAGGTAAACGATCAGTGAGTGCTCACGGTTCAGCGTGCGCGCAGATCCGCACTTCCGTGCACCACGTACGCGAGCCCGAACACGTTGCCGCGGCTGAGCATCTCCCACCGCACCTGCCGCAACGCCTCCCCGGCGCCGACGCCTGCCGCGAGCCGTGCGAGCAGCATGCCCGTGACCCAGCCGGCCATGTCCTGCGGCACGGCCTCCTCGGGACAGACGACGGCCGACGCGCCGTGCTCGACGAACGACCGCACCAGGTCGGCCATCGGTGACGTGCCCACGACCAGCGGCTTGCGCACGGGCCAATGCGGCTGTGGCCACACACCCTCGCTGTTCCACCGTGCGATCTCCGAAGGGTCGAGGAACCCCTCGCGGTAGTGCAGGTGCACGGCGTCCATGGTCTCGCCCGCCAGAGCCCGTCCCAGATCGGCCGGTCCGACGTACGCGGACGTGACGGACGCCGGCGGGATCTGCGACATCAGCTCCGTGACGTGCCGCTCGGTCAGCGAACGGTCCATCCCGACGTCGACCGCCATCGACACCTCGAACGGCCACTGACGGGGCAGGATCCGCTGCACCAACGGGCCGACGGGGTGCTCCAGCACGCTCGACAGGCCCCAGAAACCGAAGGGGCACAACACGTTCCCGCTGTGGTCCGACACCGGGCAGTGCGGCGGGACGGGACCACCGCCACCGAACGGACCGAACTGGCCGACCGACGCGCACAGCCGGTGAGGACCGTCGGTGAACGGCAGGTCGTAGATCATCGGCCAGCGCACGGAACTCGACAGGTCGACCGCGGACGCCACCACGACCCCGGCGGGCCGTCCGGTGACCCGCGCCGCGTGCCTGATGGCGGCGGCCGGACCGGAAGCACCGGGGTCCTTCACGGCGTGCCGTCCGCCCGCCTCACCGAACACCTGCTCGTACGCGCGCGCTCCCTGCCGGGCGAGGTACGCGAGATCGCCGCAGTAGGCCGGGAAGTCCTTGCCGTACCAGGGATCCAGCCCCGCCACGGACGGCAGCGAGGACGACACCCCGGCGAGGCTCGTCCACGACGGCACGTCCCCGGACGCCACCAGCGCGCGGTCGCCGAACTCCAGCACCGACACCGCCCGCCCGGACGGCAGGTCCGCGAACGTGCGCGACAGCTTCAGCCGCGGCACCGAGCGGGACTCCCCCGCGCCGACGGGCAGCACGACGTGCTGGACGTGCACCGGCACCACCCCGGCGTAGATCACCAGCTCACCGCTCCACGGCACGGCGGCGTACGGCGTGGTGACCTCGAAGTTCACCCACGGGCTGGGCCCTTCGGCGGGCAGCACGAAGTTCTCCGCGACCACCTGCCGGCCCGACATGGTGAGCACGGCCCTCAGCCTCAGGTCCTCGGTCAGCCCCGGGCCGTCCCCGACCCGGACCCACACCTCGTAGTCGGCGCCCGGCCGCAGCGCTCCGGCGATGCCCTGCGTCGCGCCGGGGAGCGCGACCACGACCGAGACGGGGCGGTCGGCGGCGACAGGGGGCACCGGCAGTGCCGTGTAGGTCATCTGCCCGCGCCGTTCGAGCTCCCGGAACTGCCAGAGGACGTCCTCCACCCGCGTCTCGCCGGGACCGGCCGGCACGGCGAGCACCACGTGCGGCGCGCTCCAGCCCATCACCACCGACGCGGTGTCCACACCGGACACCCAGGTGTGCACGGCGGTGAAGAGCACGACCGGCCGTCCGAGGCCGCGCAACCACGCGACCACCGGTGCCGAGTCCCACGAACGCGTGTCGTGCAGCGCCACCACGTCGCCCGGCACGTCCGAGAGCGACGGCAGCGCGGAGGCGGAGGAGAAGTGCCGGAGGTCGAGAACCGCGAACCGCAGCACCCGGACGGCCGTCGTGACGGCGGTGGACCCCGCACACCCGACGGCCAGACCGGAGCTGACCTGCGCCCACCCGCCCGGATCGGTCACCACGACGAGTGAGGTGGCGGGTGTCAGGGTCGCGACGAAGTCCAGTGGTGAACCTTCACCACCGGTGACGGTGAACTCAACGGGCGCCACAGCCGTACGACTGGAGGTGCAGCTAGAACGGCCAGCCAAGCACCGGCAACCCGACCACGGCGTCCACGGCGAGACCGCAGAACACGAGCATCAGGTAGAGGTTCGACATGTGGAAGAACTTCATCGTGTTCGTGGATCCGCCGCGCCGGACGACGTTGTGCAGCTTGTGCGCGAAGACCGCGAACCACAGGCCCGAAGCGGCCGCCACCGCCACGTAGATCCAGGAGGTGACGGGGGCGAGCGCGAGGGTGCAGACCACGGTGATCCAGCTGTAGATCACGATCTGCCGCGTCACCTGCGCAGCTGTGGCCACCACGGGCAGCATCGGCACGCCTGCTCGGGCGTAGTCCTCCTTGAACTTCATCGCGAGGGCCCAGGTGTGCGGCGGCGTCCAGAAGAAGATGACGCCGAACATGACCAGGGCGGGCCACTCGACGGTGCCCGTCACCGCGCTCCAGCCGATGATCACCGGCATGCAGCCCGCCATGCCGCCCCAGATGATGTTCTGGGAGGTGCGGCGCTTGAGCACCAGCGTGTAGACGAAGATGTAGAAGAGGATCGTCGCCACCGCGAACGCGGCCGACATCAGGTTGACGAAGATCCACAGGAATGCGAACGAGACGATTCCGAGCACGATGCCGAAGATCAGGGCGTTGCGCGGCGGAATGGCGTTGTGAGCGAGCGGGCGGGCCGCCGTCCGCTTCATGACCGAGTCGATGTCGGCGTCCACGAAGCAGTTGAGGGCGTTTGCCGACCCCGCGGCGAGGGTACCGCCGGTGAGGGTGCACGCGATCAGCCACAAGGGCGGCAGGCCGTGCTGGGCGAGGAGCATCGCGGGGATCGTCGTGATCAGCAGGAGCTCGATGACCCGTGGCTTGGTGAGTGCCACATAGGCGCCAACTACCTGGCGAGGCGTCCGGTTGGGAGCCTCGAGGACGGCACTCATCGCGTGAACGCTCCTCGTGTTGCAAGTGGTGGGAAAACCAGCGACTGATGGTAACTGCGGGAAGAATTCACAGCCCGTTCGGGTGCTGGTGTGCCCCGCCACACACGTGCCTGGGACCTTTCAGAGCAACATCTGATTCCTCCGGGACTAGGCTGGCCGCAGGACGTGGGAGAGATGCGGGTCAGGCTCTTCGGGATCGATTCCGAAGAGTCGTCGTGCCCGCCCTAGCGACAAAGTTTGGAGCTGTAAGTCCGTGACCGTCACCGACGACATCACCCGGCTCACCAAGGCCGATCTGCCTGACGACTGGACCGAGCTCGACAAGCGCGCCGTGGACACCGCGCGCGTGCTCGCGGCGGACGCCGTGCAGAACGTCGGCAACGGCCATCCCGGTACGGCGATGAGCCTCGCCCCGCTCGCGTACACGCTGTTCCAGCGCGTCATGCGGCACGACCCCGCCGACGCGGACTGGATCGGCCGCGACCGGTTCGTGCTCTCCGCGGGTCACTCCAGCCTGACGCTCTACATCCAGCTGTTCCTGTCGGGGTACGGGCTGGAGATCGAGGACCTCCAGACGCTGCGCAAGTGGGGCTCGAAGACTCCGGGTCACCCGGAGCACGGCCACACCAGGGGCGTCGAGATCACCACCGGCCCGCTGGGCTCCGGTCTCGCCTCCGCCGTCGGCATGGCCATGGCCGCCCGCCGCGAGCGCGGTCTCTTCGACCCGTCCGCCGCGCCGGGCCAGAGCCCGTTCGACCACCACGTCTACGTGATCGCCTCCGACGGTGACATCGAGGAGGGCGTCACCTCCGAGGCCTCGTCGCTCGCGGGCACGCAGCAGCTGGGCAACCTGGTCGTCTTCTACGACGACAACAAGATCTCCATCGAGGACGACACGACGATCGCGCTGTCCGAGGACACCGCGGCGCGCTACGAGGCCTACGGCTGGCACGTCCAGGTCGTCGAGTCCGGCGAGAACGTCAAGGGCATCCTCGAGGCCGTCGAGAAGGCCAAGGCCGTCACCGACAAGCCGTCGTTCATCCTGCTGCGCACGATCATCGGCTTCCCGGCGCCGAACAAGCAGAACACCGGCGCCGCGCACGGTGCCGCGCTCGGCGTCGACGAGGTCAAGGCCACCAAGGAGATCCTCGGCTTCGACCCCGAGCAGACGTTCGAGGTCGCCGACGAGGTGCTGGCCCACGCCCGCGAGGTCGTCAAGCGCGGCGAGCACGCCAAGGCCGAGTGGCAGAAGAGCTTCGACGCGTGGGCCTCGGCCAACGCCGAGAACAAGAAGCTGCTGGACCGTCTCGTCGCCCGCGAGCTGCCCGAGGGCTGGGACGCCGACCTCCCCGTCTACGAGGCAGGCGGCAAGGAGGTCCCGACCCGCAAGGCCTCCGGTGAGGTCATCAACGCGCTGGCGAAGCACCTGCCGGAGCTGTGGGGCGGTTCCGCCGACCTGGCCGAGTCGAACCTGACGACCATCAAGGGCGCGAAGTCCTTCGGTCCCGCGGAGATCTCCACGGGCATGTGGAGCGCCGACCCGTACGGCCGCGTGCTGCACTTCGGTGTCCGCGAGAACGCCATGGGCATGATCCTCAACGGCATCGCGCTGCACGGCCCGACCCGTCCGTTCGGCGGCACGTTCCTCGTGTTCTCCGACTACATGCGTCCCGCCGTGCGCCTGGCCGCGATCATGCAGGCCGCCGTCACGTACGTGTGGACGCACGACTCCATCGGCCTGGGCGAGGACGGCCCGACGCACCAGCCGATCGAGCACCTCGCCGCCCTGCGCGCGATCCCGGACTTCTCGGTGGTCCGCCCCGGCGACGCCAACGAGACGGCGTTCGCGTGGAAGGCCGTCATCGAGCAGACCGGCCCGGTGGGCCTCGCGCTCTCCCGCCAGAACCTCCCGATCCTCGAGGGCACCTCCGCCGAGGGCGTCAAGCGCGGCGGTTACGTGCTCTTCGGTGACGACGACCCCGAGGTTGTGATCATCGGCACGGGCTCGGAGCTGCAGATGGCGTCCGAGGCCGGAAAGGTTCTGCAGGGCGAGGGCGTTGCAGTGCGTGTGGTGTCCATGCCGTCGCTCGACTGGTTCGAGAAGCAGGACGCGGAGTACCGCGAGTCGGTCATCCCGTCCTCGGTCAAGGCGCGCGTCGCGGTCGAGGCCGGGATCGCGCAGCCGTGGTACCGCCACGTCGGCGACGCCGGCGAGATCGTGTCGATCGAGCACTTCGGTGCCTCGGCCGACTACCAGGTCCTGTTCAAGGAGTTCGGCTTCACGACGGAGAACGTCGTCGCCGCCGCCCGCCGTTCCCTTGACAACGTGAGGGGTAACAAGTGAGCAAGCCCAACCTCGACGCCCTTTCGGGCGCCGGCGTCTCCATCTGGCTCGACGACCTGTCGCGTGAGCGGCTCACCAGCGGAAACCTGGACGAGCTGATCCGCGACTGGAACGTCGTCGGCGTGACGACGAACCCGACGATCTTCGCGGGCGCCCTGTCGAAGGGCGAGTCCTACGACGAGCAGGTGCGCGAGCTGTCGTCGCGCGGTGCCGACGTCGAGGCGACCATCCGCGAGGTCACGACGACGGACGTGCGCAACGCGTGCGACAAGTTCCGCGACATCTACAACTCGACGAACGGTGTGGACGGCCGCGTCTCCATCGAGGTCGACCCGCGCCTGGCGTTCGACACGGACAAGACCGTGGCCGAGGCGCAGGACCTGTGGAAGACCGTGGACCGGCCGAACCTGCTGGTGAAGATCCCGGCGACCGAGGCGGGCATCCCGGCCATCACCAAGGTGATCGCCGAGGGCATCTCCGTCAACGTCACGCTGATCTTCTCCGTCGAGCGGTACGAGAAGGTCATGGACGCCTACGTCGCGGGCCTCGAGCAGGCCAAGGCGAACGGCCACGACCTGCGGTCGATCCACTCGGTCGCGTCCTTCTTCGTGTCCCGTGTGGACACCGAGATCGACAAGCGCCTGGACAAGATCGGCACGGACGAGGCGACCGCCCTCAAGGGCAAGGCCGCTCTCGCCAACGCGTGGATCGCCTACGGAGCGTTCGAGAAGACGTTCCAGGGCGAGCGCTGGGAGGCTCTCAAGGCGGACGGCGCGAACGCGCAGCGTCCACTGTGGGCGTCGACCGGCGTGAAGGACCCGAGCTACTCCCCCACCCTCTACGTCGACCAGCTCGTCGTCGCCGGCGTCGTCAACACGATGCCGGAGAAGACGCTGCAGGCCGTCGCCGACGGGGGCAAGATCTCCGGTGACACGGTCACCGGTCGCGCTGCCGAGGGCCAGGAAGTGTTCGACCGGCTCGCCGCCGTGGGAATCGACCTCCAGGACGTGTTCGTCGCGCTGGAGACCGAGGGCGTCGAGAAGTTCGAGAAGTCCTGGGAAGAGTTGCTCGAGACGGTGAAGAACCAACTGGCTCAACTGAAGGGCTGATCACGAAGTGACCTCCGTCGAAATCGTGAGGTCACCGAACGCCGACCAGGTCAGCACTATCGCTGCTGACCTGGTCGCGGATTCGGTGCCGAGCAAGCTGACCGCGCAGGACCCGACCCTGTGGGGGCCGGAAGCCGAGTCCGAGGCGAGCATCCGCCTCTCGTGGACGACGTTGCACGAGACGTCGCGAGCGCTGCTCCCCGATCTCGTGGCACTGCGCGAGGAACTGCACGCCGAGGGCGTCGACCGCGTCGTGCTCGCCGGAATGGGTGGCTCGTCGCTGGCCCCCGAGGTGATCACGCGGACCGCGGGAGTGCCGCTGGTCGTGCTGGACACCACCGATCCCGCCCAGGTCGCCGACGCTCTCGCCGGTGACCTCGAACGCACGGTGATCGTGGTGTCGTCCAAGTCCGGTGGCACTGTCGAGACCGACAGCCACCGGCGCATCTTCGAGAAGGCCTTCACCGACGCGGGCATCGACGCCGCGTCGCGCATCGTGGTCGTCACCGACCCCGGCTCGCCGCTGCAGAAGGCGTCCGAGGAGGCGGGCTACCGCAAGGTGTTCCTGGCCGACCCGAACGTCGGCGGCCGGTACTCGGCGCTGACGGCGTTCGGCCTGGTGCCGTCCTACCTCGCCGGCGCGAACGTCGAGGAACTGCTCGACGACGCGGCCGAGGTCGCGAAGCTCGTGTCCGAGGACTCCGTCGACAACCCCGCCGTCGTGCTCGCCGGGATCTTCGGCGCCGCGCACGCGCACGGTGCCGAGAAGATCGTCTTCGCCGACACCGGCTCGGGCATCAAGGGCTTCGGCGACTGGGCCGAGCAGCTCATCGCCGAGTCGACCGGCAAGAACGGCACCGGCCTGCTGCCGGTCGTCGTCGAGGGTCCGGGTGCTCCCGGCTTCGTGGACGCACGATCGGACGCCACGACCGTCGCCATCGGACCGGCCACCGGGTCGGCGAACGTCGCGGTCGAGGGCAGGCTCGGCGCGCAGTTCCTGCTCTGGGAGTACGCGACCGCGCTCGTCGGCCGGGTGCTCGGCATCAACCCGTTCGACCAGCCCGACGTCGAGGCCGCGAAGAAGGCCTCCCGCGCGCTGCTCGACGCGCCGGCCGTCGCCGCGACGGTTCCGTCCTTCGTGGACGGTCCGGTGCAGGGCCACGGCACGAACTGGGCACAGCGCAAGGTGCACACCGTCGCCGAGGCGCTCACCGCGATCGTTGAAGTGGCGCCCGACCACGGCTACATCTCCGTTCAGGCGTACTTGGACAGGATCGACGACGCGTCGTTCGAGCTGCTCCGTGCGGAGATCGCGAAGAGGACGCACCTGCAGACCACGTTCGGCTGGGGTCCGCGCTTCCTGCACTCGACCGGCCAGTACCACAAGGGCGGTCACCAGAACGGCGTGTTCATCCAGATCACCGGCGAGTCCGGTGACGACCTGGAGGTACCCGGCCGTCCCTACACGCTGGCGCAGCTGCAGCTCGCGCAGGCGCTCGGCGACGGTCAGGTCCTGGCCGAACACGGTCGCCCGGTGCTGCGTCTTCACCTCGAGGACCGCATCGCCGGACTGGCCCAGCTCGTCGAGGCAGTCCAGGAGGACGGCTCGTGACCACTTCCGCCAAGTGGAACAACCCGCTGCGGGACGCGCGCGACAAGCGCATGCCCCGCATCGCGGGCCCGAGCGCGCTGGTCATCTTCGGTGTCACCGGTGACCTGTCGCGCAAGAAGCTCATGCCGGCGATCTACGACCTCGCGAACCGGGGTCTGCTGCCGCCGGGCTTCGGTCTCGTCGGGTTCGCCCGCCGTGACTGGGCCGACCAGGACTTCATGAAGGTCGTCCACGACGCCGTCAAGGAGCACGCGCGCACGCCGTTCAACGAGGCCGTGTGGGCGCAGCTCGCCGAGGGCATCCGGTTCGTGCAGGGCACGTTCGACGACGACGAGTCGTTCGACAACCTGGCGTCGTGCCTGGCCCAGCTCGACACCGAGCGCGGCACGGGCGGCAACCACGCGTTCTACCTGTCGATCCCGCCGGGCGCGTTCCCGACGGTGGTCAACCAGCTCAAGCGCGCGGGTCTCGCCCAGACGTCGCCGGACCAGTGGCGCCGCGTCGTCATCGAGAAGCCGTTCGGCCACGACCTGAAGTCGGCCAAGGAGCTGAACAAGACGGTCAACGAGGTCTTCCCCGAGGAGTCGGTGTTCCGCATCGACCACTACCTCGGCAAGGAGACCGTGCAGAACATCCTGGCGCTGCGGTTCGCGAACCAGCTGTACGAACCCATCTGGAACTCGAACTACGTCGACCACGTGCAGATCACCATGGCCGAGGACATCGGTCTCGGTGGCCGCGCCGGGTACTACGACGGCATCGGCGCGACGCGCGACGTCATCCAGAACCACCTGCTGCAGCTGCTCGCGCTGATCGCGATGGAGGAGCCCGTCTCCTTCAAGCCGTCGGACCTGCGGGCGGAGAAGGTGAAGATCCTCTCGGCGACGCGTCCGGCGGAGCCGTTCGAGGAGACCACCGCGCGCGGTCAGTACACCGGTGGCTGGCAGGGCGGCCAGAAGGTCCCGGGCCTGCTCGAGGAGGGCGGTTTCTCGCCCGAGTCGAAGACCGAGACGTTCGGCGCGATCACCTGCGAGGTCAACACCCGTCGCTGGGCCGGGGTGCCGTTCTACCTGCGCACCGGCAAGCGCCTGGGCCGTCGTGTCACCGAGGTGGCCGTCGTGTTCAAGCGGGCGCCGCACCTGCCGTTCGACGACACCGCGACCGAGGAGCTCGGCCAGAACGCCCTGGTGGTCCGGGTCCAGCCGGACGAGGGCGTGACGATCCGCTTCGGGTCGAAGGTGCCGGGCAACACGATGGAGGTCCGCGACGTCACGATGGACTTCGGTTACGGCCACTCGTTCACCGAGTCGTCGCCGGAGGCCTACGAGCGGTTGCTGCTCGACGTGCTGCTCGGCGAGCCGTCGCTGTTCCCGAAGAACGACGAGGTCGAGCTCTCCTGGGAGATCCTCGACCCGGTGCTGGAGTTCTGGGCGCGCAAGGACGAGCCCGCTCTGGAGAAGTACAAGGCCGGTACGTGGGGGCCGCCGTCGGCGGACGCGATGACGGCTCGGACCGGAAGGCACTGGAGGCGTCCGTGATCATCGACCTGCCCTCGACCACCACCTCCCAGATCAACTCGCGGCTGGTCCGGCTGCGGGACGAAGGCGGTGCGACGACCCTGGGTCGCGTGCTGACCCTCGTCATCGTGACCGAGGACGGCCAGCGCACCGACGCCGCGATCGACGCGGCGAACGACGCTTCGCGCGAGCACCCGTGTCGCGTGATCGTCGTGGCCCGCGGCGCTCGTCAGGCGGCTCCCCGCCTGGACGCGCAGATCCGCGTCGGTGGCGACGCGGGTGCCTCCGAGGTCGTCGTTCTCCGTCTGTACGGGGAGCTGGCCAAGGAAGGCGCCTCGTGCGTCATGCCGCTGCTGCTGCCGGACACCCCGGTCGTGGCGTGGTGGCCGTTCGACGCTCCCGTGTCGCCGTCCAAGGACCCGATCGGTCAGCTCGCGCAGCGTCGCATCACCGACGCCGCGGCCGAGAAGAACCCGATCAAGGCCCTGGAGTCCCGGCGTGCGCACTACGCGCCGGGTGACACGGACCTGGCGTGGACGCGGCTGACGTTGTGGCGCGCCATGCTCGCGTCCTCTTTGGACCTTCCGCCGTACGAGAAGGTCGTGGAGGCGGACGTGACCGGTGAGGCCGACTCGCCGTCCACGGACCTGCTCGCCGCGTGGCTGACGGACCGGCTGAAGGTCCCGGCCAAGCGCTTCAAGGCGACGTCGGGTGAAGGCATCGTGGAGGTGCGGCTCGGCCGTCCCTCCGGCGACGTCGACCTGATCCGCCCGGACGGCAAGGTCGGCACGCTGACCCAGCCCGGCCAGCCGTCGCGGCGGGTGGCGCTGCAGCGTCGTTCGGTGCGCGACTGCCTCGCCGAGGAGCTCCGCCGGCTCGACCCGGACGAGGTCTACGCGGCGGCGCTCAAGTCGCTGGCGAAGGTCGTGAAGGGCCGCACGCCGTCCGCGAAGGACGAGGCCCCCGCCCCCGCGCCGGAGGCCACCAACGGCGCGGCCGCTCCCAAGAAGTCGAAGGCGAAGGCCGGTTCGTGAGCAATCCGCAAGTGGTGGTCCACCGCGACGGCGACCTGCTGGCCGCCGCCGCGGCGGCCCGCCTGGTGACCCGCGTGGTCGACGCCCAGGCCGCACGCGGCCATGCGTCGGTCGTGCTGACGGGCGGCCGCACCGGTACCGCGGTCCTGGAGCACCTGAACCGCAACGCCGCGCGGGACGCGGTGGACTGGTCGAAGGTGGACCTGTTCTGGGGCGACGAGCGGTTCCTGCCCTCCGGGCACGCGGACCGCAACGAGACCCAGGCACGGGCCGCGCTGCTGGACCACGTGCCGGTGGACCCGTCTCGGGTGCACGTGATGGAGCCCTCGGACGGCAAGTTCGGCGACGACCCGGAGGCGGCGGCGGCGGAGTACGCGTCGCTGCTGGCCTCGCTCGCGCGTCCGGAGGACCACGGCGACGTGCCCTCGTTCGACGTCTGCATGCTGGGCGTCGGCGAGGAGGGGCACGTGGCCTCGGTGTTCCCCGATTCCCCTGCGGTGCACGAGAAGGAGCGTTCGGTCGTGGCCGTGCGCAACTGCCCGAAGCCGCCGCCGACGCGCGTGTCGCTGACGCTCGCGTCGGTGCGGTCCGCGCAGGAGGTCTGGCTGATGACGACCGGCGAGGCCAAGGCCGCCGCCGTGGCGATGGCGCTGAGCGGTGCCGGTGAGGTGCAGCTGCCCGCCGCCGGTGCCACCGGGCGCCGCCGGACGTTGTGGTTGCTGGACTCGGCGGCCGCTTCGGCGGTACCCGCTTTGTTCAAGCCACCGCTGGCTTAGCTCTTCGGCCCCCAGGCTTCGGTCTGGGGGCCTTTTTGCTTCTGGCCACGCAGTCTGCTGATCCGTTGCGCGCACGACGGGTGCGAGGCCAGCATCCGGGCCCGGAAGCCGGCCAGGGCCCGTTGCTCGTCGTGCCCCTCCTTCACCCAGCGCTGCAACACTTCCAGCAGCAGCGGCCCGTACCCGAGCTCGGCCGCGACCCGGTCCGCGTGCAGCTCGGCGCGTCTGCTCGACAGGGCCAGCAGCGGCGCGATCACCGGAACCAGCAACAACCACGGGCTGATCGCCACGGCCGCGACGGCCAGCGCCACGACCAGCACGACGCTGACGACCTTGGCCTCCGTCGTGCCGATCTTCCTGCCCGCCACGTACACGGCGAACCCGGTGACGACGACCAGCCAGACCACGGCCCGCGCCGGCAGCTCGTACCACCAGCGCAGCAACGAGATCTTCGTGTGCCCGGCCAGGTGGTGCCCGATCTCGTGCGCCAGCACGGCTTCGAGCTGCCGGGAGGGCAGCTGCAACGCCGCCGTGGACACCCCGACGACGTGCCCGCCGACCGCCATCGCGTTGATCTCCCTGGAGTTCTGGATCCGCAGCCAGAACCTCCGCGGATCCACTCCCGCCGCCCCGCACACCTCCTCCAGCAACGGCTCCAGCGCGGCGCGCTCCGTGCCGGTCGGCGGGCGCAGCCGATGTACCAGCGCCGCCAGCAGCTTGTCGGTCGCGGGCACGAACACGACGGCCCCGGAGGGCAGCCACAGGACCGGCACCAGCCACGCGGTCCCGGGCGTCACGGCCTTGCCGGCGAGGGCGGCCACCAGCAGGCTGCTCAGCACCGTCGGGACGCCGAGCAGCAACTCGAACACGGCGGACAGGTCGAAGCGTCGTCGGGTCGGGCGCACCGTCATCACCTCGCCGCCCGAGCCTTGCAGCGCACTGCCGTTTGTGTCCAGCCGAGTCGCCCGGACCGCCCAGTGTGGTTGGCTGGAAGGGTCAACCGAGGGGGTCGAGTCGCACATCCGGAACGTGCTGCAGCTCGTGGCGGTCGACGGCACCGACGTGCTCGGCTACGTCCAGCTCAGCGACTACTAGAACACCTACCACCGCCCGTTGAAGAACCTGATCACCCTGGCCATGTCGGCCCGGCACCGGCGGCGGGGCGTCGGCCGCCGGCGAGGAGTGGGCGCGGGCCGAGGGCGCTGCCGGTGTGCGGCTGGTGACGGGGCAAGACCGGGTGGACGCGCGGGAGTTCCACGCGGCCAACGGGTACGTGGTCCGCAAGGAGCAGACGAACCTCATCAAGTGGTGGGACCGAGCGGGCGTCTCCCGTCCACCAGCTCCTCCATCACGTGCACCGGCAACGACGGGTTCGCCGCCGCGGTCCCCGCCGTGAACTCGCTGCCCAGCAGCTCCAGGATCGTCGCCACCGGCAAGTTCGGGTGGGCCGCCGCGAGGTGCCGGGCACGGGCGTCTCCCAGGCACAGCAGCAAGGTCTCGCCCCGGGCGGCGGCGTGCCCGGCGACCGCCCGGTGAACCCCGGCCACCGGACCGGCCCGCAAAGCCATGTGGTGCAACAACTCCGGCGGGCACAAGGGATTCCGCGCCACCGCGCCGGACACCGGAACCCCGTGCCGCGACACCAGCTCCCACAGCTCCGCGACGCTCGCCCGCGGGGCGGCCGCGGCGGCCACTCCCTGATCTGCGTCGGCCACCAGGCGAGCGAACAGGTCCGCGGGCAGGCCGGCGCGCAGGGCCACCATCATCCGCACCTGCGCCACCGGCGACGCGGCCAGGTCCCGGAGCTCGGTGGCGGACGCGGAAGCGATGCGGGGCACCGGATCGGGGCCGATCCGCGCCGCCGGGGCCAGTTCGGCCAGCAGGTCCAGCGGGATCGCGGGGTTGCGCAGGACCACGGGACGCAACGCGCGGGTGCCGGAGAGCTGGCGCAGGACCGGAGCGGGGACGGCCGGGTTCGCGGCCAGCTGCGACAGGATGCCGGGTTCGAGCTCCGACGCGAGCTGTTCGTAGACGCCGGACGGCAGGTCGGTGCGTCCGGCCAGGAAGTAGCGGGACGCGTGGTGGCGCAGCAGGTTCGCCGCCAGGGCCGCCGGTGTCGCGGGGTTGGCGGCCAGTTCGCGGGCGTGTTCCGCCGGGTCCAGCGACGTCAGCACCGAGGCCGGCGTGTGCGGGCTGGACGCCAGCGCGCGCCGCACGCCGGGGTCCGGGTGGCGGCTCACCGTCGTCGCCAGCGGCAGGGGCAGCTCGTGGAACAGGACCAGTTCGGCGACCACTTCCGCCGCCGGGTCACGGGCCAGCAGCGCGATCACGTCCGTGGGCAGGGACCAAGCCTGTTCGGGGAGGCGCACGCGCACGGCGGGGTCCGGGTGGAACGCGAGTGCGCGGGCCAGTGCGGGATCGGAGTCTGCTCGTCCGGTCAGCACCAGGGCCACTGATTCGTTCGCGATCGGCACGTCCGCCGGACGGACCAACTCCTTCTCCAGCAGGGTGTGCACGGCCGACGAGTCGCCGTGGGCGAGCAACGCGCGCACGTGCGGCGGAGTCAGATCGCCTCGATCCGCGAGGACCGGGGCGAGCTCGGCACGGGTGACCAGGCGGTCGAGCAGGAAACCTGGCAGCGCGGGGTTCGACGCCAGGCCCTCGAGTACAGCGTTCACCAATCTCCCTGGTAACACGGCAGGCATTCCCCCCGACAACGCGTATCATCCCCAATCGCGTTGAGTAGCGGGGGTTTTGTGGCAAACGGCAGTGCGAAGCGACGTCCCACCATCGGGATGATCACCGCGGGCCCGCTCATCGAGCTCGCGGGCGAGCAGTGGCGTGGTGTCAGCGACGGCGCTCAGCGGCTCGGATGCGACCTCGTGTGTTTCGTCGGCAGCGAACTGGACCATCCAGACCCGCTCAAGCGTCGTGCGAACACGGTCTACGACCTCATCTCGCCGAACCGCATCGATGCACTCGTGGTGTGGACTACGCGCGTGGGGCAGCGCATCGGCTCCGATGGCATGCAGGAGTACGTGAAGCGGTACGCGCCGATGCCCATCGTGAGCGTGGAGACGGGCCTTGCCCAGTGGCCAACGATCCTGATGGACAACCGCGACGGCATGAAGCAGGCCGTCGACCACCTCATCGAGGTGCACGGCAAGCGGCGGATCGCGTTCGTCCGCGGGCCGCAAACGCATGCGGGCGCCCGAGAGCGGTTCCTGGGGTACGCGGATTCGTTGCGCAACCACGGAATCCCGTTCGATCCCGCGCTCGTCACGATGCCGGGTTCGTTCATCTGGGAACCCAACCGCGCCTCCGAGGCCGTGCGCAAGATGCTCGCGCGGATCGAAGAACCGCCGGACGCCGTCGCCGCCGCGAACGACGACTACGCCATCGGGGTCGTCTCCGCGCTGGAGGAGCTGGGTTTCCGCACGCCGGAGGACGTCGCCGTCGTCGGGTACGGCAACCACACGAACGTCCGGACGCACGAGCTCGGCCACAGCACGGCGGCCAGGTTGCAGCGCGAGGTGGACATCGACGCGGCGGCCCCCGTCTTCACCACCGTCCGGGCGCCGTTCCACGAGATGGGGTTCCGGGCCGCCGAGCTCGCCGTGGCGCTGGTGCGGGGCGAGCCGACGCGGCACCGGCAGACCATGCCGACCGAGCTGATCGTGCGCAGGTCGTGCGGCTGCCTGCCGTCCGGGCTCGGCGACCACGCGCCCGCGCACGACCGGATCGGTGTCAACGAGTCCGCGAGCGCGTCCACGGTGGCGGACCACCTGCGCGACTCGCTCGGGCAGCCCTCCGCGCAGCTGCCGGACGGCTGGGCCGAGCAGCTGGTCGTCGAGCTGATGGCGGCGGGCCGCGGTGAGGTCGAGGGCGCGGAGTTCCTGAAGCTGCTGGCCGAGTACATCCGTTTGAGCGCGCGCGCCGGGTGCGAACCGGCGCGGTGGTGGCCACCTCTGTTCGACCTGCACAGGTTCGTGACGGCTCGCATCAGTGACGCGACGATCATCAACGACCTGTGGTTGCGCGTGCAGTTGCTCCTGGGTGATGCGTTCGCCTCGGACGCACGGTTCAAGTACCTGTCGCACGAGCGTCAAGACCAGACGGTGCGTGAAGCAGGTCAAAGGCTCATCGCGTCACGGGACGTGGAGGAGCTGACGACCGCACTGGCCGAGGAACTCCCCCGTCTCGCCATCCCGGGCTGTCACGTCATGGCGTACGACACGCCAGGCACGGCGCGCACCCTCGTCCGGTACGAGGACGGCGAGCTCAAGCCCCCGCCGGAGACCCCGTTCCCCACGATCAACCTGACGCCGTACCCGTTCCGCCGGGCCAGGCCGTTCAACGCGCTGATCGCGCCGCTGCACACCGACGAGGACAACCTCGGGTACGTGATCTTCGAGGAGGGCCCGGAGCCCGGCTGGATCTACGAGGCGGTGCAGCAGCAGCTCAGCAGCGCGTTGCGCAGCATCAGGCTGATGCAGGAGCTGAAGGACGCGCGCGCACGGCTCGAAGAGCGCGTCGGCGAGACAGAGGCGCAGCTGCGGCACGCGCAGAAGATGGAGGCCATCGGCCGGTTGACCGGTGGCATCGCGCACGACTTCAACAACATCCTCACGGTCGTGAACGGCAACAGCGAGATGCTGCTGCGACGCACCCTCCAGGACGATCCGCGGCGCACGGCGATCGAGGACATCCGGCACGCCGGCGAACGGGCCGCGAACCTGACGAGGCAGCTGCTCGCGTTCACCCGCCAGCAGGTCCTGCACCCGGAGTCGCTGGACCTCCGGCACAACCTCACCAAGGTCCACTCGATGCTGCGCACGCTCGTCGGCGACCACATCGAGCTGGAGATGCACCTGCCGGACGGCGTCGCGCAGGTGTGGGCGGACGCGGGCCAGGTCGAGCAGATCCTGTTCAACCTCGCGGTCAACTCCCGCGACGCCATGCCCGACGGCGGCACGCTCCGGATCGAGATCGCGGGCAGGACGCTCGGCAGCGGTGACTCCGGCCGGATCGTCGGCGTGCGGCCGGGCGAGTACGTCGTGATGCGCGTCCAGGACACCGGCGGCGGCATGGCCCCGGACGTGCAGGCGCAGGTGTTCGAGCCGTACTTCACGACCAAACCGGTCGGCAAGGGCACGGGCCTCGGCCTGTCCACGGTGTTCGGCATCGTGCAGCAGTCCGGCGGGCAGATCGAACTGATCAGCGCGCCGGGCGAGGGCACGACCGTGGAGGTCTACCTGCCCGTGCCGCACGAGCGCGACGGCAGGCCCGAAGCACCGTGTGCGCGCCGCCCGACCACGCACCAGGGTGCCGGCACCGTGCTGCTCGTGGAGGACGACGCCCAGGTGCGCGTCATGACCAGGCGGTCACTGGAGATCGCGGGCTACGCGGTGATCGAGGCGGGCGACGGCCAGGAGGCGCTGCAGCTCGCCACCGCGCACCGCAGCACCATCGACCTCGTGCTCACCGACGTCGTGATGCCGAAGATGGGCGGCCCGGAGCTGGTCCGGCTGCTGCGCTCGACGGGCGCCGCGCCGGCCGTGATCTACATGTCCGGCTACACGACCGACGAGGTCCTCGACGACGAGGTGCTGATCACCAAGCCGTACGTGGAGTCCGTGCTGCTGGAACGCATCCGCCAGGTGCTGGCGCCCTGACCACGATCTTCGCCGCGTTTCCCGGCGCCCCGCAGGGCACGTCGTGGGGAAGGTCAGTGATCAGTGCGCCTGCTCAGGACGCCTGAGCGCGGTTCGCGAGCACGGCGCGGACCGTCTCGTCGAGCGTCTCCAGCCGGAACGGCTTCTGCAGGTAGTCCGCGATCTCGTGCCCGGCGAACCGCCGTTCGAGCGACGTGCGGTCGTGCCCGCTGGTGAGCACCACCGGCACGACCAGGCCCTCGCGCTCCAGCTCCGCCAGCACCTCCTCGCCGGACAGGCCCGGCATGGAGTGGTCGAGCAGCATCAGGCTGATCTCGGAAGCCCGGCGGCGCAGGATCTCGATCGCCTCGATGCCGTCGATGGCCTGCAGAACGGTGAAGCCCAGCTCCTCGAGCAGGCTCACGGTGTACCTACGCACGGGGTCCTCGTCCTCGACGACGAGCACCAGCCCAGCCAGCGACATGCGGGCAAGTATGCCGGAAACTATTCGTCCCTTCAGCACCAGGTCGCCGACTATTTTTGGGAATCCTTCACGAACTGCTCCATCAGTGTGACCTGGTCCATTTGGATCACACCATTGGTTGACCCTCTGCGCTAACCTTCGCGGCACCGTCGCCGCACCACGCTGAGAAAGAGGCACCAGGAAAGGCCAACTTCATGCGTAAAGCGACGGCAGCAGCCGCTCTGGCCGTGCTGTTCACATTGTCGTCAGCACCCGCACACGCCGCGACGATTCCTACGGAGCGCGTGACGATCGACGTGGTGACGGTGAACGGATCCGGGTGCAAGCAGGGCACCGCCGAAGTGATCGTCTCACCGGACAACACCTCGTTCTGGGTGATCTACAGCGACTACCTCGCCCAGGCGGGCAAGGGTGCCGGTGCGACCGACTTCCGGAAGAACTGCCAACTGACCCTGCAGGTCAACGTCCCGCAGGGCTTCTCGTACGGCATCGCGGAAGCGACCTACGGCGGGTACGGGTACCTCCGTCCCGGCGCGGTCGGGTACCAGTCGGTGAATTACTACTTCGCCGGTCAATCGGCCACCACGACGTGGAAGCACACGTTCAACGGGCCGTACGACGACAACTGGTCGATCACTCACCGGACCGAGTTCTCCGAGATCGTCTGGGCACCGTGCGGCGAGAAGAAGAATCTCAACGTCAACAGCGCCCTGCGGGTCGACAAGGGTACCTCGGACGCCAATACAAACAGTTTCATGACGATGGACTACCAGCGCGGAGAAGTGCGCACCCTGCACCACTTCTCGTGGAAGCGCTGCTGATTTCCCGATAAAGGCCGCCGCCACCGAAGTCCAACCGCCGCCACCCCTCCCCGCGAGACGCGTTTGGAAAGGTGCCCCATGCTCAACGCGGTTGCCGCTGCCCTGCTGGCCTCGACCATCATCATCCCGCCCGGCGCGCCCAACGAGACGCCGCCGCCCGACCACATCACGATCGACATCGTCACGGTCAACGGTTCCGGGTGCCCGGCGGGCACGGCGGCCGTCGCGGTGTCCGAGGACAACAAGGCGTTCACCGTCACCTACAGCGACTACCTGGCGCAGGTGGGCGTCGGCGCACGGCCGACCGACTTCCGCAAGAACTGCCAGCTCAACCTGCGGGTCAACGTCCCGCAGGGCTTCACCTACGGCATCGCCCAGGCCGACTACAGAGGCTTCGCGCACCTGGAGAGAGGCGCGTACGCCATCCAGAAGGCCAACTACTACTTCCAGGGCATGTCGCAGAACGACTCGGCGCAACACCGGTACAACGGGCCGCACAGCGACGACTGGCAGGCCACGGACCAGACCGAGGTCGCCGCGATCGTCTACTCCCCGTGCGGCGAGAAGCGGAACTTCAACATCAACACCGAGCTCCGCGTGTACCCCGGCTCGTCCAACACGGCGACGACGACCAGCTTCGTCTCGATGGACTCCACGGACGGTGCCATCGACACGACCTACCAGTTCTCGTGGAAGACCTGCCCCTAGTAGTGCTGTGACTACCGCACGCGCTCGCACGAGCGTGTGCGGTAGCACATATGTGAGCCGACAGCCGTACAGATTCGCGTGTGCGGGCGTCTTACCCCCATGACGGGGCAGGTCGGGGTAAAGGGGCAGCCAATGCCAACCGCTGCATACGCGCAGTACGGTGAGGATCGCAAGGCTCACAGGGGAGGTCGGATCCTGACCACGACGCTGCTCCCGGCCAGACGGTCGGCGGAGGCTTCAGCCAGCGCGCGCTGGCCGCTCAGCGGCGACTACCGGCAGGTGCTCGCCGACCTCGCGCTGATCTTCTTCGCGACGCTCGACGTCTGGCTGTACGGGTTGTGGCTCGAGGCCGACCCGATCACGGACCTCCCGCCGATCGAGAACTACCAGCTGTGGCTCAACTGGCTCGCGGTCGGCGCGCTCGTGCTGCGCCGCCGGTTCCCGTTCCTCACGCTCGTGCTGACCATCCCCGGTTTCTTCGTCGGCTGGTCGCAGCTCGCCGCGATGATCGCCCTCTACACGGTCGCCCGCCGCTACATCGGCGGCTGGCAGACGGGCCTCGCGGCCGCACTGGTGTGGCTGTGCCGGTTCGTGGCCTGGCCGTTCGAGGAACTGATCGAACGCCCGGCGTCGGGGCACTTCCACTCGGCGATCTACGGCTTCCTGGTCTCGGGCCTGCCCATCGCCATCGGTCTCTTGGTCCACGCACGACAGGAGCTGTCGGACCGCATTCGTGAGCTGGCCGAGTCACGCGAGAGAGAGCGTGTGCTGCACGCGCACGCCATCCGTGCCGACGAACGGGCAAAGCTCGCCCGCGAGATGCACGACGTCGTGTCGCACCAAGTCAGTCTCATCGCGATGCAGGCGGGCGCACTCCGCATGGCCGTGGCCGACGCCGAGCACAAGCAGGTCGCCGGCACGATCCGCACGCTGTCGACGCGCACGCTCGACGAACTCCGTCAGCTCGTGTCCGTCCTGCGCACCACCGACGACACCCAGCCGAGCCTCGACGAGCTCCCCGACCTGGCCGCCGACGCGGGCTTCGAGGTCACCATCCAGCTCAAGGGCCCCGTCGAGGACCTCTCCGCACCGGTGTCCGGCGCCGTCTACCGGACGGTGCAGGAGGCCCTGACGAACATCCGCAAGCACGCCGTGGGGGCGAGCGCGACGGTGTTCATCGACGCCCAGTACGACGACAACGTGCTGGTCGAGGTGCGCAACACCGCCCCGTCCAGCGAGTCGTCGTCGCTGCCCAGCGGAGGCCACGGCCTGGTCGGCCTGCGCGAGCGCGCCACGTTGCTCGGTGGCGAGTTCTCCGCGGGGCCGACCGAGGACGGCGGCTTCCTGGTGTCGGCGTCGTTCCCGAGGGAACGCGTCATCAGCGATTGAAGCGCTGGAACGCGTGGAACGACTTCTTGGGCTCCAAGCGGTACGGCGAGTTGTCGTCGTCGAACCGCTCACGGATCGTGCGGAGCAGGCTGTACGAGGCCATGTCGTAGTCACGATCTCGGCACGTCGGGTTGTGCGGCGAGTCCGGTGAGATGACCGAGTACAGGTGTGATCCCTCGACATCGGCCTGTGCCTCGAACACGCGCAGCATGCGGGCGACGTGGTCGGCCTGTTCGCGTTCGTTCCGCTCGTAGCCGGGCTTGATCACGGGCGGGACCGCCTCGTAGTCGACGATGTCCCAGCCCATCCCGCCGGCCACCGCGGCGCCCGTGAACGTGCAGCACCCGTACTCCAGGACCATCAGCGGCCTGCCCCAGCGCCGGTACCGGGCCAGGTCGGTCGCGTACTCGGCGTCGGTCGCGAAGTGCGTGTAGTAGTCGAGGCCGACGAGGTCGAACAACGACCAGTCGTTCCACTCCGCGTCGGCCCCGGCGGCGGCGCCGTAGGTGATGCGGCCCCCGAACTCCCGGCGTGCCACCTCGACGGCCTTCGCCATGAACTCGCGGAAGCGCCGGACGACCCCGGGCCAGTCGGTGATCGACGGGATGGTCGCGAGCCGGTCCAGGAACGTGTCGCCGGGGATGATCCCCGGCGTGAAGAGGAAGTGCTCGCAGCCGGTGACGAACGTGATCTCGTCGCCGTGCCGCTTGCGTTCGGCCGTGCGCGCGGCCTCGGCCATGTGCTCCAGGACCTGCTCTTGCGGGTGGTCGTAGAGCCGCGGCTGCACGAAGACCTTCAGGCCGCGGCGCACCGCGACGTCCGTCGTCTCGGCGAGACGGCCGAGGTCGGTGCCGAACGCCGTGATCGACGGGCAGCGCAGGTCGTTCGCGATCACCCCGATCTCGCGCTCCAACTGCCGGCGGCTCCAGCGCACCCGGCTCAGCGAGTCCCCCACCGCGTGCAGCACGCCGGTGTCGTAGCAGACCCCGCCGCGTTTCCCCGGTGCCGCCGACGCCACTCCTCCCCCGACGCTCGCCAGTGCCGCGGCCCCCGCGACGGACTTCAGGAACACCTTTCGACTGATCATCGTTCCCCCTCGACTAGTTACTCAACTAGGCTACTAGTCATGCAACCAGAAAATCGGTCGGGCGGCCAGAAGCGCAGGTTCATCGAGGACGCCCGGCGCGGCCAGATCGTGGCCGCGACCATCGCGGCGATCACCGAGATCGGGTACGCGAAGTCGTCGTTCGTGCAGATCGCGCAGCGTGCGGGCATCAGCCCGGGGCTCATCACCTACCACTTCGCCAAGCGCGAGGAGCTGATGAAGCAGGTCATGCTGACCGTGCACGACTCGATGGACCAAGCACTGACCGCGTACACCGAGAACGCCGGTGACCACGTCACGGCGCTGAGGAAGCTCATCGAGGGGTTCGTCCACTACTGCGCCGAGCACCCCACCGAGCTCATCGCGATCTCCCAGATCGCGGCCGCCGCACGGGACGCTGAAGCCGCACGGACGTGGGCTGAGGAGCAGAACGCACGAACGTTGACCGAGCTGGAGGACATGTTCCGCGAGGGTCAGGCGTGCGGTGAGCTGCGCGAGTTCACGCCGAGGGTGATGGCGGTGTCGGTGCTCGCCGCGATGGAGGCGGCGCCGGCCGAGCTCATGGCCCGGCCGGACACCGACGTCTCCGCGTACGCGAGCGAGCTCGCGGACCTGTTCGAACGAGCGGTCAGGCGCGCTTAGAGGCGAGCGACGCGCTCAGGGCGGCGGCCGCGCCGAGCACACCGCACGTGAGCGCGATCGACATCGTCGGCTCGTTCTCCTGCAGCACCGTCACCAGCAGCCACACGGCCAGGCCGAGGCCGAACCCGAGCGGCACCGACGCGATGATCGCCGCCATGCCGGTCTGCCGCCGCCGCAACGCCCGCAGGTTCGACTCCAGGTACGCGAACGTGAAGAGCAGCAACAACACCGACCCGGTGCCCATGAGGCTCAGCCACGGCGTCTGGCTGGACTTCAGCAGGAACGGCGGCTGGTCGTCGACCTGCGCCGTCACGACACCGCCGATGATCCACCGCGCCACGCCCGGCAGCACGAAGCCCTCCGGCGTGCGCTCCGGGACGTCCGCGAGCGGGATCCCGGCCGCCGTCACGACGAGGTGCGTGCCGTCGACCTTCACGGGGTTCGCCAGGTCCAGCTCGACGACCGTGGACGGCGGGGTGCCGGTCGCCACGAACGGCACGACGGCCATCGCGATCAACGCGAGGGCCGCCACCAGCCACAACGCCCACGGCGTCGACGGGGGCTTGATCACCTGCGCGGCCGGCACCAGCGTGCTGCTGCCGCTCAGCCGCGCGGCCGGAACGGGGTCGACCAGCGTGGCGCGGATCCGTTGCCCGGTCAGCGTCACCGTGTCGCGTTCGGGCACGGGCCGCAGCGACGGACGCGTGGACGACGCCGACACCTGCGGCGCGAGGTGCACGGGCATGCCCAGGCGCACGAGCCAGTCCGGTCCGAACAGGTGGCCCGCCGCGGCGGCCAGGTCGATCGCGAACGTCTCGGCGTTGCGGTACCGCGCGTCCGGGTCCCGGGCGATGCTGCGCATCACCACGCCCGCCAGGGGTTCCGGCACCTTCGGCAACGGCCTCGGGTCCTGGAACACGCGCTTCTGGATCATCGCGATCGGACCGCCGCCGCGTTCGAACGGCAGGTCGCCGCAGAGCAGCTCGTAGAGCATCGTGCCGGTCGCGTAGACGTCGGCCGCGGGCGACAGCGCGTTGCCCATCGCCTGCTCCGGCGCGATGTACGCGGGCGTGCCGAGCACCGCGCCGCCGTGCGTCACGAGCGTCGCGCCCTCCGACACGACCTGCGAGATGCCGAAGTCCGCCACCTTCACCACGCCGTTCGAGGTGAAGAGAAGGTTCTTGGGCTTCACGTCGAGGTGCAGCACCCCGGCCTCGTGCGCCGCGTGCAACCCGGACAACGCCGCCAGCACGAGCCCGCACGACTGCTGCGCCGTGAGCCCGTCGCCGGAGAACCGCGACCAGACCGTGCCGCCGTCGAGGCGTTCCATCACCAGCAGGTGCTCGCCCTGCTGCCGCACGTAGTCGTAGACCGGCACGATGTGCGGGTGGTCGAGCCGCGCCAGCAGCCGCGCCTCGTGCTCGAAGCGCTCGCTCATCCTCGGGTCCTCGGCCACCGCGTGCGGCAGCCGTTTGATCGCCACGGGACGCCCGAGCTGACGGTGCACACCGCCGTAGACGACCCCCATGCCGCCCTCGCCGATCTGCTCGCCGACGGCGTACTGCGGCAGGGCGGCGACCACACTGGACAGAGTCACCGCTGGATCCTCACGGTATCCGCATCCATTGAGGACGGTGGACGTTCGCCCGGATGCGGTGTCACATAGCCAAGAACAAACGCGGCCGCCGCGGCACCGACGATGAACGGGATCTCCGCCGTCGGCGACGGCGCCACCAGCCGCAGCACCGACAGCGAGATCACCGCGATCAGCCCGGTCCCGATTCCGGCCGGCAGGAACCGCATGGCGCGCTGCCACCGGTTCGCGGGAAGCCTCCTGCGCCCCAGCGCGATCAACGCCCCCGCCCACGACAACGCCGTCAGCACGAGCACGCCCAGCCCGAACGCCCCGTAGACCGACCAGAGCGACCCCCGGACGTCACCGGTCGTCTCCACGGACGCGATCGACTCGCGTTGCACGTCGATGACCTCGACCGTGACCGGAAGGAGACCGATCGCCTGCGAGCCGAGGTCCGTGGGCTCCAGCGGGAACGACCGGGTCTCCGAGGACTTCGCCGGCACGTCGAACGGAACCGTTGTGTCGTAAGCGAAGAAGGTCAACGCCAGCGCGGTGCCGCTGATCCGCACGGTCTTCACGCGCTGCACGGTGTTCGTGTTGTTGCGGACCGTGATCGAGACCTTGGCGGTCTGCGACGGGTCCAGCACCAGGTTCCCTACTCCAACCGGCCTACCGTCCACATCGGCCTCGAGGATCACGGACCCGTCCTGTGCGGAGGCCGTCCAAGGGAGCAGCATAATTCCGCACAACAGCAGTAAACCTGCACTGGCCATGCGACGTCTCACTAGCGCACCTTAGGTTCTGATCCGGGGAGAGGGAATGCGGTCTTTAGGCTTACTCGTGGCCATCATGGCCGGTGTTACGGTGCTGAGCACCACACCGGCCATGGCCCAACAGCCGCCCGCGCTCACGGTGAGCCCGAACGTCGGCGCACCGGGATCGGGCTTCAAGGTCTCGTGGACGGGGATCTACTTCCCCCGAACGTGTGAGTTCCCCACGGTCCGCGTGCTCTGGGACGGCAAGACAGTAGTGGGCAGCGGCTCCGGCAGCAGCAACGGCACCGGTTCCGGTTCGGCAACGGTTCCGGCGGGCGCCGCCGCGGGTGGCCACCGCGTGACCGTCCAGCCGACCTCGTGCCAGGCCAGTTCGGCGTCGAACACCTACACGGTGCGCATCCCGCCGACCACCACGACCACGCAGCCGCCGACCACGCAGCCGCCCGTCACCAACCCGCCGGTGACGAACCCGCCGGTCACCAACCCGCCCGTGACGCGCCCGCCCGGCGTCACGACGACCACGACTCCCCCGGTGACCACCACGACGACGACCACCACGACCACGGACTCGTCGACGCCCTCCACCTCCACGACCGACGCGTTCACCGGCCCCGGTGACGGCGTCCTCGTGCTGGACAAGGAGAACATCCAGCCCGGCGACGACCTGACCGCGACCGGCACCGGCTGCCCCCAGGGCGCGAAGGTGACGCTGAAGTCGCTGGGCCAGGACGTCGGCCAGACCACGGCCGACGAGAACGGCGGCTTCTCGTCGCCGGTGAAGTTCGCGAGCATCGAGCCCGGCCGCCACAAGGTGCGCGCGGAATGCGGCATCGTGCTCGTGGGCAACGTGGACGTGACGCTGATGAGCTCGTCCGGCGGCTCGACCAGCACGCTCGTGGTGCTGCTGTTCTTCCTGCTGATCGGGGCCGCGATGCTGCGCCGTCAGTTCTCCGGCCTGAGGCGGTAAAGGGCAGGACCCCCGGAAACGCGAAAGGCCCCCTCTCCGCAGTAGAGGGGGCCTTTCGCGTTGATCTGTGAGCCAGGCTTACGGCTCTTCGCGCTGACGGCGCAGCTTGGCGAGAGCCTCTTCGAGGATCGCCTCGCCGTCCGCGTCGGAGCGCCGCTCCTTCACGTACGCAAGGTGCGTCTTGTACGGCTCGTTGCGCGGAGGCGCGGGTGGCGTCTGCTCGTCACGACCTGCCGGCAGGCCGCAGCGCGGGCAGTCCCAGTTCTCCGGCACGTCCGCCTCGACGGCGAAAGAAGGCCGGGACTCGTGACCGTTCGCGCACCAGTACGACACCCGACGACGAGGCGCGGACTCGCCGCGCTCCGATTCGCCCATCGGGCCTGCGCCGACGCGGGTACCGCGAATCGCGTTACCACCAGACATCGACCGTTACACCCCCACCAAGTGGTTACCCCAAGCCCCGGAGGGCTTCTGCCGCTGAACGGTTGATCAGGCTGACGGAGGCAGCTTGATCAGCAGTCCGATGCCCACGATCGCGATGACCCAGACCGCGCCGACGAACAGCGTCAGGCGGTCGAGGTTCTTCTCGACGACGGAGGAACCGGACAGACTCGACTGCATACCGCCGCCGAACAGCGAAGAAAGGCCGCCACCACGGCCGCGGTGCAACAACACCAGCAGCACCAGCAGCACGCTGGAGACGATCAACAGGATCTGCAGGAACAGGATCATTTCTTCCTCGCTGTCAGGCAGCCGACGCCATAGAGTACCTGTTCGACTGCCGAACGTGTGCATCCGGTGGGATTAGGGATTAAGCCAGATCAACTTAGGGTAGAGGCCCGCCGGCAGCCAATGCGCACAGCTTGGTGAATTCGTCCGCCTGAAGGCTGGCACCGCCGACAAGAGCGCCGTCGATGTCCTTCTGACCGATGAGCTCGCCGATGTTCGAGGACTTCACCGAACCGCCGTAGAGCACGCGGACGACGGCCGCGGTCTCCTCGCCGTACTTCTCCGCCACGAACGAGCGGACCGCCGAGCAGACCTCCTGCGCGTCCGCGGACGACGCGGTCTTGCCGGTGCCGATCGCCCACACGGGCTCGTACGCGAACACGATCTTGGCGACCTGCTCGGCCGTGAAGCCCTTCAGGCCGTCCTCCAGCTGCTGGCGCACCAGCTCGAGGTGACCCTTGGCCTCGCGGACGTCGAGCTTCTCGCCGAAGCAGAAGATCGGGGTGACCTCGACCGCCAGCGCCGCCTTGACCTTGGCGTTGACGATCGCGTCCGTCTCGCCGTGGTACTCGCGGCGCTCGGAGTGACCGACGACCACGTAGTGGCAGCCGAGCTTCGCGATCATCTTGCCGGAGACCTCGCCGGTGTAGGCGCCGGACTCGTGCTGCGAGATGTCCTGCGCGCCGTACTTGATCAGCAGCTTGTCGCCGTCGACCAGCGTCTGGATGCTGCGGATGTCGACGAACGGGGGAAGAACGGCGACCTCGACCTTGGCGAAGTACTTCTCCGGGAGGGAGAAGGCGATCTTCTGCACGAGGCCGATGGCCTCGAGGTGGTTGAGGTTCATCTTCCAGTTGCCCGCGATGAGCGGGAGCCGGGCTGCCATCAGGACTCCAAAACGCTGATGCCGGGGAGGACCTTGCCCTCGAGGTACTCCAGGGAGGCGCCCCCACCGGTGGAGATGTGCGAGAAGCCGTCTTCGGGCAGGCCGAGCGCACGCACCGCGGCCGCCGAGTCGCCGCCGCCGACGACGGTGAACGCCTCGGACTTCACGAGCGCCTCGGCCACGGCACGGGTGCCGCCGGCGTAGGTCTCGATCTCGAAGACGCCCATCGGGCCGTTCCAGAACACGGTCTTGGCGTCGGCGAGCTTCGACGCGAACAGCTCGCGCGACTTCGGGCCGATGTCCAGGCCCATCTTGTCGGCGGGGATCTCGGAGGTCGCGACGACCTCGTGGTCGGTGTTGCCGAACTCGGCCGTGACCAGCACGTCGACCGGAAGCACGAGCTCGACGCCGCGCTTCTCGGCCTCCGCGAGGAAGCCCTTGACCTGGTCGATCTGGTCTTCCTGCAGCAGCGACGTGCCGACCTCGTGGCCCTGGGCCTTGAGGAACGTGTACGCCATGCCGCCGCCGATGAGCAGCCGGTCGACCTTGGACAGCAGGTTCGCGATGACGCCGAGCTTGTCGGACACCTTCGACCCGCCGAGCGCGACGACGTACGGGCGCTCCAGGTCGTCGGTCAGCTTCTTGAGCACGGCCAGCTCGGCCTCGACGAGACCGCCGACGTACGCGGGGAGCTTCTGCGCCACGTCGTAGACGGAGGCCTGCTTGCGGTGCACGACACCGAAGCCGTCGGACACGAACGCGTCCGCGAACGAGGCGAGCTCGTCGGCCAGTGCCGCGCGCTCCGCGTCGTCCTTCGAGGTCTCACGGGCGTCGAAGCGGACGTTCTCCAGCATCACGACGCCACCGTCGGTCAGCGCGCCGACCACGGAGGTGGCGGACGGGCCGACGAGGTCCGAGGCGAGCGGGACCTCGGTGCCGAGCAGCTCACCGAGGCGGGCGGCGGCGGGCGCGAGGGAGAACTCGGGGGCCGGCTCGCCCTTGGGGCGGCCGAGGTGAGCGGTGACGATCACGCGGGCACCGGCGTCGGCCAGGGCCTTGATCGTCGGCACCGACGCGCGCACGCGGCCGTCGTCGGTGATCTTGTCTCCGTCGAGGGGGACGTTCAGGTCGGCGCGCACGAGCACGCGCCGACCTGCGACACCCTCGGCGAGCAGGTCGCTGAGAGTCTTCACTGACTGTCCGCCCCTGCTCAGATCTTCGACGCGACGAGCTTGACCAGGTCCGCGAGGCGGTTGGAGTAGCCCCACTCGTTGTCGTACCAGCCGACGACCTTGACCTGGTTGCCGATGACCTTGGTCAGCGGCGCGTCGTAGATGCACGAGTGCGGGTCGGTGACGATGTCGGCCGACACGATCGGGTCCGTCGAGTACTTGAGGATGCCGGCCAGGGGGCCCTCGGCGGCGGCCTTGTACGCGGCGTTGACCTCTTCGACGGTGACCTCGCGCTTGAGCGTGACGGTCAGGTCGGTGGCCGAGCCGGTGGGGATCGGCACGCGCAGCGCGTAGCCGTCGAGCTTGCCCTTGAGCTCCGGCAGCACCAGGCCGATGGCCTTGGCGGCGCCCGTCGAGGTCGGGACGATGTTCAGTGCTGCGGCGCGGGCACGGCGGAGGTCGCTGTGCGGCGCGTCCTGCAGGTTCTGGTCCTGCGTGTACGCGTGGATCGTGGTCATGAGGCCCTGCTCGACGCCGAAGCTGTCGTTGAGGACCTTGGCCAGCGGCGCGAGGCAGTTGGTGGTGCAGGACGCGTTCGAGATGATCGTCTGCGAACCGTCGTACTTCTCCTCGTTCGCGCCGATGACGACCGTGAGGTCCTCGTTCTTGGCCGGCGCGGAGACGATGACCTTCTTGGCGCCGCCCTCGTCCACGTGCGCGCGGGCCTTGGTGGCGTCGGTGAAGAAACCGGTGGACTCGACCACGACGTCGACGCCGAGGTCCTTCCAGGGCAGAGCGCCCGGGTTGCGCTCGGCGAGGGCCTTGATGACCTTGCCGTCGACGGAGATGCCTTCGTCGGTGACCTGCACGTCGGCGTCCAGACGACCGAGGATGCTGTCGTACTTCAGCAGGTGGGCCATGGTGGCGACGTCACCGAGGTCGTTGAACGCGACGATCTCGATGTCGTGGCCGCCGGCCCTCACGGCGCGGAAGAAGTTGCGCCCGATCCGACCGAAACCGTTGACACCTACACGAACCGTCACGACTGACTCCTTGCGTTCAGCTTGGTAGGAACAAGCCCACCCTATCTGCCGAACTGCGTCCCTGGTCACAGGGATAGTGAGTATCTCTGGATCGAACCAGAAAAAGGTGTCCTGATTAGGCCGTTCGGCGGCGCAGGGCGCGGAGCATCCAGAGGTAGGCGCTCAGCTCCTCCGCGGCCTCCGCGGCGGAGCGACAGGCCTCGGGACCGGTCTCCTCCGCCCCCTGTCCGACGACGGCCGCGATGCGCGCGAGCCACTCGTCCACGACGGGGCGGTCCTGGGGCGGCACGAGCGGCCCCTCGGCTCTGGTCCTGGCTGTCATGACGACGATCGTGGCCGCGTCCGGAGGCACCCTCAATACCCCGAAACAGCGGGTGTTACGGACCGTTACGCGCCCGGTACGGTCAGGGGTCATGACGGCCACTGCCGCCTGCGTGACGTGTGGAGATCCTCTTCCCGAGGCGGCCGCGGGCCGACGCTACTGCTCCAACGCCTGCCGTCAGCGCGCGTACCGCGAACGCAGCTCCACCCGTGGCGAGACGGACCGTCTCGTCTCCTCTCTCCCGGCTCCCCTGGACAGCTTCGTGGGCCGTCGCGAGGAGCTCGCCGCGCTGACCCGCACCGAGACGGACCGCCTCGTCTCGCTGGTGGGCCCCGCCGGCGCCGGCAAGACCAGGCTCGCGATCCAGCACGTGCACAGACGCGCCGACCAGACGTGGTGGGCGGCGCTGGCGTCGGCGTCGGACGCCGTGCGGGCGATCCACACCGCGGTCGGCGCGCACCCGTTGCCGAACGGCTCGGCACGCGACGCGGTGGTCGCCGAGGTCGAGCAGCACCGGCGGCCGTTGCTCGTGCTGGACAACTGCGAGCACCTGCTGGGCGACGTCGCCGCCGTGGTGTCGGAGCTGCTCGCCCGCTGCCCGAGGCTGCGCGTCCTCGTCACCTCGCGGGAGCCTCTTCGCCTTGCGGGAGAACAGGTCTTCGCGGTCGGCGAGCTGGAGCTGCCGCCCGCGGACGCCGACGTGGCCGAGGCGCTGCGGCACGACTCGGTGGCCCTGTTCCGCGACCGTGCCGTGTCGGTGGACCGCTCGTTCGACGTGGACGCCGCGAACGTCGCCGACGTCGTCGCGGTGTGCCGGTCGCTGGACGGCATGCCGCTGGCCATCGAACTGGCCGCGCGGCGCATCACCGTGCTCTCCCCCGCCGACGTCCTCGCCCGGCTGGGTGACCGTCTCGCGTTGCTGACCGGCGGGCCGCGCGCCGCCGAGGACAGGCACCGCACGCTGCGGACCGCGATCGGCTGGAGCTACGACCTGCTGTCCGAACAGGAGCAGGCGGCGTCGCGGCGGCTCGCGGTGCTGGGCGTGCCGTTCGACCTCGGGGTGGCGAGCGCGGTCTGCGGTGTCCCCGACGCCCTGGAGCTGCTGACCGGGCTCGAGCAGAAGTCGTTGCTCGTCGTCGACCGGATCGGCGGCCACACGACGTTCCGTCAGCTCGAATCGATCCGCCTCTACTGCCACGAGCGCGCCATCGCGTGCGGCGACCTCTCTCTTGTGGCCGACCGTGTCGTCGAGTGGGTGTGCTCGGTCGTGGAGCCGGAGATCTCGTCGTTCTTCCCGTCACCGCCCGTGGTGCTGCGGCTGGACCGCAACGTGGGCCTGCTCGACCTCGCCGTCCGGCGCACAGCGGAGACGGGCGACTGGTCGCGGCACGCGTTGGCGATCGTCGCGACGGCCTGGACGTCGACCCCGCGAGGCCCGCGCGGCGCCCCCACCGAACTGCTGCACCAGGCTCTCTCCCGCCCGATGCCCCAGCCGTACCGCAGCGTTCTCGCGGTGCTGGCGGCGATGCACCACCGGGTCCGCGGCGGCTGGCACGTGACCCGCCGGTTCGCCGAGGAGTCGCTGGCCATCGAACGCGCCGAGGCCCGCCGCCCCGGCACGACGGCCCGCGCGCTGGAGGTGCTCGCCTCCGCCGAGGCCCACACCGGCGACCCCGGCCTGGCCTGGCAGCTGTTCGACGAGGCCGCCGCGCTGCTGTGCGACCCGGACGACAAACTCGCACGCGCCATCCTGCTGAACTCCTACGGCTGGACGTTGCTGCAACACGGCTTCGCAGACCGTGCGGCACCATTGGTCCGTGAGTCGCTGACACTGACGAGGCTGATCGGCCTGCCGCACATGCTGAACCCGGTCCTGCACAGCGCGGGCGCGATCGCGTTGGCGCGCGGCAACCACACCGAGGCCGTCGACCTGTTCCGCGAGAGCCTGGAAGTCAGCGCCGAACACCCGATGGACCAGTTCTACGACCTGGAAGGCCTCGCCCTGGGCCTGGTGGGCGTGGGGTCCGACGACGAACGCGCGCTCTCGTTGCTGGTAGCGGCCTCCGTGGTCCGCACCCGCTACGACTTCCGCGCCGAGCCGTACTGGCAGGCCCTGCTGGACGAGGCGAGGTCCGTCTGCCGCGACCGCATCCCGTCCGCCCGTCTCCGCGCCGCCGAGTCGACGGGCGAGCGCATGTCGCTGGCACAGGCCATCTCCTACGCCCTGACCGCACAACCACTGGCCGAGGACCCCGACGGCCTGGTCTCGGCCCGCGAACTGCACGTGGCGACCCTGGTGGCGCAGGGCCTGACCAACCGGCAGATAGGCCAGCGCCTGGGCATCTCCCCGCACACGGTCGCCCGGCACGTCACCCACGCGCGCTCGAAACTGGGCCTGCGCTCCCGTGCCCAGCTCGCCGTGTGGGCGGGCCGCCAGGGCATCTGACGGCCACGTCAGACCCATCACAATCCGTGCACCGAGGAGGTCGGGCCAACCCGATCGAGTTAGCATCCTCGACTTGAACGCGGACAGGTTCCGCTCACCTTCGCTACGAGGAGTCATCGCGGTGGCGACCATGTCCGCCGAGCGGCCGACCACGACGCCCGACCCCGCAGGCCGCCCCCAGCACGCACAGCGCGGCGACATCCAGGGGCTGCGCGCGCTCGCCGTCGGCATCGTGCTGCTCTACCACCTCAGGCCGTCCTGGCTGCCCGGTGGTTTCGTCGGCGTCGACGTCTTCTTCGTCATCTCCGGCTTCCTGATCATCGGCACGCTCACCAACGAGGTGCGCCGCTCCGGCACCGTGAGCCTGCGCGACTTCTACGCGCGCCGCATCCGCCGCCTGCTGCCCGCCGCGACCGCGACCCTGCTCGCCACCGTCGCCGCGACGGTCCTGCTGCTCCCGGAGTCGCAGTGGCCCAAGATCATGCGCGAGGTCGTCGGCTCCGCGTTGAACGCGCAGAACTGGCTGCTCGCGTTCCTCTCCAACGACTACGGGCACGCCACGGCCGGCGCGTCGCCGGTCCAGCACTACTGGTCGCTGGCGGTCGAGGAGCAGTTCTACCTCGTCATCCCGCTGCTGCTCATCGGAACCGCAGCGCTCGCCCGCAGGTTCAACGGCCGCACGGTGCCCTACGCCGTGGCCGCCGTCGCCCTCGTGACCGTCGCCTCGTTCGTGTTCTCCGTCGTCTACACGCGGATCGACCACGGCGCCGCCTACTTCGTGACGCCCACCCGCATGTGGGAGCTCGGCATCGGCGGTCTGGCCGCGATGGTGCTGCACCGCGTGTCGCTCGGCCGCGCGGCACGGGAACTGCTCGGCTGGCTGGGTTTCGCCGCCGTGGCGTTCAGCGCCGTCTACTACACGACCGACCTGCAGTTCCCCGGCTGGGTCGCGGCGGTGCCGGTGCTCGGCACGGCGGCGATGCTGATCGGTACCGAGACGCTGCTCGGCCGCCTGCTGAGCCTGCGGCCGATCCGCTACGTGGGTGACATCTCCTACAGCCTCTACCTGTGGCACTGGCCGGTCATCGTGGTGATGCTCGAACTGAGCAGCAACGAGCGGCTGTCCAAGAAGGAGATGCTCTTCGCCGCGGTGCTGAGCTTCGCGCTGGCCGCGCTGTCCAAGAAGTTCGTCGAGGACCCGTTCCGCCGCAACAGGTTCGGCCGCCGCCGCGGCACCTACGCGTTCGGCGCCGTGCTCGTGGTCGTCTCCGTGATCGTGGCCTCGGTCCCCTGGTACGCCGCCGAGCGCAAGCTGGACCGGCTGGCGAGCAGCATGACGCTCGACGCCGACCACCCCGGTGCGATGGCGATCGACCCGCGCACCCCGCTGCGGGCCCCGGCCGGCGTGCCGCTGGTCCCGGACCCGGCCGTGGCGAACGAGGACGGTCCCTACGGCGGCAGCGGAAACGGCGAGTGCCACGTCTACCAGCTGACGCTCCCCGCGGAGGCCTGCACCTGGGGCGAGGAGTCGGCGCGCAAGACCGTCGTGCTGCTGGGCGACTCGCACGCGGCGCAGTACAGCACCCCGCTGATCGACTTCGTGCAGGGACCGGGCCGCGGCCAGTGGAAGGTCAAGGCCATGACCCGCAACGGCTGTCCGTTCACCACGGTGCCGCCCTCCGAGGCGGGCTGGCCGTTCACCGTCTGCTCCGACCAGAACATCGCGGTGCTCGACCGGGTGAAGGCGCTCAAGCCCGACCTCGTCGTGCTCTCGGGCATGAGCCGCGAGGCCTACGCCAGTGACCTGAAGTGGACCTGGAACTCCCGCGAGGACATGCTGCGCGGCTACCGGGAGATGCTGGGAGCCCTGTCCGCGGCGAACATCCCGACCGCGGTGATCAAGGACCTCCCCCGGCCGAACGGCCAGGTCCCGCGCTGCCTCGAACGCAACCGCCGCGACGTGGCGGCCTGTGGAACCCCACTCGCCGAGGCGTTCGCCGGGGAGGCCGACCCGCTCGTGGAGGCCGCCGCCGTCCACCCCAGCACCAAGATCGTCGACCTGACGCCGTGGTACTGCCGCGACGACGTCTGCCCGGCCGTCGTGGGCAACGTGGTGGTGTACCGCAACAACCACGTGACGAACCTGTACTCGCGCACGCTCGCCACACCGTTGGTCGGCCAACTCGGGATGATCTGAGCCGGCTCGCCACGCCGTTGCCCGGCCGGCTGGGATGACGCACGAACTCGCCGTTGCCCAGCCGGCTCGGGATGAGGCGCACGAACTAGCCGTTGCTCGGCCGGCTCAGGATGAGCCACACCACTCGCCGTTGCTCGGCCGGCTCGGGATGATCTGATCCGAGCCAGCCGAGCCCGGGTGTTCTAGACCTCGGCTTCGAGCATCTCCGCGGTGACCGCGGACTCGGTGTCCGGCAGCCCCAGGTCCTTGGCCCGCTTGTCCGCCATGGCCAGCAGACGCCTTATACGGCCTGCCACCGCGTCCTTGGTCATCTGCGGATCGGACAGCTGGCCCAGCTCCTCGAGCGACGCCTGGCGGTGCGCGAGACGCAGCGCGCCGGCGGCGGCCAGGTGGTCCGGCGCCTCCGGGCCGAGGATCTCCAACGCGCGTGCCACCCGTGCGGCCGCCGCGACGGCCGCGCGGGCCGAGCGGCGCAGGTTCGCGTCGTCGAAGTTCGCCAGCCTGTTCGCGGTGGCGCGGACCTCACGCCTCATGCGGCGTTCTTCCCACGCCATGACGCTGTCGTGCGCGCCCAGCTTGGTCAGCATGGCGCCGATGGCGTCGCCGTCCCTTATCACCACGCGCTCGGCCCCTCGGACCTCGCGCGACTTGGACGAGATGCCCATCCTGCGCGCCGCGCCGACCAGTGCCAGCGCCGCCTCGGGACCGGGGCAGGTGATCTCGAGCGACGAGCTGCGGCCCGGTTCGGTCAGCGAGCCGTGCGCCAGGAAGGCGCCGCGCCACGCGGCCTCGGCGTCGCACACGCCACCGGACACGACCGGCGCGGGCAGGCCTCGGACCGGGCGGCCGCGCGGGTCGAGCAGACCTGTCTGCCGGGCGAGACCCTCGCCGTCCTTGACCACGCGGACGACGTAGCGGGTGCCCTTGCGCAGGCCGTTCGACTGGATCGTGAAGACCTCGGCGTGGTGGCCGTAGAGCGCCTGGATCTCCTTGAGCAGCCTGCGGGCCGCGGAACCCAGGTCGAGCTCGGCCTCGACGACGACCCGGCCGGACACGATGTGCAGGCCGCCGGCGAACCTGAGCAGGGAGGACACCTCCGCGCGGCGGCAACAGGTCTTGGATACCGCGAGCCTGCTCAGCTCGTCCTTGACCGCCGACGTCATCGCCACGTGCTCGTCCCTCCCACTCCGGTCTCCTCGACCACTTGCCTCAGGCAACCGGCGAGCGCCTCCGGATCATGCCGTTCCGCGGCCTCCGGTGCGGCGATCTTCGCCAGATGCGTACGCGCGCCCAGTGCCGAGGCGGCTCGCGTCAGCCGGTCCGGGGTCGGGACCGAGTCGACGTCGGCGATCACCGCGTCCACCTTCAGCTCGGGTGCGTGTTCGCAGACTACGTCCAAATGCCGCTCCGGAGAGAAACCAGCAGTTTCACCCGGTTGGGGGACGAGATTGAGCACGAGCACCTTCTTGGCACGCGTGCGCACCAGCGCGTCGAGCAGTTCGGGCACCAGCAGATGTGGCAAGACGCTGGTGAACCACGATCCCGGCCCGAGTACCACGACATCGGCGTCAAGTACAGCCTGTACTGCTTCCGGGCAGCCGGCAGGTCGCCCGTTCGGGGCAGTCAGCCGGATGCGCTGCACGAGCCCCGGCGTGGTCGCGATGGCGACCTGACCCCGGATGCGCCGCACGTCCGTCTCGTCCTCGTCGAGCCCGACGACGTCCGCCTCGATGTCGAGCGGGTCGTTCGACATCGGCAGGACCCGGCCCTTGACGCCGAGCAGCCTGCTCGTCAGGTCGAGCACCGCGACGGGATCGCCGAGCTGCTCGAGCAGCCCGGCGATGACCAGGTTGCCTACCGCGTGCCCCGCGAGCGCCCCCGTGCCGCCGAACCGGTGCTTGAACAGCGACGTCCAGCGCTGGCTGGCGTCGTCCTGTCCCGCCAGCGCCGCCATGGCCTTGCGCAGGTCACCCGGCGGCAACAGGTCGGACAGCTCCCGCCGCAACCGCCCCGACGACCCGCCGTCGTCCGCGACGGTCACCACGGCCGTCACGTCGTCGGTGACCCGCCGCAGCGCCGTCAGCGTCGCGTGCAGCCCGTGCCCGCCGCCCAAAGCAACAGCTTTCAACTTCGTCACTCACGTCCCAGATCCCTGTGCACGACCTTCACGGCCATGCCGTCCTCGCTAGCCAGCCGCGCGGCCAGCTCTTCGCTCAGGGCGACACTGCGGTGCTTGCCGCCGGTGCAGCCGATCGCGAGCGTCAGGTAGCGCTTGCCCTCACGCCGGTAACCGGCACCGATGAGCCTCAGGAGCTCGTGGTACCGATCAAGGAACTCGTCCGCGCCCTCCTGGGACAGCACGTAGTTGCGCACCTCACCATCGAGACCCGTCTGCTCGCGCAGCTCCGGGATCCAGAACGGGTTCGGCAGGAACCGCACGTCCATGACGAGGTCGGCGTCCATCGGCAGCCCGTACTTGTAGCCGAAGCTCAGCACCGTGACCCGCGTCCGGCTGGCCGCCTCGGACCCGAACGAGTCCTCGATCTTGGCCCGCAGCTGGTGGATGCTCAGCGCCGACGTGTCGAGCACGAGGTCGGCCTCCTGCTTGAGCGGCGTCAGCAGGATCCGCTCGGCCTCGATGCCGTCCGCGAGCCGTCCGTCGCCCTGCATGGGGTGACCGCGCCGCACCGCCTCGAAGCGCCGGATCAGCACGTCGTCGGTGGCTTCGAGGAACAGCACGCGCGGCTTGTACCCACGCGCGTCCAGGTCCTTGATGATGGAGGCCAGGTCCTCGGTGAACGCACGGCTGCGCACGTCCATGACGACGGCGACCCTGGTGATCGCCCCGCGCGCCTGGGCGCCGAGCTCGACCATGGTGGCGATGAGTTCGGGGGGCAGGTTGTCCACGACGAACCAGCCGAGGTCCTCCAGGCACTTGGCCGCGGTGCTGCGGCCCGCACCGGACAGCCCGGTCACCACGGCGACTTCGATGCCGGACTTCTCCGCGTTCACGACTACGACTCCGTTACCTGTTCATGAGCGCGCTTCTACCGCGCTCTCGTTTGGGCGAGCTCGATGCTGGGCCACGCCACGACCGGGCGCGCCCAGGGTGAGTCTCCACTGGAACGGCCCTCACGCGCGGCAGGTTCGGCGATTGAGACGGGCGCGTCGTGGCCGCGGTCACGATCCTCGTCCTGGGGAGCGGGTGGTCGCTGGGTGAGAGTGACCAGTGCGGCGGATGGGACGGATGCGGCGGGCGGGTGGGGCCGATGCGGTGGGCGCGTGGCGGGGCGGCCGCGGCGGCGGGACGCATGGCAGTGGGGTTCGCGGGCGTGCAGCGAGTGGGCACGAGGGCGGTGAGCACCGCAGCGCGGCTCGCGGGCGAGTGGGGCTGCGGCAGGTGGGAGAAGCGCGGCTGCCGATTTCGCATGCGTGTGGGGGCCGCGGCAGACGGCAAAGCGCGGCGGCGGACTTCGCTTGTCTGTGAAGGCTGCGGCAGGCGGGAAAGCGAGAGGCGGTCGTCGCGGACGAGTGCGGCGGTGGCGTTCGCGGGCGTGTAGTGACGCGGCGAGCAAGCCAAGTGCCTCCCCTCGGGGGCAACGTCAGCCAGCTCTGCACGACCGGCCAGCGGCACAGCCCCGTTCACCGACGTGTGCGCCCCCTGCGGCGGACAAGTCGGCTGCGGCAAGCAAGTCAGCTGCGGCAAGCAAGTCAGCTGCGGCAAGCAAGTCAGCTGCGGCAAGCAAGTCAGCTGCGGCAAGCAAGTCAGCTGCGGCATCGCGCTCACACCGCGACCGGATGGCTCGACTGGTACGCCAGCCGTGCGTCGGCGCCCGACGCGATGCGGTCCAGCTCGTCGTCCAGCGCCATGAACACCTCCCACGGCTCCTGCCCCGCCGCCTCGGCCAGCCGCTCGGTCACGAGCTGCTCCAGGTCCGGCACGCGCTTGGCCTTCCACACCTTGTCCGCGAGGCTGACGAGCAGCTCCTCCAGGCTGATGCCGGCGGCCGTCCACGACGCGTGCGTCCGCGCGAAGCGGGCCAAGCGCTCTTCGACGCCGCGCTCCACCAGCAGCGCGTGGCCCGCCGGCTCGTGGGCCGAGCCCGGGCCGGACAACTCGTTGGGGTGCACCACCTTTCCGATGTCGTGCGTGGCCGCGCCGAAGAGCAACGCCTCGCGGTCGCAGGCGACCGCCGGGTGGTGCCGCTCCAGCCACGCGACCAGGTCGCACGCCACGTCGTGCGCCAGCCGCAGGTGTGCCACCAGCCGCGGGGGCGCGTGCAGGCCGGACAGCACCGACTCGGCGGCGGCGGGGAGCGGGCGCACCGAGATGTCCTGCGGCATCAGGCTTTTCCGCCTGATGCCAGGGTCGCCACCACTGCCTCGGCTGTGCGGCGGCCCACGCCCGGTACGTCGCTGATCTCGTCCACTGTGGCCTGGCGCAGTTTGCGGACCGAGCCGAAGTGCTTGAGCAGGGCGGCTTTGCGGGTCTCGCCGAGGCCCGGGACCTCGTCCAGCTCGGAGGTGGTCATGCGCTTCGAGCGCTTCTGGCGGTGGTAGGCGATGGCGAAGCGGTGCGCCTCGTCGCGGACTCGTTGCAGCAGGTACAGCCCGTCGCTCGACCGCGGCAGGATCACCGGGTCCACCTCGCCCGGCACCCAGACCTCTTCGAGGCGCTTGGCGAGGCCCACCACTGCGACGTCGGTGATGCCCAGCTCGGCCAGGACGTCCGAGGCCGCCGCGGCCTGGGGGCCGGCGCCGTCGACCACCAGGAGGTTGGGCGGGTAGGCGAACTTGCGGGGTTTGCCCGTGTCCGGGTCGATGCCCGGGTTCGGGCCGCCCGAGGCCGTTTCGCGGAGCATGGCCTGGAAGCGGCGGCGGACGACCTCGGCTATCGAGGCCACGTCGCCCTCGGTGGCCGCCTCGCGGAGGGCGAAGCGGCGGTACTCGGACTTGCGGGCCAGACCGTCCTCGAACACCACCAGGGACGCCACCACGTCGGTGCCCTGCACGTGGCTGATGTCGATGCACTCGATGCGCAGCGGCGCGGTGTCGAGAGCCAGCGCGTCCTGGATCTCCTGCAGGGCCGCGGAACGAGCCGTGAGGTCGCCGGCGCGGCGGAGCTTGTGCTGGGCGAAGGCCTCGGAGGCGTTGCGCGCCACCGTTTCCATCAACGCCCGCTTGTCGCCTCGTTGCGGGACGCGCAGCACCACGCGCGAGCCGCGCTGCTCCGACAGCAGGGCTTCCAGCGCCTCCGCGTCGTCCGGCAGCACCGGGACCAGCACCTCGCGCGGGGTGTTCTCCGTGTTGTCGCCGTAGAACTGCATGATGAACTGGTCGACGAGCCCGCCGTCGTCGACGGCCTCGACCTTGTCGAGCACCCAGCCCCGCTGGCCGCGCACGCGGCCGCCGCGCACGTGGAAGACCTGGACCGAGACCTCCAGCTCGTCCTGCGCGAACGCCATCACGTCGGCGTCCGTGCCGTCGCCCAGGACGACGGCCTGCTTCTCCATCGCCCGGCGCAACGCGCCCAGGTCGTCGCGCAGACGGGCCGCTCGCTCGAACTCCAACTCCTCCGACGCCGCGAGCATCTCGCGTTCCAGGCGGCGGACCATGTTGTCCGTCTTGCCCGCCAGGAAGTCGCAGAAGTCGAGCACGATGTCGCGGTGCTCGTCCGCGGACACCTTGCCCACGCACGGCGCCGAGCACTTGTCGATGTACCCGAGCAGGCACGGGCGGCCGATCTGGTTGTGCCGCTTGAAAACGCCGGCCGAGCACGTGCGCGCGGGGAACACGCGCAGCAGCAGGTCCAGCGTCTCGCGGATCGCCCAGGCGTGGGCGAACGGCCCGAAGTACCGCACGCCCTTCTTGCGCGGGCCCCGGTACACGTGCAGGCGCGGGTAGTCCTCGTGCAGCGTGACGGCCAGCACCGGGTACGACTTGTCGTCCCGGTACCGGACGTTGAAGCGCGGGTCGAACTCCTTGATCCAGTTGTACTCGAGCTGCAGCGCCTCGACCTCGGTGGTGACGACCGTCCACTCGACGGAGGCCGCCGTCGTCACCATCTGGCGGGTGCGCGGGTGCAGCCCGGCCAGATCCGCGAAGTACGAGTTCAGCCTGCTGCGCAAGCTCTTCGCCTTGCCGACGTACACGACCCGGCCACCGGCGTCGCGGAACTTGTAGACGCCGGGAGCCTCGGGAATCGTGCCCACGGCGGGGCGGTACGTCGAGGGGTCTGCCACGCCGTCCAGACTATCGACGCGGTCTGACAAAAACAGAAAGGGTCAGGTCAGGACCACTTGGTCGCCGTCGATCTTCACGCCGACCGCCTTCAGCCCGGTCGTCGCCGGTCCCTTCTTCACCGCACCGTCGGAAGCACCGAACTGGCTGCCGTGCGAAGGACAGGTGATGGTGCCGCCGGACGGCTCCGCGACCACCGAGCCCTGGTGCGGGCACGTCGCGTCGAACGCCTTGACCTCGGTGGCGGAGATGCGCGCCACGACGATCTTCTTGCCGCCGGGGGCGTCGACGACCGCCCCGCCGCCCTCGGGAACGTCGGCGAGCGCGACCAGCGCGGACCCGCTGTTACCGGCGGAACCGGTCGAGCCGGTGGATCCTGTCGGGGTCGAGCCGCCCTGGGTCGGAGCAGAGCCGGAAGGACTCGGGGAACTGCACGCTGTCACGAGTCCGCTGGGCACGGCGAGTGCGACAGCGATTCCGCACAGTGCCGCGCGCCTGCTGACCGGGCTTTCGGTGTTCACGACCGATCCTCCGTGGTGGTGGGGGTGTTCGGGGTTACACCACAGCATTACGCGAATCGGTCGGCCAGAGTTCAGCGAGAACCACGATGCACAGCAAATGCACAGGTCTCAGCCGAGCACCAGATCGTCGCCGGAACGAACGAGAGCGACCTCGGTCAGTCCCGAAGTCGCAGGTCCTTTGCGGACGGCACCCGTGGACGGGTCGAACGAGCTCCCGTGCAACGGGCACGTGATCACTCCGCCGGCGGGCGGGTTCACCAGGGAACCGACATGGGGACACGCGGGGTTGAACGCGCGGAATTCACCCGATCGAGGTTGCACGACCAGCAGCTGGGCGTTGCCGGGCATGTCCACCAGCACCCCGGACCCCGAGGGCACCGCGGCGACGGCCACGACCCGGTCCCCCGGCCGGGCGGTCCCGACACCGCCCGTCTTGCGAGGAGCGGGCTCGCCACAGGCGCTCACAGCGGCAGCGAGCCCACACAACAACACCGTTCGTCGATCCACGAGCACCGATTATCGGCGCTGGTCCTCCGCGGCGGCCGTCCGGGCCAGGGCCAGCACGGCGGTGAACGGCGGGAACCAGTGCCGCGAGTGCGACGGCGGGTTCGCCCACCGCAGCGATCCGTACCTGGTCATCGTCGGCGGCAGCGCGATCCGGTGCGGCGATCGCACGAACTGGACCTCCGGCGGCGCCTTGAGGTGCGTCGGCAGCAACGCCACCAGCTCGGCGAGGAAGATCCAGTGCTCGCGGGGGCCGGGGATCACCGTGACGGGCCCGGCGAGCATCCGGGACTTCAGGTCGGCCAGCACTCGCGACCCGATCCGCGCGGGCATCGCCAGGGCTGTCGTGGCGGGACCCAGGGGCAGGAACACACCCTGCTCGGTGACGGTCACCTGCCAGCCGAGCAACCGGTAGCCGGCGACGGCCTCCCCGATCGCTCGTGCGTGTCCCCTGTTCTGTGGGATCCCGGCGGTGCCGGTCTCCGCGGTCGTGAGGCTCATCGGCGGTTGTCCTCCCCGTAGGTGGGTCAGGCACTGGCCACGCCACGGGGATCGACCCGCAGCCTGACGTTGTGCAGGGTCCTTCTCGGTTCCCGCCAACACCACTCGCCGGCTGCATGCGCCTCATGCAGCGGACGTATGAAGCTCATCCACCGGGCGGGGGCACCAGGACTGCGACACGCGAATCCATTACGTCTTATGCATGAGATGGATGGACTGACGATCACACCTCCGTACACTGGGTGAACGCTCAGTGACGGGGGCGAGGCCGATGGATGCAGCGAGACCCACATCCAGACGCGCTTGCCCGTGTGGAGCGTTCATCGCCGCAGACAACCCCGATCGGTTGTGTCACCGGTGCCGCCGCAACGCTCGTGCGGACGTGCACGGACCGCCTGAAGTGCCGAACGACTTCTGGGACCACCCTGCGATCGCGGCGGCGTGCACCGACCGCGACATGGGTGCGCTGATCTCCGCGTACCGGCACCACCCCCAGCACCTGAGCCGGGTCACGCAGGACCGCATGGCGGCGTGGCTCGGGATCAGCCAGGCGCAGCTCTCGCGTTACGAGTCGGGTGAGAACCAGATCGACCGCCTCGACCGGCTGCGCCATTTCGCACAAGTGCTCGGTGTACCGGGCGAACGACTGTGGTTCGACCGAGTCGTCATCCCAGCTCAGGTGGGCCTGCCCGTGGCCGGCCCGCCAGACGTGCTCGCCGCCCCCTGGGAGGCGACGAGCATTGCCCGTTCGGTCGAGGAGACGGCGAGGAGCGACTTGGCGATCAGCAGACGAGCGGCGCTCACCGGAGCCGCCGCGGTGACGGTGGGGTCAGCTCTGGTCGAGCCGCTGCAGCGGTGGTTGCACCCCCTGCAGAACCTGTCGAAGTGGTCGTCGCACTCGGCGATCAGCGAGGAGGAGCTCTTCGCGTTGCAACGCGTGGCCGACGGGCTGCGCGGCTGGGGCGGCCGGGGCGGCTACGGCCTGGCCCGCAAGGCCGTCCTGGGTCAGCTGGACGAGCTGGCCGAACGCCTGGGCAGGGCACCGTCCGGCCCGACGACGGAACGAGGGTTCTTCATCGGCGCCGAGCTGTCGAAGGTGGCGGCGAGCATGTCGTTCGACGCGGGCCTGCACAACGCGGCGCAGCGCTACTACGTGCTGGCCATCCGCATGGCCAAGGCCGGCCACAACGACGGCTTCGCGGCCCTGTGCCTGGCCGCCATGGCGAGGCAGATGTTCGACCTGGGCCGCCCCGAGGACGGCCTGGAGCTGGTCCAGCTGGGCCAGTACGGCACCCGCCGCACGGGCACCCCGACGCTCAAGGCGCTGCTGCTGACCCGCGAGGCCTGGGCGTACGCCCAGATGGGCAAGACCCGCGAGTTCCACCAGGCCGTGGGCATGGCCCAGGACAGCTTCGCGCAACGGGACGCGGACAACGAACCGCGCTACCTGCACAGCTTCGACGAGGCCGAGCTGGAGGGCGTCATCGGCGCCCGCTGCCGCGACCTCGCCATGCACGACCCGGCCCAGGCCGTCTTCGCCGAACAACACATCCGGCGGGCCCTGGCGCTTCGGGACCCGTCGAAGGTGCGCAACCGCGCTTTCGACGTGATCGGACTGGCGCGCACCAAAATGGTCGCGGGAGACCCGGAGGCAGCGTGCGGGTTGATCAACGAGGTCCTGCCGACAGCGGCGAAGCTCTCCTCGGGGCGCGTTCTCCGCAAGCTGGAGGACTTCGCCAAGGAAGCAGCACGGCACCGCCACATCCCCGCCGTGCAGGACACCAGGGACGCGATCAGAGCGATCCGGACAGCTTGATGCGAGTAGGCATCACCGGCCACAGCAACCTGGTCCCGGAGTGCGTCCCCGCGGTCCAGGCAGCCATCACGGAGGCCTTGACCAAGCTGGACGCGACCCTGGTGGGCGTGACCTGCCTGGCCCCGGGAGCCGACCAGGTCTTCGCCAGGGCAGTCCTCGCCCTCGGAGGAGAGGTGGAAGTAGTCCTCCCGGCGCTGGACTACCGAGACCGCCTGAAGCCACACCAGGTGGCCGACTACGACGAACTGAGGGCAGCGGCCACCGTGGTCAGCGTCCTCCCGCACATGTCGAGCGGACGCCTGGCCTACGTGGCGGCGAACGAACGCATGCTCGCCTCGGTAGAACTCCTCGTGGCGGTCTGGGACGGCGTCCCGGCCCAGGGCAAGGGCGGCACAGCGGACGTCGTGGAGCAGGCAAGGGCCTCCGGCGTGCCGATCGAGGTCGTCTGGCCCCCGGAGGCCCGCCGGAAGTCGTGACTCACCCGAGCTCCTCCTCCACGTAGTCGCCGATGGCGATGTCGTGGAGGAGCGAGTGCCAGTACCCGGGATCCTCGCTCAACGAGGTCGGGTCGATCTCCCGCAACTGCTCCCGGAACGCCTCAGCGACCCGCTCGAACTCCTCCGCCTCCCACTCGGCCGAGCCGAACGGACAGGCAGCGGTGAACGCGTCCAACGACCGAGCAAAGGCCATCGCGCTCGCGTTGAGGTGCCACACACTCCCGTCGACACCACTGACGACGACCACGGCCCCAGACCCCACGTCAACGCAGTACCGCTCGAGATCCTCGTACCCGCCGACCACGAGGAACGTCCGCCCAGACGGGTGCTCCTCGACGACGACGTCGCCGGGCTGGAACACGTCGACCAACTCGTGCGAGGCAGGCAACCCCTCAGTCCGAAGGTAGGCACGGGCCTCGACAGAGGCCAGCACGGCCGTAACGGCCTCCGGATAAAGAACCCGATCACTCATGCGGAAAGCCAAGCACACGACGGCAGCCGCACAGCGGCCCGATGCCAAAGGCAATCCACACTGAGCACGCGACGCCAATGGCGAGCCGCATTCAAGCGATGCCGAAGGCGAGCCCTCAAGCGATGCCGAAGGCGAGCAGTCTTTCCATAAGGGCCAGGCGGCCGCTCAAAGCAACAGGCGTGCCATCAACCCGCGAACAGCGCTGGCCCCCTGATCAGATTGCCGGGGGTCTGGGGGCAGAGCCCCCAGGGAAAGCACGCAACGCAACCTGGCCGCCCGCAAGGTGACCACCGTCTTAGCTCGCCCCACGCACCAGCTCGCCCACGCACAGCTCGCCCCACGCAAAGGTCAACCCAAGCAAGGCTCAGCCCCACACAGCGCCAGCCTCACAGCGCCAGCCCCACACAAGCGCCATCCCCACACAGCGCCAGCTCTACGCAAGCGCCACCCCCACACAAACCCAGCCGTCCACCAACCGACACCCACTAGGCCGAGCGAGCGAAGTTCGTCGGCAACCGGACCAACTCCCCTCCCAGCCCTAGCCCCACCCACCCCGCTTGATCACGATTTCAGGGCATGGCAGCCGATCCGTTCGCTCGCCTGGCCGACCGCCAGCACGCCCTGCGAACAGCAGTGAAAGCCCTCCACTCGGCCAGCCCGGGCAGCCCGCACTTCCACTCCCTCCTGATCACCACGAACGAAGAAGTAGAAGCGGTGATGCAGGCCAGAAGGGACGTGGAAGCAGCGAGGCTGACCACCCCGAACCGAGCGATCGCCACAGCCACCACGGCGGCAGCCCTGATCATCGCGGTCGGCTGGTTCGACGCCTGGTCCCTGCTCTCCCTCCTGACGGCCACTGCCACAGCGGCGGCGGTCCTGGTAGACCCGACAGGCCACAAGATCTGGGAGCCCAGGGCGAGAACAGCAGCGATCACCACGGCCCTGTCCGCCACCCTCCTGACCCCACTCCTGAACGGCTGGGCGACACTCGTCACAGCGGCCGGGATCGCCTGGTGGGCCTGGAGGACGCACGGATGAACATAGACCCGCTCAAAGCCCTGGAAGACAAGACCGACCGCCTGAAGAAAGAGCTCAAGTCCCTGGAGACCCGCCTGGACGACACCCAGTCGGAAGCGGCCCAGGCCCAGCTGAGCCAGAGCAACCAGCTCAAGGACAACACCAGGAAGCTCACCAAGACCAACGACCGCGTGACCGAACTGGCGGAGAGCGTCCACCGCCTGGAACGCCTGCTGGTGGCGCTCAACAGGAAGGTCAGGGCGAGCGAAACCCAGAAGGCCGACTTCGACACCTGGCCGGAGATCGACCAGCCGGACCTGGCCAAGATCCTCAAGGGCCAGGAAGCGTACGCCCGCAGGACTTTCACCCCGCAGGAAGCCAGGGACACCCGCAAGGCGATCGCCGAGTACGACAAGCAGGCCGCGGAGTCCCTCGACGCGGCCGAAGCGCTCACCCACCTCCCGCCGGCGGCGGAAGCGTTGTGGCGCAAGCACTACAAGCAGTGGCGCGCCATCACGGACAGGGAACGCCCGGAAGCCCCGGACGACGAGCACACCAAGGACACCGTCGCCAAGTCGGCCGGCAACGAGGCCATCAAGCACACGCGTCAGCAGATCCGCGCCCGCATCGAGGACGCGGTGGCACGGGATCTGCTGTTCCCGGCGTGGTTCGAGAACATGCTCGGACCGGCCGCGCCGCCCGGCAGGGCGGACGACTGGCTTTACACGGCAACGGATGTGGTGCTCTACCGGTTGCTGCACGGGATCACCAGTCCCGCGGACGCGCTCGGGCCGGCGCCCCGGGACGAGGGGCACCGCAAGACCCTGCACGACCGCTTGACCAGCGAGTGCGCGGACTACCGGAGGCCGTGACGAAAGCCCGGGCAGGGCGCCTCTGCCCGAGCACTCACGTCACGCCAGCTCCAGGCTGAAGCGCTGCTGTTCAGCGTCCACCGCGAGCACCTTCACCTGCACGGAGGCACCGACCTCGGCCTGCTGGCCGTGCAGGAGCCCGTGTGCACCGGCGGGGTGTTCGATGAACGAACCGAAGGGAACGGTCGAGACGACCTTCCCCGAAAAGACATCACCAACGTTGGGAAGCATTGCGCATCACCTCCTCTCCCTGTGCGCGTGTCCAACGAGCGAACAAGCGCGGGGGCTGGAGGGGCCCTGATCAAGTCAGGGCCGGGCAACCGTTCCGCTCACGGCACGAGGCCGACCCGGCAGTCATGACGTAAACCCTAACCACCGCAGGCCGTTGTCCGCAATGGAATCTAGAATCCGTCATATGCTGGAGACGTCCGCACGGCTGCTGAAGCTCCTCTCGCTGTTGCAGGTTCGGCGCGACTGGACGGGGCCGGAGCTGGCCGGGCGGCTCAGCGTCGACGTGCGCACGATCCGCCGCGACGTCGACAAGTTGCGCAGCCTCGGTTACCCCGTCACGTCGTTGCCGGGCGCGGCCGGCGGCTACCAGCTCGGGGCGGGCGCGGAGCTTCCGCCGCTGCTGCTGGACGACGACGAGGCGGTCGCCGTCGCGGTCGGGCTCAGGACGGCGGCGAACGGTTCGATCGCGGGTATCGAGGAGACGTCGGTCCGCGCTCTCACCAAGCTCGAACAGGTGCTCCCGGCGAGGTTGCGCAGGCGGGTGCAGGCGCTGCAGATGCACACCACTCCCCTGCCGGCCGCGGGGCCGACCGTCGACCCGGAGACGCTGACGATCATCGCCGCCGCCTGCCGCGACCACCAGCAGCTGCGGTTCACCTACGCCTCGACGCGGGGCGAGCCCGAGAAGCGGCTCGCGGAGCCGCAGGGTCTCGTGCACACCGGCCGCCGCTGGTACCTGGTCGCGTGGGACGTGTCCAAAGAGGACTGGCGAACGTTCCGGGTGGACCGCATCACCGAGGAGCCCGCGCTCGCGGCGAGGTTCGCACCTCGCCGGCCGCCGGCGGAGTCCCTGGGCGAGTTCGTGTCGCGGCAGATCGCGTCCAACGTCTACACCTACCAGGCCGTGCTCACGATCCACGCACCCATGCAGGCGGTCGCGGAGCGCACGTCGCCGACGTCGGTGTCGCTGGAACCGGTCGACGACACCACCTGCCTGATGCGCACGGGCGCCGAGGCTCTGGACCGGATCGTGTTCTACTTGCTGTACCTCGGTCTCGACTTCGAGATCCACGAGCCCCAAGCCCTCAAGGACCACGTGGAAACGCTCATCACCCGGCTCCAGAAGTCGATCGGAGCGCAGGCATGACAGTGGACTTCGCGACCGTCGCGGACCCGTTCAGACGGGAGCTCCTCGCGCACTGCTACCGGATGCTCGGCTCGCTGCACGACGCCGAGGACCTGGTGCAGGAGACGTATCTGCGCGCGTGGAAGTCGTACGACCGGTTCGAGGGCCGCTCCTCGGTGCGCACCTGGCTGTACCGGATCGCCACGAACGCGTGCCTGACCGCGCTCGACGGCCGCACGAGACGCCCGCTGCCGTTCGGGCTCGGCACGCAGGGCAGCACGGAGAACGACCCGCTCGTCCAGGACCACGAGATCCCGTGGCTGGAACCATTCCCGACCGATCCGGCCGCGATCGTCACCGAACGGGAGTCCACCCGCCTCGCGTTCGTCGCGGCCCTGCAACACCTCCCGCCGAGGCAACGCGGGGTGCTGATCCTGCGCGACGTGCTGAAGCTGAGCGCCGCGGAGACCGCCGACGAGCTGGAGATGACGGTCGCGGCCGTCAACAGCGCGCTGCAACGGGCGCACGCCCAGCTCAAGGACCTCACCGAGGACGAGGTCTCCGAACCGGCGGACGCCAAGCAGCTGCTCGACCGGTGGGTCGAGGCCTTCGAGGCCAAGGACATCCCGGCGATCATCGGCATGTTCGCGCAGGACGTCGTCTGGGAGATGCCGCCGTTCCCGCAGTTCTACCGGGGTCCGGAGATGGTCGCGTGGCATCTCACCCACCAGTGCCCGTCCGTCCCGCACGGAGCGAGGATGATCGCCACGGAGGCGAACGGCCAGCCCGCCTTCGGCCTGTACCTGAGGGCCGAGGACGGCGTGTTCCGGGCATTCAACCTCCAGGTGCTGGAGGTGACAGACCGGATCACGCGCGTCTCGTCCTTCTTCGACCTCAGTCTGTTCCCGAAGTTCGGGCTGCCTTCGACCGCATGAACTCGGAGCGGTCCAGCGCCCGGTTCACGATCCGCATGTCCCCGACCCAGCCGTGCAACGACTTCTCGACGACCTTGTTGTACGCGTAGGCACCGACGAGCCAAGGGTCACCAGCGGTCGAGATCCCCCGCGCGGGCGTGGACGGGTTGCGCAGCAACGGAGACCCGTCCACGTACAGGGTCGTGTGCACGCCGTCGTTCACCACGGCGATGTGCCACCACGTCTCGTAGGCCATCTCGTGGCCCCAGTTCGTGGAGATGCCCGGCAGGTTGCGCGGGAACACCGCCCACTGCAGCTGACCGCCTCCGGCGACGTTCAGGGTCGCGATCGGCTCGCTCGGGTCGTCCCCGGTCTTGCCGGCGGCCGAACCGGGCGCGAGCTTCGTGAACAGACCGCACCAAGGGTGGTCGAACCCGTTGGGCAGCTTCAGGAACACCTCGATCGTGTACCCGCGTTCGAAGGTCTCCTTGTTCACCGGCGCCGAGTCCACGGTGGACAGATGGCCCTCTTTGCCGAAGTACAGCGAACGGTGCGACGGCGCGAGCCGGCTGTGGTCGTCCGAGGCCGTCAGCGACCCGACCTGCCGCAGGTCGTTCCCGTTGCCCGACAGGTCCTTCAGCCCCTCGCCGAGCCGCCAGTACGCGACCGTGCCGCGCACCAGCACGTCGCGGACGGGCTGCGGAGCGGGCAGCACCGGCGGGTCGAACCGGGCGAACCGCTGCTCGAAGTCGATCGGGACGCTGAACCGGTCGGCCGGTCCGGTCAGCTCGGTCTCCTTGCGCTCCAACGGGTTGAGCGACTTCTTCCCGAGCAGCCACGGCGAGACGGTGCGGACGTCGACGACGCCGCGGTCCAGGTCGAAGTGGTAGAGCCGGATCATCGCCCCACCGCCGTAGTAGCGGTCCTGGTAGTTCGTGATGTGCACGTGCACGTCGTTGCCGAAGGAGTTCTGCAACGTCGTGCGCGCCGGCGGCCAGAAGTGCCCGTTCAGCGTCAGGAAGATCTGGTCGTTGTCCTTGATCAGCTCGTTCCACAACCGGCGCCCGTAGTCGGACATCGCCGCCACCCCGTCACCACCGTCGTGGACGAGCTCGTGCGTGGTGAGGACGACCGGCAACGTGGCGTGCTTCGCCAGCACCGAGCGCGCCCACTCGAAACCCCTGGCGGACATGCGCCAGTCGAGCGCCAGGACCAGCCACTCCCTGCCACCGGCGCGGAAGACGTGGAACGAGTTGTAACCGTCGGCGCTCGCACCGCGGAACGTCGGCGACGTCCGGAACCGCCGCGGCCCGAACCTGTCGAGGTACGGCGTGGGCCCGCGCTGGTCGTCGAGCCGCGCGTCCGGCACGTCGTGGTTGCCCGCGAGCACGCTGTACCCGATCCGGCGCCGGTCGAGCACCTCGAACCGCTCGCTGATGTCGTCGATCTCGCTCTTGCGCGCGTTCTCGACCAGGTCGCCGAGGTGGCTGATGAAGACGATGTTCTCGGACCGCCGGCGGTCGATCAGGTACTGCAGCGTGGCCTTCAACGGCGCCGAGTCACCGCGGTCGAGGTCGAACATGTACTGCGTGTCCGGGATCACGGCGAGCGTGAAGCGCCGCGACTCGGGGTCCGGACGGCCGCCGACAACGTTGTCCGCGGCTGCGGAACCAGGCGTGACCAGGGCGGCAGCGGCGGCGGTCGCACCGGTGCCGAGCAGGAAGGAACGGCGGGACGCGGTCATGGCGCGGAGCGTAGGTGCGCCGCACCAACACCAGGCGAACGGCGAGGAAAACCTCTGGCACCGATGTGTAGCGTAGCTAAGCATGTCCTGGGGGTTGCTCGCGGCGGCCGGGTTCGTCGTCGCTCTCGGAGGGTTGCTGCAGGGCCTGATCGGTTTCGGCCTGGCCCTGGTCGCCGTGCCGCTGCTCGCGTTGCTCGACCCGGCGCTGCTGCCGGTGCCGGTCCTGATGATCGCCACCGCGCACGCGTCGCTGTCGCTCGTGCGGGAGTTCGGCCACGTCGACTGGCGCGGTGTCGGCTGGGCGATGCTCGGCCGCCTGCCCGGCACGGTGGTGGGCATCCTGATCGTCGACGCGCTCGACCCGAAGGGCTTCGGCCTCGTGGTCGGCGGCTCGGTGCTGGCCTGTGTGCTGCTCTCGATCACGGCCTGGCGCCCGCAACCCCGGCCCGGGTCCCTCGTCACGGCCGGGTTCGCGAGCGGCTCGTTCGGCACGGCGACGGCGGTGGGCGGCCCGATGGTCGCGCTGCTCTACCAGAACCAGGCGGGACCGCAGGTGAGGGCGACGCTCGGGGCGTTCTTCGTGCTGGGCTCCGGCGCGTCGATCCTCGGCCTGACCGTCGCGGGCAACGTCACCGCGCACCAGCTGTGGAGCGGCGTGCTGCTGATCCCGTTCCTGGTCGCCGGGTTCCTGCTTTCGGGGCCGTTGCGCAAGAAGTTCGACGCCAAGGGGATCCGCACGCCCATGCTGGTCGTCGCGGGAACGAGCGCTGTCGTGCTGATCGTGAGGAGCGCACTGCTGTGACGTGGTTCTGGGGGTCACTGCTGGTGTTGGGCACGTGGGCGGTGTGGCGCCGGAACTGGTGGGCGCTGGGCCTCGTCGCGGTTCTCAGCGGTGTCACGCTGCTCGACGACGAGTTCCGCTGGCTCTCCCCCATGCACGTCGGCGCCGCGGCCGTGGCGGTCGCGCTGATCGCCGTGGCGCCAAGGCCCGTATGGGTCGCACTCCTCGCCACGGCCTGTGCGGCGATGGCCGTGCACACGGCGGTTGTCGCCGTTCCGTTCAGCGAGTACGACAAGCTCTGCAACGTGCCCGGCCAGTGCGTCCAGATCACGATCACCACGACCACTCCCCGGTTCCTCACCCAGGAGAACCCCGCCACGACCCCGCTGGAGCCGTGGTTCGACCTGCCGTTCCTCCCAGCGTGGCTGCTGGTCGCCGGGCTGCTCGGCTGGGCGGTCAGAAGGCTGAGCTGGCGTGTCGCGGTGGCGGCGGCCTGCTACGGCGCGGCACTGGTGTGGCTGGGCGGGCACATGGCTCCGCTGGTCGTCTTCGCGGCGGCGGCAGCGGCGATCGGCCCGCGCAAGGACGCGCACTACCTGGCGGGTGCCGGGATTCTGGCTCTGGCACTGGCCGATCGGTACGACGCGTGGACCCTGCTCGTCACGCTCATCTCGATCGTCGCCGCGCTCGGCCTCGGAATCTGGGCCCTCGTGAAGAAGAACGGCGCCAACGCGGCCATCGCCCTGGTCGCCCTGGCGGTGGCCCCGCTGACGCCGTTCCTCGGTGCGGGGGTGTTGCTGGTGAGCCCTGTGATCAGGCGAACGGCTGGACGTTCGGCTGGAACACCTGGCCTTCAGCCGGCGGAGTGAGGTCCACCAGGTACTTCGCGACCACCGCGTCCGTGCCCGCCGAGCGGCCGAGGATGCAGTGGCCGAACGCGTCGACGCTGATCAGCCGTGCGTTGCCGAGCTGCTTGGCCATGCGCTGCGCGAACAGGTACTGCGTGGCGGGGTCGTAGTAGTTGCCCACCACGACGATCGGGTTCTTCGTGCGCTTGTTCCACGGCCCGATCCACCGGTCCGGGTTGCGGGTCGGCCACGTCGGGCAGGTCAGCAGGTCGGACGCGGCCTGGTAGCGGCCGAACGTCGGCGACTCCTTCTCCCACTTCGCCGCGGTCCTCTCCCAGTTGCGGTTCGTGCGGGAGAACGGCTTGTCGGTGCAGTTGACGCCGTAGTACGAGTCGTCCGCGGTGTACGGGGTGTCCGGCAGCGGGTCGACGTCCATGCGGCCACCGGCGTTGTTCAACGGCGCGGCGAGCTCCACAGTGGACTGGACGCTGAAGGCCGGCGACGGGTTGAGCGCGTTGTGGACGCTCTGCAGCCACGCGGCCAGCGGCGCGATCCGGGCGATCGAGTACAGGTCACCGGCGACGCGACCGACGACGTCGGACAGCGTCACCTTCGAGCCGTTCGGCAACGTCGCCGGGCCCTTGGCCAGCGCCTTCTTCATCGCCTCGAACTTGCCGCGGGCGTCGCCGGCGAACGCGCACTTCGTCACGCCGACCGAGTCGCAGCGCTTCAGCATCGCGTCGAGCGCGATCTCGAAGCCGTCGGCGCGCTGGCGGTCGTACTCGGCGCCGTTGGTCAGGCGCAGCTGCGGGTCGACGTTGCCGTCGATCACCATCGCGCGCGTCTTGGAGGGGAAGATGTTCGCGTACGTCGAGCCGATCAGCGTGCCGTAGGAGAAGCCGACGAAGTTGAGCTGCCTGTCCCCCACCGACTCACGCATGATGTCGAGGTCACGGGCGACGGCCTCGGTCGACATGTGGTTGAGCAACGGGCCGGCGTTGATCTTGCAGTAGTCCGTGTAGACCTTGGACTGGCGGATCGAGCTGGCGATCTCGTCACGCGTGATCGGCAACGCGTACCAGCCCTCGTTGACCGAGTCGGCCTCCTCCTGCGTGCGGAAGCAACGCATCGGCGCGCTGCGGGCCACGCCGCGCGGGTCGAAGCCGATGACGTCGAACCGGTCCAGCACGGAGGGCTGGAAGTAGTTCTTCGAGACGGCGCCGCGGACCAGGCCGGAACCGCCGGGTCCACCGGGGTTCAGGAAGATCGAACCGATCTTGCGCGACGGGTCGTTCGCCGGGCGCTTCATCATGGCGATGCCGGTCTTCTCCCCGCGCGGGCGCGAGTGGTCGACGGGCACCTCCTGGACGGCGCAGGTGAGCTTCGCGCGCTCCTCGGGCGTCACGGACGCGGGAAGGGTGGCGAGAACGTCCGCCGCGCACTGCCCCCAGGCAGCGGGACTGACAGAGGCCTCGGCCTGGGCGGAGGACACGCCCAGGCCGGACGCGATGGTGCCGAGCACGAGCGCGCCCGCGAGCACGACTCGCACTGGAGATGATGACGTCACGGATGCACCCCATCACCGACCGTGCACCGTTTGTACCCGCCTATCGTCGGGTTGTGTCCCGGCGACAGGCGGGCGTGCCGAAGATCAGAACGGTTGGGCGTTCGGCTGGAAGACCTGGCCGTTGGCCGGCGCCACCAGGTCGACGAGGTAGCGGGTCACCGCCGCGTCGGCACCGGCCGAGTCACCGAGGATGCAGTGACCGAACGCGTCGACGCTGATCAGCCGCGCGTTGCCGAGCTGCTTGGCCATGCGCTCCGCGAACAGGTACTGCGTCGCCGGGTCGTAGTAGTTGCCCACCACGACGATCGGGTTCTTGGTGCGCTTGTTCCACGGCCCGATCCAGCGGTCCGGGTTGCGGGTCGGCCACGTCGGGCACGTGAGCAGGTCGGACGCGGCCTGGTAGCGGCCGAACGTCCGCGACTCGCGCTCCCACCTGTCGGCCGTCTGGGCCCAGTTGCGGTTCGAGCGCACGAACGGCTTGTCGATGCAGTTGACGGCGTAGTACGAGTCGTCGCTCGTGTAGGGCGTCTCCGGCAGCACGCGGACGTCCGCCTTGCCACCCAGGTTGTTCAGCATCGGAACGTCCACAACGGACTGAACGGCCAGGACACCGGGGTTCTGCACGGCGTGGATCGACTGCAGCCACGTGGTGAGCGCCTTGAACGTCGTCGGGCTGTACAGGTTGCTCGCCGTGCGGCCGACGAGCCCGGTCAGCGTGACCTCGACCCCGCCGGGCAACGTGGTCGGGGCCTTGCGCAACGACTCGCGGATGTCGTCGAACTTCTTGCGCGCACCACCGGCGAACGCGCACTTCTCGACACCGACGGAGTCACAGCGCTTCAGCATGGCGTCGAGTGCGATCTCGAAGCCACGAGCGCGTTCACGGTCGTACTGCGCGCCGTTGGTCAGGCGCAGCTGCGGGTCGACGTTGCCGTCCAGCACCAGGGCGCGCGACTTCGACGGGAAGATGTTCGCGTAGGTCGCGCCGAGCAGCGTGCCGTACGAGAAGCCGACGTACGTGAGCTGCCTGTCCCCCACGGCTTCGCGCATCACGTCGAGGTCGCGTGCGACCGCTTCCGTCGACATGTGGTTGAGCAGCGGACCGGCGTTGATCTTGCAGTAGTCCGTGTAGACCTTGGACTGGCGGATCGAGCTGGCGATCTCGTCGCGCGTGATCGGCAACGCGTACCAGCCGTCGTTGACCGCGTCGGCCTCCTCCTGCGTGCGGAAGCAGCGCAGCGGCGCGCTGCGGCCGACACCGCGCGGGTCGAAGCCGATGAGGTCGAACTTCTCGAGGATCTCCGGCGTGAAGAAGCTGGAGCCGTAGGCGCTGTAGATCAGGCCGGCGCCACCGGGACCGCCGGGGTTGATGAACAGCGAGCCGATCTTCTTCGCCGGGTCGCCGGCGGGGCGCTTCATCATGACGACGCCGGTCGAGTCCCCGCGCGGCCGCGAGTGGTCGACGGGCACCGTCTGGATGGCACAGCTGACCTTCGTGCGTTCGGCGGCCGGGATCTCGGCGAGCACGTCGGCCGCGCACGGACCCCAGGCGGCGGGTCTCACGGCAGTGGTGGCTTCGGGCTGGGCCGACGCGCTGCCCAGGCCGGTGATGACGGTGCCGAGCGCGAGCGCACTGACGAGCGCCACGCGCACGGCACGCGTTGATGCAGGAGTCATCGATCCAGCCCACCACTGACCGTGAGCCGCGTGTACCCGCCTATCGTCGGGTTGTGACCCGGGTTACACCGCTTGGGCCAGCGAGACCGCGAACCGGCCCTGCGAGTCGGTCCACCAGCGGTGCAGCGAAAATCCGGCGTCCTCGAGCTCCTGCTTGACGCCCTCCTCGCGGAACTTGGCCGAGACCTCGGTCCGCAGCTCCTCACCCTCGCGGAACTCGACGGTCAGGCCGAGCTCGGCGAGCGTCACGGTCATCGCCCGCTTCGCCCGCAGCCGCATCTCGATCCACTCCTGCTCGGCGTTCCACAACGCCACGTGCTCGAACGCCTCGACGTCGAAGTCCCCGCCGACCTCGCGGTTCAGCACGTTCAGCACGTTGCGGTTGAACTCCGCCGTCACGCCCTGCGCGTCGTCGTACGCGCGCACCAGCGTGTCCCGGTCCTTCACCAGGTCCGTGCCGAGCAGCAGCCACTCCCCCGGCTCCAGCACGTCCCGGACCGTGCGCAGGAACTTCTCGCGCTCCTCCGGGATCAGGTTGCCGATCGTGCCGCCCAGGAACGCGACCACGCGCGGCGACTCACCCGGAAGCAACGACAGGTGCTGCGTGAAGTCGCCGACCACGCCGTGCACCCGCAGCCCCGGGTAGTCCGCCATGATCGCGTGCGCGGCCTCGGTCAGCGCCGACACCGACACGTCCTGAGGCACGAACTCCTGCAGCGTGCCGTGTTCCCTCAGAGCACTGAGCAACAGCCTCGTCTTCTCCGACGAGCCGGAACCCAGCTCCACCAACGAATGCGCGCCCGTCGCCACCGCGATGTCGCCCGCGCGTTCCGCGAGCACCTCCCGTTCGGCACGGGTCGGGTAGTACTCGGGCAACCTCGTGATGTCCTCGAACAACGCGCTGCCGACGGCGTCGTAGAACCACTTCGGCGAGACCCACTTGGGGTCCGCGGTCAGTCCGGCCCGCACGTCGGCACGTAGCGCGTGTGCGGCGTCCTCCGGAGTGAGATGAACGTCCAGCACCGGCTCGGTCATATCGGTCGAACCTCCACAGTGGATGGAACGGCGGTGACCACGTGCCGGTCGGGGATCTCCCGCCAGCCCGGGTCGTCGTCGAGCGGTTCGGACGCGAGTGTCACGCCCTCGCCTCGTCGAAGCACCCACAGGGCGTGTGTCCACGTCGTCCCCACGAGCACTTCTCCGTTGGTCAGCAAGAAGTTCAGGCGTGACTTCGGCGCCACGTCCGCTACCTCCCGCACGAGTTCAACAAGCACCTCGACGGGGTTCTTCCCCGTCTCCAGACGGCGTCGGAGGACCGTCCACAACAGCGCCGAGTCGGTCGGCGCGTCCATCGTGAGCAGGTCGGTCACGTCGAGCGTCTTCGCCAGCCCCGCGACGGTGTGCGGCCAGCCGTCGACGCGTCCGTTGTGGCTGAACAACCACGTGCCGTCGGTGAACGGCGCGCACGCCGCGTCGGCGACCGGCATGCCCGTCGTGGCCGACCGGACCGCCGCCAGGAACGCCGTGGACCGCACCGACGCCAGTTGACGCAGGTTCGCGTCGCTCCACAACGTCCCGGCCCGCCGGTATCGCACCGGACCGGGGAACCAGCCGACGCCGTAGCCGTCGACGTTGACGGTTCCGCCGGCCCGCATGTCCGCCGGCGCGTACGACTGGTGCTCCAGCGAGTGCGGTGCGTCGTAGAGCGGCCCGGAGACGGGCACGGCGGCGCCCAGGTACGCCAGGTGGCGGCACATCGGTCTAGGCGTCCCTGGCGCAGCGGAAGCCGGCGAAGATCTGCCTTCGGATCGGGTAGTCCCAGTTCCGGAACGTCGCGCGGATCGCGGACTTGTCGGTGCCGAACGAGCCTCCGCGCAGCACCTTGTAGTCCGGTCCGAAGAAGACCTTCGAGTACTCCTCGTACGGGAACACCTCGAACCCCGGGTACGGCCCGAAGTCGCTCGACGTCCACTCCCACACGTCACCGATCAGCTGGTGCACGCCCGCGGGGGACGCTCCCGCCGGGTAGGCGCCGACCGGGGCCGGGCGCAGGTGGCGCTGGTTGAGGTTCGCGTGCTCGTCGGTCAGCTCCTCGTCGCCCCACGGGTAGCGGCGGGTCTTGCCGGCCGCGGTGTCGAAGCGGGCCGCCTTCTCCCACTCCGCCTCCGTCGGCAGGCGCTTGCCGGCCCACGTCGCGTACGCCTGGGCCTCGTGGAAGCACACGTGCACCACGGGCTCGTCCGGCACGATCGGCTCCGTCACGCCGAACGCCGTGCGCACGAACGAGTTCTCCTCGCGCTGCCAGAACCGGGGCGCGACGAGCTTGGCCGTCGTGCGGTGCTCCCAGCCCTCGTCGGTCCACAAGCGACGGTCGTCGTACCCGCCGGCGAGGATGAACTGGGCGTACTCGCCGTTCGTGACCGGTGTCGTGTCGATGAAGAACGAGTCGACGTGCACGGCGTGCGCGGGCCGTTCGTTGTCGAGCGCCCACGGTTCGTCCGAAGTGCCCATTTCGAACGGTCCGCCCGGAATGAACACTTCCGTTGTGGGCACAAGGCTTCCGGGCGGCGGCGCGGGCGCGTGCAGCACCGGTTCGCCCGTGCGGAGCTGGTGCGTCGCGAGCATCGTCTCGTCGTGCTGCTGCTCGTGCTGCACGATCATGCCGAACGCGAACCCGTTCTCGACGAGCCTGCGTCCCTGCAGCGGCACCTTCTCCAGCACGTCGAACACCTTGCCGCGCACGTCCCCGACGTACTGCCGGGCCTCGCGCGGGTTGAGCAGCGGCAACTCGGGCCGCACGCTGCGGGAGAACTTGAACGCGTCGTAGTACTCGTCGATGTCGCTGCGCACCGGTTCGCGTCCGCCGACGTCGCGAACGAGCCACAGCTCTTCCTGGTTGCCGATGTGCGCCAGGTCCCAGACCAGCGGCGACATCAGTTTCGAGTGCTGCCGGACGAGGTCGTGCTCGTCGACGGCGTCAGTCAGGGCGATGGAACGCGCGCGCGAGCGCAACAGTTCCCCCGCCACCTGCTCGCGGAGTTCTTCGGTCACAGCTTCCCCTCAAGCTCCCGGCTGATGGTGCTGATCTGGTCGTGGGAGAGGCCGGTGCGAGGCAACGCCTCGATGCCCAGCGCCACGACGTCTTTCGCGGCACGCGCGATGCGTTCGTCCGCCAACCCGTGCCGCGCGGCGACGAGCCACCGCCCGGCGGCCCGTTCCGTCGCCGCCAGCACACCGTCCACAACGGACGGGTCGCTGAACAGCGCGACGAGCAGCGCACTCGGCGCGATCCACCCGCCCGGCTCGGGCGTGTCGAGGTATCTGATCTCGATGTACCCGCGCGGCCGGACCGGCGGGAACATCAGGGACATGTGGTAATCCAGGTCGTCGCTGGTAGGAGCACGATCGTGTGCCCCGTTCAGCCACTCCGCAAACGTGAAGCGGCGCTGGGGGATCCAGTTGGCGCTCGGACCGCGCACGACGATCACGGGCGTGTCGACGACTCTGCGCGCGTAGGCCTGGGCCGGATCGGCGCACACGGCACTCGGTCTGGTGCGCACGGGATCACAGCCGTACAGGGCGCGCATGCGGGCGGACTGCCAGCCCTGGTGCATGCCACCGATGCTCGGCGAGTTCGCGAACAACGCGATCATCACCGGCCCGAGCTGGTGCACGGCCGCCCATCTGTCCTGCAGGTGCTTGGCCTCGCCGAAGTCGAGGCACACCTGCAGGCCCGCGGTGTTGCACATCATCGAGATGCCGTCGTCGCCGAGCGCGCCGAACGCGTGCTCCATCGCGGCGTACCGGGGCACCTGCAGCATGCGCGTAGGCCGTCGATGCAGGTCAGCGCCCTTGTCGCCGAGCACGAGACCGTGGTCGGCGAGCATGGCGGTGAGCTGGGATATGTCCTGGGAGACCGTCCGGAAGAGGTCCGGGAGGCTGGCGCAGGGAGGAGTGGAGATCTCGACCTGCCCGCCGGGTTCGACCGTCAGCGGGGTGCCGCTGGGAAGCGGCCGCTGGGGGCTGTCCGGTACTAGCGTGGGTGGTGCGTGCTCGCCGAGCGCTGCGGCGAGCCGGTGACGATCGAGGACCTGAGCAGGGTCTTCGGCGTGGTGAACGGTCCACTCGAGCTCCACGCCGAACAGCCTCGGAGGCCCGTGCTTGAAACAGACCGAGGCCACATAAGCCTCGGCCTCGGCGCGGTCGGCGAACCTCGCCGGCGCCGGTTGATTACGCAACGCAGTCACGCTGCCACACTCCCCGTGATCGTCTGGCCCGTTCGACGCTACACGCGGGGTCTGACACTCGCAGCCCTCGAATCCTTACGAAACAAGACAAGTGCCCGTGTGCACGCGTGCACACGGGCACTTGTCTCACTGGGTGGAGCTACGTCCTGGCATTCGAACGGCCGCGCAGCACCGTGTTGGCGGTTGACGCGTTCTTGATGGCCGTCTCGATCTGCGCCATCGACGACCCGGAGGTGATTCCGGGCACCGTCGCGGTGTTCAACGCGTACAACGTGAACGTGTACGGGTTGGTCGATCCTCCAGGACAGGGACCGAAGTACTTCAGGGCGTTGGCGCCCGACTCCATGGCTTTCTGCTTCGCCCCGCCCTGGCCAGGCACGGCGAATCCGGACCCGAGGTTCTCCGGCAATGAACGAGAAGCTCCCGGAATGTCCCAGATCGCCCAATGCAGCTTGTTCCCGTTGTTCACGCGATCCGCGAACACGATCGCGTATCCGGCGGCCCCGGAGGACTCGCCCCACGCGAACGGCGGCGACGGGTCCTGTCCAGCGGTACCGTCCCCGGCGCAGGTGTGCCTGGCCGGAATCATCGCGTCGTCTGCAAAGGCTGTGGACGAAAGCTTAAAAGCGCTGCCACCTTCGTAGACGATGTCGATGTGCAGGATCCGGTCGTTGCCGGCCGACCCGTCCTTGTCGGTCGTGGTCGTGAGCCAGATGTCGCCCTCGGAGTCCACCTCGACCGTCCGCAGGCGGTTGTAGGTGCCCTGGAAGTAGATCTGCTGGTCCACTAGGTTGCCGTTGGCGTCGATGCGCATCCGGTAGATGCGCTGGCCGACGGTGGTCGCGACGAAGACGTAGTCGTTGATGATCGTCAGACCCGAGGGCGAGGCCTGCGAGGTCGACCAGGTCTTCTTGGGCGCGACGGTCCCGGCGCAGCTGCCGATGGTGCCCTCGCAGGGCTCCCAGCCGTAGTTGCCGCCCTTGGTGATCAGGTTGACCTCGTCCTGCTGCGAGTTGCCGAACTCCGAGGCCCAGAGCCGTCCCTGCGAGTCGAAGTCGAGGCCCTGCACGTTGCGGTGGCCGTAGCTCCAGATCGCCTTGCCGGGGAACGGGTTGTCGGACGGGATGGAGCCGTCCGCGTTGAGGCGCAGGATCTTGCCGGCGTTGGTGTTGAGGTTCTGCGCGTTGTTGCCGTTCTGCGCGTCACCGGTCGAGATGAACAGGTACCGGCCGTCCGGGCTGAACCGCAGGCGCCCGCCGTTGTGGTACCGGTTCTTCGGCACCCCGGAGAGCAACGTCGTCCAGCCGGAGAGGCCCGCGCCGTCGAACTGAGCCCTGACCAGGCGGTTTCCGTCGGCATACGTGTGATAGACGTAGATGAACCGGTCGCTGGCGAAGGTGCGCGACACCTCGATGCCGAGCGCGCCGCCCTCACCGTTCGTGCCCACCGCGCCGGGCACCTTGCCGACGACGGTCTTGGCACCGGCCTCGGTCACGCGCAGCACGTTGAACGTCTCGCGCTCGGTCACCAGCGCCGAGCCGTCAGGCAGGAACGCGAGGCCCCACGCCACGTCGACGCCGGACGCGATCTGCTTGACCGTGCCGGGGTTCGGCACGCCGGTGCCCCCGCCCGCCGCCGGCTTGACGGAGATCTCGTTGGAGAACGCCGAGAGGTTGCCCGCCGCGTCCTTGGCCCGCACCTTCACCGCGTACGTCTGGCCGGTGACGAGACCGGCGACGGTCGCGCTCGTCGCGGAGCCGTCGGCGGTCTGCTTCAGCGCGCCGTCGAAGTGGATCTCGTAGCCGGTGACGGCCACGTTGTCGCTCGAAGCACCCCACGCGACGGAGACGCTGGTCGAGGTGGCGCCGGTCGAGCGCAGCGTGCCGGGGGTGGTGGGCGCCTGGTTGTCGACGGGCGCGGGCTGGGTGCGGCCCGGCACGTTGTTCGAGGCCTGCGAGACGTTGCCCGCGCGGTCCTTCGCGAACACGGTCCAGTCGTACTCGACGTCGGGACGCAGGCCCGTCGCCGTCGCCTCCAGGACGTTGCCGACGCTCGTGACGAGCTGGCCGTGCTGGTAGATGTCGTAGCCGGTGACGCCCACGTTGTCGGTGGCCGCCTCCCACTTCAGCGTCACGGAGTTGTGGGTGGAGCTGACGAACTGCAGGTTGCGCGGCGGCGTCGGCGCCTCGTTGTCGGGCGGCCCGACCAGCACGGCGGTCAGCTTGTCCGCGTTCGGCCCGCCGTTCGCGGTCGTCGCGGTCGCCTTGATCCGGTTCGCCCCGGCGTGCAGCACGACCTTGAGGGTGCGCGTCTGCCACGTCGTCCACGCACCCGTGCCGGGGAACGAGACGGTCTGCGCGCCGGCGCCGTCCACGGTCACCGAGACGGGACGGTCGGCCGTCGTGCCGTTGGCGTAGCGGAAGGTCAGGTCGTGCTCACCACCGGACTCGGCGTTGATCACGTACTCGACCGACGAGCCGATGACGTTGTCGTAGTTCACGAACCCGCGGCCGGAGAACCCGGTCCAGTTCGACTCCACGACGCCCTGGCTGATCGTCGCGTCCTCGGCTTCCTGCTCCAGAGCCGGGACCGACGCGATCTCCTCGACCTCCAGGTAGTCGAGATTGGGGCCACCGGTGGCACCGGTAGACGTGACCTTGATCTTGTTGGAGCCCGCGGTGAGGCTCACCGTGTTCTCGGCCGACACCCACGTCGTCCACGCACCCGTGCCCGCGAACGCGCGTTCGTCCACGGCGAGGGCACCGTTGACGCTCACGTCGGCCGGCCGGTTGTCCGCGGTTCCGTTGGCGTAGCGGAAGACCAGCTTCGCCTGGCCCGCCTTCGACGCGGTGACGGTGAACTCGACCGAGCTCCCCGCGACGTTGTCGACGTTCACGAACCCGGCCCCGGAGAACCCGGCGTGGTTCGACTCCACCACGCCCTGCGAGAGGGTCGCGTTCTCCGCTTCGTACCGCACCGGCGCCGCGAGGGCCGACTCCGGTACCGACATCACCGCTATGGCTGTTGTGCAGGCAACACCCATCGCGCCGAACGTGCGCAACGCCCGGCTTCTACTCGGTGCCACTGTTGTGCCTCCCACAAGACGGGGTAGGGGATCACGACGGAGCGGCGGCGGATTCAATTATTAGACAGGAAAGTTTCCTGACTGTCGCGCAGATCACACCACCACGCGGCAGCCGAGTCAACCCCGTCTCGAACGGAGCGGAAAGCGCTTACCAGGAACCCGGCACCTATCCCGGTCCTCCGGCACCCCGCGCGCGACCGCACCCGGAATCACCGATCCCGGTTCTCCGCCAGAGCAGTGATCAGATCCGACACCGTCCGCCCCAGCAGCAGATCCACGATGTGCACGCCTCTGGACTCACGCCGCTGCCACCCCAGGCGCTCAGCGAGCGTCGACAGCTTGATGATCTCCTGCGTGTCCATGGCGGCAGAGAATATGGCCCGAGCCCCGCCCGTCACCGCAGGCCCGCCCGATGATCCACACGAAAGGGATCAAGGTCGAAGATCACACAGATGGACCTGTCCAATCCGTACGTACGGATTGGATTTCCCACCCTCTCCCTGCGACCATCTACAGGTGCCCAGGGTGAGTCAGGACCACCTCGACGCCCGCCGCCGTCAGATCCTCGACGGTGCGCGTGCCTGTTTCGCGCGACACGGCTACGAGGGTGCCACGGTACGCCGTCTGGAAGAGGCCACGAGCCTCTCTCGCGGCGCGATTTTCCACCACTTCCGCGACAAGGAGTCGCTCTTCCTCGCACTGGCCGAGGACGACGCGCTCCGAATGGCGGACGTGGTCGCCGAGCAGGGCCTCGTCCAGGTCATGCGCGACCTGCTCGACGAGCCGGAGAAGCGGACCGAGGAGCACGCCGCCGACTGGCTCGGCACGCGCCTCGAGGTGTCGCGTCGCCTGCGCACCGACCCCGACTTCCGGGCGCGGTGGGCCGAGCGGTCGGAACAGCTCACGGCCGCGACCCGGCAGCGGCTCATCCGGCAGCGCGAGGCCGGCAACCTGCGCGACGACGTCGACGTGACGGTGCTGACCAACTTCCTCGAGCTCGTCCTCGAAGGCCTCGTCTCGCACCTCGCGATGGGGCTGCCGGCGGACGACATGGAGCCGGTACTCGATCTGGTAGAGGAAACCGTGCGGCGACACCGTCGCAGCTCTTGAGACTTCCCAGCGCAAACCTCACTGTGGACACATGTCCACGCTGAAGACCGCCGCCCAGTTCTTCGCGCTGCGCACGCTCGTTCGCGGCTACGCGCTGCTCGGCGACCCGTACGCGGGCGTCATGGCCTCGCCGCCGACCCGCGATCCGTACCCCCTGTACGAGAAGGTGCGCGCCAAGGGCGACATGGTGCGCAGCCGCATGGGCGCGTACGTCACGCCGAGCCGCGAGATCTGCGATTCGGTGCTGCGGGACAACAGGTTCGTCACCGCGACCTTCGACGAGGCGTCGATGGTGCCGATCACGCTGGTCAAGAACGGCGAGAAGATCGTCAACCCGGTGCAGGACTCGTTCCTGATGAAGAACCCGCCGGACCACACGCGACTGCGCAAGCTCGTCCAGCCGTTCTTCACGCCGCGCGCTCTCAAGGACCGCACCGCGTCCATCCAGAAGATCGTCACCGACCACCTCGACCGGCTCGGCGACCGGTTCGACGTCGTCACGGAGTTCGCGTCGCAGGTGCCGATCCAGGTGATCGCGGACCTCCTGGGCGTGCCGGACGAGAACAAGGACCTCTTCGCGCGCTGGGGAAGCTCGCTGGCCGAGACGCTCGACGGCGTGTGGTCGCACCAGCAGCTCAAGGACCTGCACGCCACGATCATCGAGTACAACGACTTCATCGACGTCCTGATCGAGCAACGCCGCCGCGCCCCCAAGGACGACATCGTCAGCCACCTCGTCACGCAGCACGACGACCTCAGCCGCGAGGATCTCGTCGCCACGACGGGCCTGCTGCTCTTCGCGGGCTTCGAGACGACGGTCAACCTGATCAGCAACGGCGTGCTGAAGGCGTTCGAGAACCCGCACACCATCGCGCCGCTGTCGCAGAGCCCCGAGTACGCCGAGGGGTTCGTCGAGGAGACGCTCCGGCTCGACCCACCCGTGCAGTACACGATCCGCTGGCCAGGGGAACGCCTCGAGCTCGCCGGGGTGAGCCTGCCGAAGGGCATGCCGGTGATGCTGATGCTGGCGGCGGCGAACCGCGACCCGCGCGTCTTCAAGGACCCGCTGAAGTTCGACCCGACGCGGTCCAACGCGCGCGAGCACCTCGCGTTCAGCGCGGGCATCCACTACTGCATCGGCGCGGGACTGAGCCGCATCGAGGGGACGCTCGCGCTGCACGAGCTCTTCAAGCGCTTCCCGCACCTCGCGGCCGACGGCCCGGTGACGCGCCGCAAGTCGAAGCTCATCCGCGGCGCGTTGCGACTTCCGGTACGAGCGAACGAGACCACTCGGTCACTCGCAGTGAACTGACGCTGACCTGGGGCGAAATTTGTTGCGGCGCGTGCTCGACTTCACCCGCGTGGAGCAATGTTCGTGCCCCAATGACACATCTGCGTAGTGCATTCTTAGAAGCGAGAGGGAGACCCGCCGCACCGCCGCCGCGACGGGCCTCCCTCTCACCTTCGTTCGGGGCCCTACTCGACGCCGGCCATCAGCTTCTTGATCGCCGGAGCCGCCACCGCGAGCGCCACACCGAGCACGATCGCCGCCCCGCCCAGCGTGAAGAAGTACGCCGAGGGGCTCGTCGTGTAGAACTTCACGAGCTGCGCGGCCACACCGGTTCCGGCCGACACCGCGAGGAACCACAGGCTCATCGTCTGCGACGCGAACGCCTTGGGCGCCAGCTTCGTCGTGACCGACAGGCCGACCGGCGAGAGCATCAGCTCACCCGCGGTCATGATCAGGAACATCACCACGAGCCACAGCGGCGTCACCTTGCCGTCGGCGGCCGAGTTGCTCGCGAAGTACATGAGCACGAACGACAGGCCGACGAGCACGAGGGCGCCCGCGAACTTGCGCGGCGTGGACGGCGCGCGGTCCTTGAGCTTCAGCCACAGCCACGCGAACACCGGGGCCAGCGCGATGATCATGATCGGGTTGATCGACTGGAACCAGGCGACCGGGAACTCCCAGCCGAACACGTGGTTGTCGACGTGCGAGTCGGCGAACTCCGCGATCACCGACGCGCTCTGCTCGAAGATCAGCCAGAACATCGCCGCCGCGACGAACAGCGGGATGTACGCGAGGACGCGCGGCTTCTCCACCGGCAGCGTCTTCTTGCTGCGGTACATGACGGTGAAGTACGTGATCGGCAGGACGATCGACATGATGCTGATCATCAGGATGACGCCCTCGACGCCACCGAGCAGGTACGAGACGACACCGAGCCCGGCGATCACGACCGCGACCAGGGCGATGAGGCCGTAGACGCGGCCCTTCTCCTGCGGGTGCAACGGGTTCGGGGCCACGGCGGCCGAGCCGCGCAGGTGCTTGCGGCCCATCCGGTACTGGACCAGGCCGAGCGCCATGCCGACCGCGGCGACGGCGAACCCGGCGTGGAAGCCGAAGCCGTCCGCGAGCGCGCCGGTGATCAGCGGCGAGATGAACCCGCCGATGTTGATCGCCATGTAGAAGACCGTGAAGCCGGCGTCACGGCGCGAGTCGTCGCGGTCGTAGAGGCCGCCGACGACGGTCGAGATGTTCGGCTTGAGCAGGCCCGTGCCGAAGACGATGAAGATCAGGCCGAGGTACACGCCCGTGATGCCGATCGGCAGGGCCAGCGCGATGTGACCGCACATGATCAGCACGCCGCCGTTGAACGTCGAGCGCTGCCCGCCCCAGACCCGGTCGGCGAGCCAGCCGCCCGCGACACCGGACATGTAGACCGCTGTGCCGTAGATGGCGACGATCGACAGGGCGAGCGCCTTGTCGACGCCGAGGCCGCCCTCGGACACGGCCGTCCACAGGTAGAGGCCGAGGATGGCCTTCATCCCGTAGAACGAGAACCGTTCCCAGAGTTCGGTGAAGAACAGCGTGGACAGGCCTCGGGGATGCCCGAAGAATCCCTTGTCCTGCCCGGAGATGCTGGCGCTAGGAGCGCTCACAGTCATCTTCCCTTCGTGTCAACGATGTCACGGCGGATCTGGTCGAGATTACGCCGAACGCTCGTACTGTTTGAAATCGGGGTTGCGTCCGAGTGGCCCAACTCTCACGCCAGGATGCGCTCCTGGGCGAGATTTGATGCACTGCTGGGATGGATTTGATCCAGGCGCACGGAGTGGCGATGACCGAGTTCGACCGCCGGGTGCGGGAGATCGCTCCCGACCAGTGGTCGCTCGGCACCCCCTGCCGGGAGTGGTCGGTCAGAGACCTCGTCGGCCACCTGGTCTACGAGCAGCTCTGGGCGCCCGAACTGCTGGCGGGCTGCACGGCGGAGCAGGTCGGCGACCGCTTCGACCACGACAACCTGGGCGACGACCCGCTCGTGTCCTGGGTCGTGGCGGCCGCGGCGGCGCGCGAGGCCTGGCTGGGTCCGCACGCGCTGGCGAAACCCGTGACGGTGTCGTCGGGGAAGCTCGACGCCGAGGAGTACTGCTGGCAGATGACCACGGATCTCGCGGTCCACGCCTGGGATCTGGCTCGGTCGATCGGTGCCGACGAGCGCATCGATCCCGATCTCGCGTCGGCGGTGCTGCGTTATGTCGAGAGCAACGTCGACGAGTGGAGTGGTTCGTCCATGTTCGACTCGGCCGTTCCGGTGTCACCGGACGCGGACGACCAGACACGACTGATCGGACTCCTGGGACGTAAGCCATAGCCCCTTGCCGGGCGTTGCGCGGGTGCGAACTCTGATCCTGCCGCCCAGAACCAGATCTCCCGGCCGTCGTGCCGAAACGCCCCGCTCCGCATCCCCCTCGCTCCTGCAGGGCGGGGCGTTCCTCCCCCGGCCACGGTCACCGGATCCCCCCGGACCGTTGACCGCACCGCATTTCTACAGGTAGATCGTTGTCCGGTGTCGGCGGTGAATCAGCGGACAACGACTTCCGGACAACGTTTCTGGAGCTGGTGTTCCAGGGTCACGCACCTGATGCCGACGGCGTCGAGGTGCTCGCTCACCCGGACGAACCCGGCGCTCTCGTAGAACCGGATGTTCCCGTCGCTCTCGGCTCCGGTGAACAACCACACGACCCGCACTTCTCCCGGTGTCCGCTCGCTGATCGCCCGCAGCAGCCGGCGGCCGACCCCGCCGCCCTGGACGTCGGGCGCGACGGACAGCCGCGCGACCTCCATCCGCTCGCCGTCGACCCGGCTGCGCACCGACCCGATCAGCCGCGGCCCGTCGAACGCACCGAACGCGGGCGTGCCGTCGGCGAGGTGGCGGCGGATCTCCTCCAGCGTCTCGACGAGCGGCGGCAGGTCCCACGCCCCGTACCGGCGGGCCTCCTGCAGGTACGCGGCGCGCTGGATCGTCATGACCTCACCGGCGTGCTCCGGCGTCAGCGGTCCGATGTGGACGCTCACGGCCCGGTGACCCCGGGCGTCCAGCTCTCCGGCAGGCCGCTCTCCGTGAGGACCATCTGGTGGTCCGCGAACCCCTCCGGCGCGTCCGGCTGCCACGGCCAGTGCCCCTGCGGCGTCGGCACGATGATCTGCACGGCCGCGAAGTCCGACCCGTCGTAGAGCAGGTACGCGCTGCCGAAGAACTCCGGGTAGAACCCCTTGTAGACCCGCTCGAACGCGACCGGCACGCCGTCGAAGAAGTCGTCGTAGAGCTTGCCGGGCTGGAACCGCTCACCCTCGCTGGCCCGCCGCACGTACAGGTTGATCAGGTTCTCGCCCATGCCCTGCGGCAGCCCGATCACGACCGCCTCGGCCACGCCGAACCGCCGCCAGGCCCCCACCGAGAACACGTACCCCGGCCCCTCGGCGTCGGGGTTCACAACGATGTTCGTGTGGCCGAACCGGTCGGCCGCGGACAGCAGCCGCGCCCGCAGTTCGATGTCTTCGTCGGAAAGCACGGCACCCAGCCTACGGCACCCTCCCGGCGCCTTATGCCTGCTTGGAGCTGGTCCAAGGCTCCCACCTTCAGGCAGATTTGGCCGGAAACGATAGAGGATTCGCGGTCGCTGCCCCTACCTTCCGTCCATGCCCAAGAGATCGTCCAGCGTGGTGGGCCGCGAGTTCGGCAACGGTGTCCGCGCCGCTGTCGAGAGCACCGGACTCTTCCAGCGCAGGCTCGCCGAGTTGCTCGGCTGGCAGGAGGCCAAGCTCTCCGACATGCTCGCCGGCAAGGGCGGCGTCACCGAGATGGAGGTCGCCACCCTGCTCGCCTACTGCCGCACACCGCTCGCCGAACGCGAACACCTGCTCGCCCTCTTCCGCGAGTCGGGCAGCTTCTACGTGGAGGTCCCGGACGACGGCCTGCCCGACCAGGCCCGCACGCTCATCAACCAGGAGAGGGACGCGATCGAGATCATCGACTGGTCGATGATCGTGGTGCCGGGCCTCTGCCAGATCCGCGAGTACATCGCCGCCATCACCGCCAAGGCCCGGACGGTGCCGGCGGAGAAGATTCCGGCGACGGTCGCCGCGAGGGCCGCCAGGGCAGAGATCCTCGAGTACAGCCGGACGTTCACCTTCTACATCCACGAGCAGGCACTGCTGCTTCCGGTCGGCGGCGAGGAGGTGTGGCGCGAGCAGCTCGCTCACCTGCTGCGGCTGTCCGTGCGGAAGTACATCAGCATCCGGGTCGTCCCGAGGTCCATCGGCATGCACGCCGGGGCGGCGGGAGACTTCCGGCTGATGAGGTTTCCGAAGTACCCGCCGGTCGTCTACATCGAGAGCGTCAAGTGCGGCTTGTTCTTCGACGACGGGGCGACCGTTCTGGTCTACGAGAACATCCTGAAGGACCTCGCAGCCGTCGCCCTGGATGAGGAAGAATCGAGGGCGGTGATCAACAGCATCTTGGAGGGCCTCCAATGACCGCCTGGCGCACGAGCAGCTACACCGGTGACGGCAACAACTGTGTGGAGGTCGGCCAAGGCATCGGAATCCGGGACAGCAAGGCGCCCACCACCCACCTGCCCGTGAGCGCGGACGCGTGGTCGGCGTTCCTGAAGATGGCCTCAGCCGCGCCGGCACCCGTCGAGCAGTAGCCCGATGGTCGTTCGCGCGTCGTAGTCGGGGTCGACCCGTTCGGCCCCCGCGCACACGTCGCCGATGGCGCGAAGCAGTTGGTACGCGGCGATGTCCCGCGTCACCTCGCCCGCTTCGCGCGCCGCGTCGAGGATCTCGGCGAGCACCGGCAGCAGCCGGTCGAGGAACAGCCCGTGCAGTGCGGCGAAACCGTCGGGATCGCTGCGCATCGCGGCGCTGAGCCCGTGCTTGGTCACGAGGAAGTCGACGAACAGGCCCACCCAGTCCCGCAGCGCGGCGAACGGCGTCTCCGCCGACGCGAGCAGCGCGGGTCCCGCCTCGGCGCACGCGTCGATCTGGTGCCGGTACACGGCCACGACCAGGTCCGCGCGCGTCGGGAAGTGCCGGTAGATCGTCCCCATGCCCACGCCCGCCTCGGCGGCGATGCGGCGCACCGGTGCGTCCACACCGTCGCTGACGAACACCGCCGCGGCCGCGTCGAGCAGCGCCTTCTCGTTGCGCCGCGCGTCCGCGCGCTTCGCGGTCGCCGACTCCCCTGCACCCACGCGGGCTCCTCTCCACCAGCACGCTTGCCAAGCGGAACACTGCTCCGTATATTCGGAACTGCGCTCCACTTAGGAGCTTAACAGCCACTCCTCATCGCTGGGGGAAATCTGCCATGCCCGGAATCATCAGCGTCAAGCCGGTCGTCCTGCCCACGCCGGACCGCGGAGACGACCTCCAGGTGCGGGTGTCCGCGCCGGTCACCGGCACCGGCCTCCCGATCGTCGTGCTGGCGCACGGCTTCGGCGGGTCGATGACGTACTACGACCCGTTGGTGGACCACTGGGCCGCCAACGGTTTCGTGGTCGTCCAGCCGACGTTCCTCGACTCGCGCAGCCTCGGCGTCACGCCCGCGGACCCCCGCCACCCGGACATCTGGAAGTTCCGGGTCCAGGACGTCCAGCGGGTGCTCGACGACCTGGACCAGCTCCTCGCCGCCGTACCCGGCCTCTCCGAGCGCGCCGACCGCGACCGCATCGCCGTCGCAGGCCACTCGTGGGGCGCGCAGACCGTCGGCATGCTGCTGGGCGCACGCGTCCTCGACGCGGACGGGCGCCCCGGCCCGGATCTGACCGACCCCCGCGTGAAGGCCGGCGTGCTCTTCGCGGCGACGGGCCTGGGCGGCGACAACCTGACGCCGTTCGCGCAGGAGAACTTCGGCTCGTTCATGTCGCCGGACTTCACCCGGCAGACCACGCCGTTCCTCACGGTCGCCGGTGACCAGGACCAGTCGCTGCTCGGCAAGCGCGGCCCGGACTGGTTCACCGACGTGCACCACCACAGCCCCGGCTCCCGCGCCCTGCTGACCCTGTTCGGCGGGGAGCACTCGCTCGGCGGCATCCACCGCTACAACGCCACCGACACGACCGACGAGAACCCCGAGCGCGTCGCGGTGATCCGGCGGGTGGCGTGGGCGTTCCTGCTCGACGCGCTCGGCGTCGACGACGTCGCGTGGAAGCAGGTGCAGGCCGAGGACCTCGACGGCGGCCGCCTCGAACTCAGGTGAGAAGCAGAGAACGCCGGCCACTCGCGTGACCGGCGTTCCCTGGCGTTCGAAGGTCAGCCGACCTCGGCCATGACCTCGTCCGACACGTCGAAGTTCGCGAAGACGTTCTGCACGTCGTCGCAGTCCTCCAGCGCGTCGATCAGCTTGAAGATCTTCTTGGCGCCCTCGGCCTCGAGCTGCACCGACACGGACGGCAGGAAGCTCGACTCGGCCGACTCGTAGTCGATGCCGGCGTCCTGCAGCGCCTTGCGGACCGGGATCAGGTCGCCCGCCTCGGACACGACCTCGAAGGCCTCGCCCAGGTCGTTGACCTCCTCGGCACCGGCCTCGAGCACCGACATCATCACGTCGTCCTCGGTCGTGCCCGCCTTCGGCACGATCACGACGCCCTTGCGGCTGAACATGTACGACACGGAGCCCGGGTCGGCCATCGAACCGCCGTTGCGCGTCATCGCCGTGCGGACTTCCGTGGCGGCGCGGTTGCGGTTGTCCGTGAGGCACTCGATGAGCACCGCGACACCGTTGGGGCCGTAACCCTCGTACATGATGGTCTGCCAGTCGGCGCCACCGGCTTCTTCACCGCCGCCGCGCTTGCGGGCGCGCTCGATGTTGTCCAGCGGCACCGAGTTCTTGCGGGCCTTCTGGATGGCGTCGAACAGCGTCGGGTTGCCGTCCGGGTCACCACCACCGGTGCGGGCCGCCACCTCGATGTTCTTGATCAGCCGCGCGAAGAGCTTGCCGCGCTTGGCGTCGATGGCGGCCTTCTTGTGCTTGGTGGTCGCCCACTTGGAGTGGCCGCTCATTTCTCCTCCGAACCAGTCAAACCACGAACCATGTCCACGAACAGGCGATGGACGCGCTCATCCCCCGTGAGCTCCGGATGAAACGCCGTGGCCAGCACGGTGCCCTGCCTGACCGCGACGATCCTACCGGCGGCATCGCCCGCCTCAGCCGTAACAGGCACCGTAGCGAGGACCTCCACGTCCCCGCTCACCGCCTCCACCCACGGCGCACGGATGAACACGGCGTGCACGGTCTCACCGGCCAGATCGAGGTCCGTCTCGAACGAGTCGATCTGCCGGCCGAACGCGTTGCGACGCACGGTGATGTCCAGGCCACCGAGCTGATGCTGGTCCTCGCGGCCGTCGAGCACGTCGTTGGCCAGCAGGATCATGCCCGCGCACGACCCGTACGCCGGGAAGCCCGCCTTGATCTTCGCGCGCAGCGGCTCCAGCAGCTCGAAGGTGTCGAGCAGCTTGCTCATGGTCGTCGACTCGCCGCCGGGGATGACGATCCCGTCCAGTTCGTCCAACTCTTCGGCGCGCCGCACGGGCCGTGCGGTCACATCGCATTTCGCGAGCGACACGAGATGTTCTTGAACATCACCCTGAAGGGCGAGCACGCCGATGACGGGAGGAGCAGCGACAACCATGTTCACCAGCATATTCGAGCCGGATCAGGGGTTGTAGAAGACCTGGGCGAAGGCGCGGTCGAAACGTCGCGCGTCCAAGTCCTCGCGCTGGATCCCCCAGTGGACGGTGGCGCTCTCCCAGCCGTACACGTCCGCACCGGCGTACCAGTCGGCGAGGAGCACCCAATCGGCGACGTCATCCGACACCGGGCCGTCCCAGTTGCCCTTCTCCGCCGACCTCACGGCACGACGCACGACGGCGCCGAGCGGATCGGTGTAGACGGCTTCCTCGTCCGCGTAGCCGCCGATCTGCAGCGACCCTTCGGTGTTGATGCCCTCACGGGTGTCCTGCCAGACGTCGACGAGGTCCTCGGCACGTGGGTGGCCGGGGATCGGGCCGGCCCTGTTCTCCCCGCGGACAGGGAACGCGTGGTGGTTGGGCAAGGAGACATCGGCCATCGCGCGCATCGGCCCCTGCGGGAACTCCTTGAACATCGTCTCGTAGTCGTCGATGTCGTGCTCGTTCCAGGCGTGGAGGTCCCGCTCCACCACGGCCGTGCCGACGGGGACGTAGATCGCGCTGCCCATGCTCACGGACTCACCCTCGTCCTCGGGGAAGGCGAACAGCAGCAACTGGCCGTCTCGTGGGAGCGCCAGGTCCGTGAAGCCGGAAGGCAGTGCGGCGAGGTCGATGGTGGCGACGAAGGGCTCGGCGGGGTCCGGGACGTCCGCCGGGAGCAGGAGCGGGCCCCCGAACCGGCCCACAACCGGTCCCTCCCCGCTCTGCGTCAGCGTCGCGCAGGGACGCGTCAGCGTTAACCACCGATCCACGTCTTCTTCGGGGATTCCTCGCTCGACGGCCTTGTCGCGGAACGGGGCCAGACGGTCGGTGAAGTCGAAAGTCATGGAGGAACATTAGTGGGTACAAAAAGGCCTCCTCGCCCCGGGACGAGGAGGCCTTGAAAACGCGAGGTCAGTCGACGCTGACGAGTTCCTTCTGCTGCGTCTCGCGCGACTTCACGAAGCGCCATCCGAGGAACAGCAGCAGTGCCAGCACCGGAATGGACCAGAACGCGATCTTCTCGGCTGTTCCGGCAAAGGCCATCTGCCCGATGACCAGCGCGAGGAACGCCAGCGTTCCGTACGAGGTGTAAGGCGCGCCGGGCATCCGATAGGAGGGCCGTTCGATCTCGCCCGCCAGTGCCTTCTTGCGCAACCGCAGCTGGCAGATGATCAGCGTGGCCCAGGTCGACACGACGCCGAGCGAGGCGACGGCGATCGCGATGTCGAAGGCCTCCTTCGGCACGATGTAGTTGAGCACCACGCCGAAGAGGTAGGCGACACCGGTGAAGAGGATGCCGCCGTAGGGCACGTGCCGGGAGTTCATGCGGCCGGTGACCGCGGGCGCCTCGCCCTTCTGCGCGAGCGACCTCAGGATGCGGCCGGTCGAGTAGAGACCGGAGTTGCACGAGGACAGCGCGGCGGTGAGCACGACGGCGTTCATGATGTCGCCGACCACCGGGATGCCCAGCGCCGAGAACACGGTCACGAACGGCGACTCGGTACCGGTGAAGTGGTCCCACGGCAACAACATCGTCAGCAGCAGCACCGAACCGACGTAGAAGACCGCGATGCGGTAGACCACGCCGTTGATGGCGCGCGGCATGACCTTCTCGGGGTCCTTGGTCTCGCCCGCGGCGATACCGACGAGCTCGATGGCCGCGTAGGCGAAGACGACGGCCTGCAACGTCATGAGGGCGATGCCGACGCCTGCCGGGAAGAGCCCGCCGTGGCCGAGGGTGTTCGAGACCGACGCCGTGGTGCCGCCGATGTCCGCGTTGCCGATGACCAGGCCCGTGCCCACCACCAGGAAGACCACGATCGCGGTCACCTTGATGACGGAGAACCAGAACTCCAGCTCACCGAAGAGCTTCACCGACAGCAGGTTGATGGCCACGAGGACCACCAGTGCGACGAGAGCGGTGATCCACTGCGGCAGGTCCGGGAACCACTTGTGCATGTAGATCGCGATGGCGGTGATCTCGGCGATGCCCGTCATCGCCCAGTTCAGCCAGTACAGCCAGCCCGACGTGAAGCCGGCCCACGGGCCGATGAACTCGCGGGCGTACTCGACGAAGCTGCCGGACACGGGCCGATGGAGCACCAGCTCGCCCAGCGCGCGCATGACGAAGAACGCCGCGAGGCCGCACACCGCATAAGACAGGATCAGCGACGGCCCCGCTGTGGCGAGACGTCCGCCCGCACCCAGGAAAAGGCCGACGCCGATAGCGCCACCGATTGCGATCATCTGCACCTGACGCTTGCTCAGCGCCTTGGTGTAGCCGTCCGCATCAGTTTCCACAGAACTCACGAGGAGGTTCCTTCCGAAAACGGAAAAATGCTCGCGTCGGAACCTCCCGCGCCCCGACGCGCCGATTGCGGGGAACCCTAGCGAGTGGCGGTCATCACCAAGAAATCACCTGGGGAAGACTTAACGTAAGCGACGTCACAGAGTGCCGCGTTCAGATCCGACCAAATGTCCTCGACGTGCTCGAGTCCCACGGAAATGCGCAGCAAATTGTCCGGAACGCCGGATGCCCGCAGTTCTTCGCCGGGAACCAGGCGATGGGTCAAAGCCGAGGGGTGCTCGATCAACGTGTCGACCGAGCCCAGTGAGACGGCCGGGGTGATGAGCTTCAGCCGGCGTACCACCTCGACGGGATCGCCGTGCACGCCGAACGCGATCATCGCGCCCGTGCCGCGCATCTGCAGCGACGCGGACGGGTAGCGCACGAACTCCACGGCGTCGTGCTCGGCCAGTCGCGAGGCCAGCACCGCCGCGGACTTCGAGGCCGCCTGGACGCGCAACGGCAGTGTGGCGAGCCCGCGGTGCAGCAGGTAGCCCCCGAGCGGGTGCAGCACGGCGCCGGTGATGATCCTGACCTGCCGCAACGCGGCCGCGCGTTCCTCGGAGCAGGCCACGACACCGCCGAGCACGTCGCCGTGCCCGCCCAGGTACTTGGTGCCGGAGTGCAGCACGTAGGAGGCGCCGTGCAGCGCCGGGTTCTGCAGGATCGGCGTCGCGAAGGTGTTGTCGACCATGACCGGCACGGAGCCTGCCTGGCGCACGACGTGCTCGATGTCGACCAGGTCGAGGTTGGGGTTGGCCGGGGTCTCGACGACCACGAGCCCGGTGTCCGGCCGGATCGCGGAGGACACCAGACCCGCTTCCACGTACGTGGTCGTGACGCCCAGCAGACCGGACGACAGCAGGTGGTCAGTGCCGCCGTACAACGGTCGCACGGCTACGACGTGCGGTTTCCCCGCCATCACGCAGGCGGCCTGGATGACGGCGGTGACCGCTGCCATGCCGCTGCCGAACGCCACGGACGTCTCGGTGTGCTCGAGAGCCGCGAGCGCCTGTTCGAAACGGGCCACGGTCGGGTTGTGCAGCCGCGCGTAGACGGGCGAGGTGGCCCGCGCGGCCCCGGTGGCCCACTCACCCAGTGCCTCCCCGCCGAGCGCCTGGTCGGGCACGGGGTAGGTGGTGGACAGGTCGATGGGAGGAGCGTGCACGCCGAGCTCCGCGAGGTCGTCGCGGCCGCCGTGCACTGCGATGGTCTCGATGCGCGTCATGGCCCGAATGGTGGAGACTTCCTCGGGAGGGCGGGCGAAACACCGCAGGCGATTCGGCGGAAGAGAGAACAGCCGTGCTGGATTCGATCGACGAGGCCATCGTGCGGGAGCTGCGGAAGGACGCGCGGCTGCAGAACAAGGACCTGGCCGAACGCGTCAACGTCGCGCAGTCCACGGCGGTCGTGCGGCACCGGGCGTTGCGGGAGCGCGGCGTGATCACCGGCTACCACGCCGAGGTGGATCCGAACGCGGTCGGGCAGCACGTCCAGGCGATGCTCGCGGTGAAGATCCGGCCGCACACCAAGGAGATCGTCGACCCGTTCATGGCGTACGTGCTCTCACTCCCGGAAACGCTCGCGCTGTCCCACGTGACGGGTCCCGAGGATTTCCTGGTGCACGTCGCGGTGTCCGACGTCGGTCATCTGCAACGGCTCGTGCTCGACAAGTTCACGAGCCGGCGCGAGGTGACGGAGGTGCACACGAACCTGCTTTTCTCACACGTCAGAAAGCACTGAGCTCATCCGCCGACAACAGCGGGACCCAGTGCGCCATCACCCGGCGCACCCGCTGCTGGTGGTCGGCGATCCAGTCGTCCGGAGGGGCGATCGGCACTCGCACGGTGACCATGGACGTCGTCTCGTCCTCCACCACGACCTCTGGGCAGTCACGCTCGCCACTGAGCTTGATCCAGACGGACGGCCCCCTGTCCATCTCCATCCAGGCGACGTCCTCGCCGGCACCGAGCCTGTTCACCGCGTCCGCCCACCTCCGCAGTTTCGAGGTGGTCAGCCACAAATCGACGCGGCCGGACACGAAAGGTGTCCTGACCACGATCTCGGCGTCGAGCGCGCCGCCCCGCCGGAAATCGCGCCCCAGAACGGTGACGGTGACGCTGTTCCCCTCGCCATCGGCGAGAGTGATGAGCTCCCTCGGCGCGATGTCCCCCATAGCCGGTACTCCATTTCCTCAGAAGTTCTACGCCACGCCCGCGAACCTCAGTCCCGCAGTCGTCACCGCAGCAAGAACAATCACTGCGACAAAAGGCAGTTTCCGCCACGCCGCGAGCCCGCCGACCGCGACTCCGGCGGCGAGCGCCCAACCGCCGAACTGCTTGCCGTTCGTCAGCGCCGAGACCGCCACCAATGCGAACAGCAGCACGGTGGCGCTCGCCGACATCAGTTCGCGGACCTTCTCGGGCAACGTGACGCGGTCGCGCAACAACGGTCCGGCCAGGCGGATCGCGAAGGTGCCGGCGGCCAGGATCAGGACTGCGGTGACGGGCACGGCTCTTCCTTCTTCGTCTTGAACACGAACAGTCCGGCGAGCGCGAGCAGCACGGGCACCCCTGCGGGCAGGAACGGCGTCGTCGCCAATGCGATCGCACCGCCCGCGAGCGCCGCATTGCGCGTCGCCTTGTCTTTGAGGGCGGGGAGCGTGAGCGCGAGAAGTGCCGCCGGGAACGCCGCGTCCAGACCGAACGTCATCGGGTCGCCGATCGCCTGCCCCACCAGCGCACCGACGAGCACCCCGGTGTTCCAGCTGAAGAACAACGCCACGCCGCACGCCCAGTAGGCCGCACGCGCTCTCGCGGGGTCCTTCTGCGCCATCGCGAAGGCCGTCGACTCGTCGATCAGCAGGTGGCTGCCGACGATCCGGGCGAGCGGGCTCTTGCCCAGCACGTCCCCGATCGCGAGCCCGAACGGCAGGTGCCGCGCGTTGAGCACGAGCCCGGCCAGCACCGCGGCGGCAGGGCTGCCACCAGCGGCGACGATCCCCACGGCCATGAACTGCGAGCCGCCCGCGAAGATCACCAGCGACATCAGTACCGGCATCCACCACGGCAGGCCGGAACCGACCGAGATCGCGCCGAAGGAGGCACCGGTCACCGCGGCACCCAACGCCACTGCGGCCACGTCACGCAGGAGCACAGCATCAAGAGTTCGCCAGATCGAACGCACCACCCATTAAGATGAACACCTGGGATCGGTGTTCGTCAAGACGAACGGATGGACTTCTGTGTCGAACGCACCACTCGACCTCATCGCGGCCAACCTCCGGCGTGAGCGCGATCGCACCGGCATGTCGCTGAGCGAGGTCGCGAAGAAGGCCGGCGTGGCGAAGTCGACGCTCTCCCAGCTGGAGTCCGGCGCCGGAAACCCCAGCGTGGAGACCCTGTGGGCACTCGGCGTGGCCTTGGGCGTCCCGTTCAGCCGGCTCGTCGAACCCGCCGTCCCGCGCGTGCAGGTCATCCGCGCGGGCGAAGGCCCGGTCATCCACTCCGAGCGCGCGCACTACTCGGCGACGCTACTGGCGGCGTGCCGTCCGGGCACCAAGCACGACATCTACTGGCTGGCCCTCGAACCGGGCGGGGCCCGCGAGTCGCTGCCGCACGTGCCGGGCAGCATCGAGCACATGATCGTGGCGACCGGCCGGTGCTTGGCTGGTCTCGCCGACGACCCGATCGAGCTCGGGCCCGGTGACTACATCGTGTATCCCGGCGACGTGCCGCACATCTGCAAGGCGCTGGAGCCTGGGACGACCGCGATGATGGTCATGGAGCACACCGTCTAGTGGTGTGGCTCAGAACGTTGCCGGTGTATTCGTGGTCAGACGGGTGTCTCGGGGTGCCGCCCCCACGTCCTCGTACTGGTTGTACGGGGGCGTGGGGGCGGTGCCGCGAGGCGCCCTGCTGGGCGCGGATGCGCCGCCCACGTTCTGAGCCACACCACTAGCTCAGACGGCTCTGGAGGGTGCGCAGCCACGGTTCGCTGAGCGCGGGTTCGCCGTCCATGCCGCGGGCGATCATCCGGCGCACCTCCTTGGTGCGCCCGAGCGCCACGAGTTGCACGGCCTCGGCCAGCGCCTCGCGGGTGCGTTCGTCCCGTCCGATCTCGGCCGCGCCGCCGACCCACCTGTTCGGCCCGAAGGACTTGGTCACCTTCCGCTGATGGTCGGCGAAGTACGACCAGGTCGCCCTGTCGAGCGACACGTTCACGACCGACGCGGCGGGCAGCCTGCTCGTCCAGTCGGCGTGATCGTGCCACCGCCACGTGTTCGGGCTGGTCCGGCCCGCGGCCGTCACCCCGACGAAGCGGAGCTTGAGGCGAATCACCGGCCAGGTCTCGTGCTCCTCGGCGACCCAGTCGTCCAGCAGGGTGAAGAGGCTGGTGAACGTCGAGCCCGAGGAGACCACGTCGACGAACGTCACCGGCCGGGCGCGGCGGGCCAGCGAGGCGGGTGTGACGCCGATGTCCGCGAGGATCTCCCTGGCCCGCAGGACCTCCGCACGCGAGTAGTCGTGGCGGCGCCGGAACGACAGCGGCAGCCGGGCGAGCCGTTGGTCAGTGCCTTCCAGCGCGCCCCCGAGCAGGTCGAACATCGAGTCGAGCGACCGCCCGACGAACACCGCGTCCCCGTTGCCGCCGCGCGCCAGGACCTTGCCCGCGCACCGGGACAGCTCGGTGAGGTAGCCCACCTCGGGGACCGCGACGTCGTCGAGCAGCGACCCGAGCCGGTCAGGCGTCACCAGGTCCCAGCGGAAAGGCACGTTCACCTGGCCATGATGACCAGCGACGCGGCCGTCGCGCCAACGAGAAACGGGCCGGGTCGCGCGTGCGACCGGCCCGTTCTTCCATTCAAACGTATAGCAGAGAGGGGGCCTTGCCACAAGACCCCGTCCATCGTTCACACTCATCGCCTCAAGCAAGAAAACCAGGCGCACTGGGGAGCACGTGGGTTACGAAGAAGAACTGCAGTCCGAACGCGACTACGTGGCCGGTCTCTACGCACGGCTTGATGGCGAACGTACGCGCGTGAAGGCGGCGTACCAGTCAGCGCTGGGTGGCACCGGCGAGACCGCGATGGACCGTGACAACGAGGTGCGCGCCCGTCACCGTGAGATGAAGCGTCTGAACGTGGCCGACTACGGGCTGTGCTTCGGCCGGCTCGACGGTGCCGACGGGACCATCTCCTACATCGGCAGGATCGGCCTGTTCGACGAGTTCGACGACTTCGAGCCGTTGCTGCTCGACTGGCGGGCACCGGCGGCGCGGCCGTTCTACACCGCGACCGGCGCGACGCCCGAGGGCATGCGCCGGCGCCGTCAGTTCCTCACCCGCCGCCGCTCGGTGGCCGGCTTCACCGACGAGGTGTTCGGCAAGCTCGGCGAGGAGCAGGGCGACGTGGCCCTGCTGGAGGCGCTGAACGCGCCGCGCGGCGCGGGCATGCGGGACATCGTCGCGACCATCCAGTCCGAGCAGGACGCGATCATCCGGCTCGACCACCCCGGCGTGCTGGTGATCGAGGGCGGCCCCGGCACCGGCAAGACCGTCGTGGCGCTGCACCGCGTCGCGTACCTGATGTACACCCAACGGGAGCGCATGGAACGGCACGGCGTGCTCGTCGTGGGCCCGAACCCGGCGTTCCTCAACCACATCAGCCGGGTGCTGCCGTCGCTCGGCGAGTCCGACGTGGTGTTCTCGACCACCGGCAGCCTGCTGCCCGGCCTGCTCGCGACCGCCGAGGACACACCGGCAGTCGCCCGGATCAAGGGGTCGCGCACGATGGTGGACGTGCTGAAGGCCGCTGTGGCGGCCCGGCAGCGCGTGCCCGCCGAGCCGATCCCGATCGGCATGAAGGACGTCGTCGTCGAGATCGGCGCGGACGTCGCCGAGTGGGCCCGGCAGGAGGCGCGCGACAGCGGCCTGCCGCACAACGAGGCCCGCGCGGTGTTCCGCGAGATCGTCACGTACGTCCTGACCGAGCGCGCCATCGGCCGCATCGGCAAGGGCTGGATGTCCCGCTCCGACAAGCAGGCCTGGGAGGACATGCGCTCGGGCCTCGTCAAGGACCTCGCCGACGACGACTCGTTCATCGCCGCGCTCGACTTCCTGTGGCCGATCATGACGCCGTTCGAGCTGCTCGGCACGCTGTACGCGTCCGCCGAGGAGCTCGCGACGGCGGGCGCGGACCCGTCGCTGCTGCGCGCCGAGGGCGAGCCGTGGACGATCTCGGACGTGCCGCTGCTCGACGAGCTGCACGACCTGCTGGGCAAGGACGGCACCGAGCAGGCCGAGGACCAGGCCGCCTCCGCCGAACGCGCCGCCGAGGCCCGCTACGCGTCCGAGGTGCTCGACGGCATGGTCGGCCGCTTCGACCACATGGACGACGAGGACCACCTCTTCGCCTCGGACATGATGTTCGCCGAGGACCTCGCCGAGCGCTTCGAGGACCACGAACAGCGCACGCTCGTCGAACGGGCCCTGGCCGACCGCGCCTGGACCTACCGGCACGTCGTGGTCGACGAGGCGCAGGAACTGTCCGAAATGGACTGGCGGGTGCTGATGCGCCGCTGCCCGGGCCGTTCCTTCACGGTGGTGGGCGACCTCGCACAGCGTCGTGCGCCGGCGGGTGCCACGTCGTGGGGCCAGATGCTCGACCCGTACGTGCCGGGCCGCTGGGAGTACCGCTCGCTGACGGTGAACTACCGCACGCCGGCCGAGATCATGGCGGTGGCCGCCCAGGTGCTGGCCGACTTCGCACCGGACGTCCGGGCGCCGGAGTCGGTGCGCGCCAACGGCGTGCAGCCGTGGTCGCGCCAGGTGACCGCGGACGAGCTGCCCGCCGCCATCGAGGAGTTCTCCAAGCAGGAGGCGGAGTTCGAGGGCACGAGCGTCGTGATCGGACCGCCCGGCGTCCCCGGCACCGTGCCCGCCTCGGAGACCAAGGGCCTGGAGTACGACTCGGTGCTGGTCGTTGCCCCGGAACGCATCCTGGCCGACGGCCCGCGCGGTGCCGCCGAGCTCTACGTGGCACTCACCCGTGCCACGCAACGGCTCGGCGTGCTGCACCACGAACCGCTGCCGAAGTCGTTGTCCGGCCTCTCGGAACCGGCGCGCACGTGACCTTAGGATGTGGTCGTCTGGGGGGACGGCTCACGTCGGCCAGACGACCACATCCGCGTCCGAGCCGCCCTGGGGGCTTCCATGACTCCGCCCACCCCGCCGTCCGGCGACGACGCGTCCGATCCGGACAGAGCCGAGTCGCCTGAGCGGGTGCCGGCCGAGCCGGCGAACCCCTGGGCACCTCCCGCCCAAATCGCGCCGCCTGCCGGTGCCCCGGCCCCGCCACCACCGGCGCGCAGGACCTCCCGGGCCGGCCTCGTCGTCGCCTCGCTCTGCGGTGTCCTGCTGCTCGTGGCGCTGTCCACGGCCGCCTACCTGACCGTGGCGTCCGGGGGCACGGCGGCGGGCGACTGCCTGAATCTGACCGGCACCGAGGCCCGCATGAGGTACGAGAAGCTCCCGTGCGGGGACGGGCAGCACAACTACACGGTCAGCAAGGTCCTGGGCTCCGCGACCGAGAGCTGTGGCGCCGACCCCGGCGAGTACGCGACCTACAGCGGCGGCGTGTTCAGCGACGAGAACCTCTGCCTGATCCCGGTCTACCTCGACGGCCACTGCTACGACTTCAGCGGCGACGAGCTCAAGATCGACAACAGGGCGGTGGACTGCGGCACGCCCGAGGCGATCAAGGCCAAGGTGGTGCCGGGCGCCTCGGACGAGTACCTGTGCGGCGAGGACGCCGTGCTGGCGCTGGGCTACCCGGAGACGAAGACCTTGTACTGCTTCACGTCCGGCTCCTGACAACGAGAGAGGCGCGTCCCCTGGATGTGGGGACGCGCCTCTCTCGTCAGAGACCTACCAGCCGCGCTCCGCGAGACGGTGCGGCTCCGGGATCTCGTCCACGTTGATCCCGACCATGGCCTCGCCCAGGCCGCGCGACACCTTCGCGATGACGTCGGGGTCGTCGTGGAAGGTGGTCGCCTTCACGATGGCCTCGGCGCGCTGGGCCGGGTTGCCGGACTTGAAGATGCCCGAACCGACGAACACGCCCTCGGCGCCGAGCTGCATCATCATCGCGGCGTCGGCCGGGGTGGCGATGCCGCCGGCGGTGAACAGCACGACGGGGAGCTTGCCGTCGCGGGCGACCTCGACCACCAGGTCGTACGGGGCCTGGAGCTCCTTGGCGGCCACGTAGAGCTCGTCCTCGGGGAGGTTCTGCAGCCGGCGGATCTCCTGGCGGATCTTGCGCATGTGCGTGGTGGCGTTCGAGACGTCACCGGTGCCGGCCTCGCCCTTGGAGCGGATCATGGCCGCGCCCTCGGTGATGCGGCGCAGGGCCTCGCCGAGGTTCGTCGCGCCGCAGACGAAGGGGACCGTGAAGGCCCACTTGTCGATGTGGTTCGCGTAGTCGGCCGGGGTGAGCACCTCGGACTCGTCGATGTAGTCGACACCGAGCGACGCGAGCACCTGGGCCTCGACGAAGTGACCGATGCGGGCCTTCGCCATGACCGGGATGGAGACGGCGTCGATGATTCCGTCGATCAGGTCGGGGTCGCTCATGCGCGCGACGCCGCCCTGGGAGCGGATGTCGGCGGGCACGCGCTCGAGGGCCATGACGGCGACGGCGCCCGCGTCCTCCGCGATCTTCGCCTGGGTGGCGTCGACCACGTCCATGATCACGCCGCCCTTGAGCATCTCGGCCATGCCGCGCTTGACGCGGGCAGTACCCGTGACCTGATCAGTGCTCACCTGGGCAACCTTTCCGAGGGGAAGTCTTGGTGAGGCGAGCGTACGTCCGGTGTGGCCCCCTCGCCCAAGCCACTGGCGCCCCGAAACAGAAGGCCACTTACTGATCAACCGCAGGTGGTGAGCCTGCTCACTCGGGTGACTGTGAACGTCGGTGGGCGACCAGTCGGGTCTGCGGGGTTGTCCCCGACCGTCAACGGGTGTGAGATCGAACACTACGACTTGACGGAGGTCGCCATGGGAAGCAAGCACTCCGACAACGGCTCATCGGCAGGCGCGGTCGCTGTGGACGACCCGGCCAAGGTCCGCAACGTCGTGCTCGTGGGCCCCTCCGGCGCGGGCAAGACGACGCTCACCGAGGCCCTGCTCGCCGCCACCGGTGTCCTGACCCGCGCGGGATCGGTCACTGAGGGCACCACGGTCTGCGACCACGACCCGGCCGCCGTGCGACAACAACGATCGGTCGGCCTCGCCGTGGCCCCGATCCAGCACGGGGACATCAAGATCAACCTGATCGACACCCCCGGCTACGTCGACTTCGTGGGTGAGCTCAGGGCAGGTTTACGGGCCGCGGACGCGGCCCTTTTTGTTGTCAACGCTTTCGAGGGCGTCGACGCGGCCACCATCGCGTTGTGGGAGGAGTGCGCTCTCGTCGGCATGCCCCGCGCTGTGGTCATCACACGCACCGACCACCACCGTGCGAACTTCGGCAACGAGGTCATCGAGTGCCAGGCGGCGTTCGGCGCGGGCGTAGTGCCGTTGTACATGCAGGAGGACGACTCTCTCGTCGGGCTGCTGACGTCCGGTGACAACTACCCGGACGAGCGCGCGGCGTTGATCGAGGGGATCATCGCCGAGAGCGAGGACGAGACCCTCATGGACCGCTACCTGTCCGGCGAGGAGATCGACCAGGACACGTTGATCGCCGACCTGGAGACCGCCGTCTCGCGCGGCTCGTTCCACCCCGTGATGCCCGTGTGCGCCGCGACCGGCATGGGGCTCACGGAGTTGATGGACGGCATCGCGCGCGCATTCCCGTCACCGCTGGAGCACCAGGTTCCCGACGTGACGTCCGTCGAGGGCATTCCGCAGCCCCGCATGGCCGCCGACCCGGACGGGCCACTCGTCGCCGAGGTGGTCCGCACCGCGGTGGACTCCTACGTCGGCCGCGTGTCGCTGGTCCGCGTCTTCTCCGGCACCCTGCGCCCCGAACGTCCCGTGCACGTCTCCGGCCACGGCATGGCCGACCGGGGCCACGAGGACCACGACGCCGACGAACGCGTCGCCCACATCTACTCGCCGCTGGGTTCGACGCTGCGCGAGGTGCCGTACTGCGTGGCCGGCGACCTGTGCGCTCTCACCAAGCTCACCACCGCCGAGACCGGTGACACCGTGTCCGCGCCCGAGCAGCCGCTGCTCATGGCGCCGTGGGACATGCCAGAACCGTTGCTGCCCATCGCCGTCGTGCCCCGCACACGCAGCGACGAGGACAACCTGGCCCGGAACCTGAGCCGCCTGGTGGCGAGCGACCCGACCCTGCGCCTCGACCGCAACGCCGAGACGCACCAGATGGTCCTGTGGTGCATGGGCGAGGCGCACGCCGACGTCGTGCTGGCCCGCCTCCGCGCCGGAGGAGCGGAGATCGACACCGAACCGGTGCGCGTGCCGTTCCGCGAGACCTTTGCCGGACCGGCGAAAGGCCACGGCCGGCACGTCAAGCAATCTGGAGGTCACGGCCAGTACGCGGTGTGCGACATCGTGGTCGAACCGCTCCCCCGCGGCTCCGGCTTCGAGTTCGTGGACAAGATCGTCGGCGGCTCGGTCCCCCACCAGTTCATCCCGTCCGTGGAGAAGGGCGTCCGCGCCCAGCTCGAACGCGGCCTCAACGACGGCACGCCCGTGGTGGACGTCCGCGTGACGCTCGTGGACGGCAAGGCGCACTCCGTCGACTCGTCGGACGCGGCGTTCCAGACAGCGGGCGCGCTGGCGTTGAAGGAGGCCGCGTCCGCCGCGCGCACCCAGCTGCTGGAGCCGATGGACGAGGTCTCGATCCGGTTGCCCGACGAACACCTGGGCACGGTCCTGGGCGACCTGTCCGGACGGCGCGGGCGGGTGCTCGGGACCGAGGCGGGCGAGGGCGGGCGCACGGTGATCCGCGCCGAGGTGCCGTCGTCGGAGCTGCTGCGGTACGCGATCGAGCTGCGGTCGCTGACGTCGGGCACGGGCACGTTCACGCGCCACTTCTCTCGCTACGACCCGCTGCCGGAAGGGCTGGCGGCACGGGCGAGGTGACTCAGGCGATCTCCTTCACGACCACCGCCGGCACGCCGGCCACGAGGGTGCGGACGGGGACGTCGCGGGTGACCACGGCTCCGGCGGCGACGACGGCGTCCTCGCCGACCGTCACGCCCTGCAGCACCATCGCGGAGGCGCCGATCCAGACGTTGCGCCCGATCCGGATCGGCGCCGCGGTGATGCCGGTGCGGCGCCGGTCCGGCTCGAGCGGGTGGCCGGAGCTGACGAGGCTGACGTTCGGGCCGAGCATCACGTCGTCGCCGATCTCGATCCCGCCGATGTCGTTGAAACGGCAGCCCTGGTTGACGAAGACGTTGCGCCCGACCCGGATGTTGACGCCGTGGTCGGAGTACACGGGCGGGATGAGGTGGAACTTCTCGTCGACGACTTGGCCGGTGAGCTCGCTCCACGCCGCGCGGATCGCCTCCTGCTCGGCGTACCGCAGCAGGTTGAGCTCCTCGGTCAGCCTGATCGCCCGCTGGACCCTCTCCACAAAACTCATCGGTCCATCTTCGCGTGCGAAGACGGACCGATGAGAGGGCAGGCCTCCAGGCGCTGTCCTGCAAGTCTCGTTGGGCGGCAGTAGCGGCCGAGGGACCCGGAGGCGGCAACGCCCGAATACGCCCGGTATGAGGGCATCGCAGCGGCACCGCCTCCGGGTCTCTCGCCCGCGCCTGTCACCGAACGAACTTGCAGGACAGCGCCTAGGTGTTCTGCGGGAACCCGAGGTTGACGCCGCCGTGCGAAGGGTCGAGCCAACGCGAGGTGACGACCTTCGAGCGCGTGAAGAAGTGCACGCCGTGCGGCCCGTACGCGTGTGCGTCGCCGAACAGTGATTCCTTCCATCCGCCGAACGAGTAGTAGGCCACCGGCACAGGGATCGGCACGTTCACGCCGACCATGCCGACCTCGATCTCGTTCTGGAACCGGCGGGCCGCGCCCCCGTCGTTGGTGAAGATCGCGGTGCCGTTGCCGTAGCGGTTCGAGTTCACCATCTCGACGGCCTCCTCGTACGTGCCGCAGCGCACGACCGAGAGGACCGGGCCGAAGATCTCGTCGGTGTAGATCGTCATGTCCGTGCCGACGTGGTCGAAGAGCGTCGGGCCGAGCCAGAACCCGCCGTCGTCGCCGTCGATCGGGTGGTCGCGGCCGTCGACCGCGAGCACCGCCCCCGCCGTCACGCCGGCGTCCAAATAGGACGTGACCTTGTCGCGGTGCACGCCGGTGACGAGTGGTCCCATCTCGCAGGACGAGCCGGAACCGACCTTCACGTCCGCGATCCGCGACTTGATCCGGTCGACCAGCGAGTCGCCGACCTCGCCCACGGCGACGACGACGGAGATCGCCATGCACCGCTCCCCCGCCGAGCCGAAACCGGCGGACACCGCGGCGTCCGCGGCCAGGTCGAGGTCGGCGTCGGGCAGGACGACCATGTGGTTCTTGGCGCCACCCAAGGCCTGCACGCGCTTGCCGTGCGCGGTGCCGGTCTCGTAGACGTAGCGGGCGATCGGGGTCGAGCCGACGAACGAGATCGCCTTCACCGTCGGGTGTTCGAGCAGCCGGTCGACGGCCACCTTGTCGCCGTGCACGACGTTGAGGACGCCGTCCGGGAGCCCGGCCTCGGCGAACAGCTCGGCGATGAAGTTCGACGAGGATGGGTCCTTTTCGGACGGTTTGAGCACCACGGTGTTGCCGCAAGCGATTGCGGTGGGCACGAACCAGAGCGGGACCATGGCCGGGAAGTTGAACGGCGAGATCACGCCGACCACGCCGACCGGCTGCTGGATCGAGTAGACGTCGACGCGGGTCGACGCGTTCTCGCTGAAGCCGCCCTTGAGCAACTGAGGTATGCCGCACGCGTACTCGACCGACTCCAGCGCGCGCTGGATCTCACCGGCCGCGTCGGACACGACCTTGCCGTGCTCCGCCGAGACGATCTTCGCCAGGTCGCCCTTGCGTTCGTTGAACAGCTCGCGGAACTTGAACATCACCGTCGAGCGCTGGGCCAGGGACGCGGTGCGCCACGACGCAAACGCTTCCGCAGCCGCGTCGACGGCAGCGTCCACTTCGGACACCGAGGCGAAGGCGACCTGCTGCGCGACCTTGCCGGTCGTCGGGTCGTAGACGTCGCCGAGCCTTTCAGGCGCGTCGTCCCAGGGCTTGCCGTTGATCCAGTGCTTGATCACGCCCGTTCCACCGCCTGCGCGAGGATTCCGAGCGCCTCTTCGAGCTCGTCCTCGGTGACCGTCATCGGCGGGGCCAGCCGGATCACGTTGCCGTACAGGCCACCCTTGCCGACGAGCAGCCCGAGCGCCTTCGACTCCGCCAGCACGGTGGCCGCGGCACCGGCGTTCGGCTCGCCCTCGGGACCGACGAACTCGACGCCGACCATCAGGCCCTTGCCGCGCACGTCACCGATCACCGGGTGCTTCTCCGCGAGCTCGCGCAGGCCGCCGAGCAGTCGCGAACCGAGCTTGGCCGCGTTGGCCTGCAGGTCGTGGCTCAGCAGGTAGTCGATGGTGGCGAGCGCGCCGGCCGTGGAGATCGGGTTGCCACCGAACGTGGAGATCGAGTTCGCGTTGAGCGTGTCCATCAGGTCGCCGCGCGCGACGAGGCCGCCGATCGCCAGGCCGTTGCCGAGGCCCTTGGCGAACGTCATCGCGTCCGGCACCACGTCGTGCGCCTGGATGCCCCAGAAGTGCTCACCGGTGCGGCCCCAGCCGGTCTGCACCTCGTCGGAGACGAAGAGGATGCCGTACTCGTCCAGCACGTCCTTGAACGCGCGGAACAGCCCGTCGGGCGGGGAGGTGAAGCCGCCGACGCCCTGGATCGGCTCGACGATCATGCACGCGACGTCGCCGGACGTGGTGACCTCGATGACCTCGCGCAGGTCCTCGACGCACGCCTTGATGTAGTCCTTGTCGTTCAACGCCTTGAACGGACCGCGGTAGCGGTAGCCGCCGTGCACCCAGCTGACCTTGATCGGCGACAACGCGGACGCCGACCAGCCGCGGTTGCCCGTGATGGCGATCGTGGCGAACGCACGACCGTGGTAGCTGTTGCGCAGCGCCAGGACCTGTTCGCTGCGGCGCGCCTGGGTGGCGAGCATCAGCGCGGTCTCGTTGGCCTCGGTGCCGGAGTTGGTGAAGAAGACCTTGGCGTCCGGGATGCCGGACAGCTCGGCGACCTTCTCCGCGAGCTCGATCTGGTTCTTGATCAGGTACAGCGTCGAGCTGTGGAACACGCCCGTGTCGACCTGCCTGCGGATCGCGTCGCTGATCTCCGCGACGTCGTAGCCGATGGCGTTGGTCAGGATGCCCGCGAAGAAGTCCAGGTAGGTCGTGCCCTCGCGGTCGGTCACCCGGCGCCCGCTGGCGCTCGCGATCTCGATGGGCTCGTCGTAGTAGAGGGCCAGCCACTTCGGCATCACCGCGCGGTGTCGTGCCAGCAGCTCCTTGTGGGCCATCACGTCCTCCAGGGGGTCTCCGCCTCACTTCGGAGTCTGCTGGGGTCCGCAGTTCGCCGCCATGCACAACCTGTACCCGGATCGGCTGGTTGGCATTACGTTGTGTCCATGTACCCGACGGTCGCCGAAGTCGTCGCTCTGCCGGTCATCCGGCAGGGAAGGCCGCGTTTGGTGGCGGGGTCCGCCGGTCTGTCGCGACGCGTGCGATGGGTGCATGTGGCGGAGATCGCAGACATCGCGCCGTTGCTGCGCGGCGGCGAGCTGGTGCTCACGACGGGCGTGATGCTGCCCGAGTCCGGCCTCGCCCGGTACGTCGAGGAACTGGCCGCCGTGGGCTGCGCCGGGTTGATCGTCGAGCTCGGCCGGAGGTGGCGCGACGACGTGCCCGCCGCGCTCGTCACCGAGGCCGAGCGGCACGGGTTGCCGCTGGTCACGCTCACCGAGGAGACCAGGTACGTCGCCGTGACCGAGGCCGTCGTGGGGCTGATCGTGGAGGCCCAGCTCGCCGAGCTGCGAGCGGCCGAGCAGGTGCACGAGACGTTCACGGCGCTGACGGTCGCGGGCGCCGAACCGTCCGAGGTGCTGCGCGAGGTGGCGCGGACGTCCGGGCTGGCGGTCGTGCTGGAGACGCTCGGCCACGACGTGCTCGCCTACGACGCGGCCGGGCACGACCCCGCGGCGCTGCTGGACGACTGGGCGGCGCGCTCCCGTGCGGTCACGGTGTCCGAGCGGACCGCCTACGACACCGCGTCCGGCTGGCTGATCACGATCGTCGGGGCGCGGGGCGCGGACTGGGGCCGGCTCGTGATGGTCTCGCCCGAGCCACCACCGCACCGGCACGTCGTGGTGGCCGAGCGCGCCGCGTCGGCTTTGGCCGTGCATCGGCTCGTGGCGCGCGACCGGGAGTCGCTGGAACGGCAGACGCACCGGACGTTGCTGGCCCAGCTGCTCGGTCAGTCGCCCCAGTCACCGGACCTCGGCGCGCGGGCGGCGGCGCTCGGCGTGCCGTTGGAACGACGGCAGCTGATCGGCGTCGCGGTCCGCCCGGTGTCCGTGCTGCAGGGACAAACGCTGGCCACGCAGGAGGTTCTGCGTGATCTCGCGGAGGCGACGGCGCTGGCCGCACGGCGGGTCACGGTCGCGGCACTCGTCGGCGTCGTGGACGACACCTCGGTGCGTGCGCTGCTCTCGGTGCCGATGACCATTGGTGTGGAAGGGGTTCTGCGCAAGGTCGCACGCGAGGTGCACCGCACGGCGGCGTCCTCCGTCGTCATCGCCGTCGGCACGACCGTGACGTCCACAACGGACGTTCGGCGCTCGCTCGGCGAGGCCGCGCACGTGGCCGGGGCGGCGTTGCGGGCACCGGGATCGCAGCTCTACCACCGGCTCGACGACGTGCGGCTGCGCGGGCTGCTGCACCTGCTGCGCGAGGACGAACGGGTGCGGGCGTTCGCGGACCGCGAGCTCGGGCCGTTGCTGGCGCGGGACTCGGCGCAGGGCTCCCGGCTGGTCGAGCTGCTGCGGTGCCTGTGCGAGAACGGCGGCAACAAGTCGGCGGCGGCCGCGGCGGCCCACCTCTCGCGCACTGCCTACTACCAGCAGCTGGGGCGGATCGAGCAGGTTCTCGGCGTCTCGCTGGAGGACCCGGAGTCCGTGCTCTCGCTGTACGTCGCCCTGCTGGTCCACGAAATGGGCCCGTGAGCGCGCACGGGCCCATTTTCGACGTGGGAACTCAGCCGTTGATCGTCGGGTGAACACCCGAGAGAACGCCTGCGTTCGGCACGACGCCGTTGGTCGGCAGGTCCTGCAGGGCCGGGGCCCGCAGGTCGCCGACGTGCGCGTTGCCGGTCAGGTCCTGGGCGTGCGGCACGGACGGGAGGGTGCCGAGCTGCGGGACGGCGGGGGCCGGGATGGTGCGCTCCTGCGCGGCGCCCGGAAGCGCGGGAACCGGCAGGTCGGCACCGACGGGCGTACCGACGTGCGGCAGCTGGACGGCGCTGGCCGACTCGAGCGGGTTGGCGTGCTGGGAGGCGTCGCCGATCAGCTTGTCCGCGCCGACCTCGGGAACGCCGGCGCCCAGCTGGGGAAGCTCCGCGGCGCTGGCGGAACCCGCGAGGAGCGGGGCGGCGCTGGCGGCGAGCAGGGCGGCGGCACGGAACAGTCCGGAACGAGACACAGTTTTCCTCAATCTGGTTTGGGGACCGATCTTCGATTTCATCGGCGCGTTCGGTTCGCGAATTAACCCGCTCGATCGGGTGTTCAGGGGTCGAACCTCCCGCCACGGGAGGTCCTACGGTCGTGGTGTGACCCGTTGGAGCGTCGGTGACCTGGCCAAAGCGAGCGGACTGACAGTCCGCACGCGGCACCACCACGACGAGATCGGACTGGTCGTCGCCTCCGAGCGCACGCCATCCGGTCACCGTCGGTACACACCGGACGACGTCCGCCGCCTCTATCAGGTGAGATCGTTGCGCCAGCTCGGTCTTTCTCCGGAAGACGTCCGATCGGCACTGTCCCGTTCGGACTCGCTGCGCCCGCTCTTCGAGGCCCAGCTGGCTTCCTTGAACGCGCGAGCACGACAGGTGGACGCACTGCGGTCGCGGCTGACCGCGTTGCTCGACGGGCACACCACCGAGTCCCTTCTGTCCACTTTGGAGATGATGTCCGTGTAGGAGAGCTACTTCACCGCCGACCAGCTGGGTGACCTCCGGTCGCGTGCGGCGGCGATGGGCCCGGAGGCGGTGGAGGCGCTGAAGGCGTCGTGGCTGGACCTGGTCGGGCAGCTGCGTCGGCACCTGGCCGACGGCACTCCCCCGGACGACCCGCGCGTCGTCGAGCTGGCGCGGCAGTGGGACGAGCTGGGTGCGAGGTTCACCGGCGGCGACCCGGCCGTGCAGGCGGCGGCGCAGCGGTCGTGGGACGAGAACAAGGCGTCGATCAGCTCGCAGATCGGGTGGCCGGCGGACGACGGCCTGGTGGAGTACGTAACTCGGGCGCGCGCCGCGCGGTGACCTGACAGGGTTGTCGTCATGTCCGCTGATGACGACGCTCGCCGCCTGCAGGCCGCCAACCCCACCGGATGGTTCGAGAACCTCTACGCGGAGGCGGTCGCCGGCACCGCCTCCGTCCCCTGGGACGTTCCCCATCCGCAACCGCACCTCGTCGAGTGGGCGAACGGCGTCGACGGCACCGGCCAGCGCGCGCTGGTCGTGGGCTGCGGCTACGGCCGTGACGCGGAGTTCCTGGCCTCGCTCGGGTTCGAGGTGACCGCGTTCGACATCTCCCCCACCGCCGTGGCGACCGTCCAGGAGCGCTACCCGTCGTCCTCCGTGTCCTACGTGGTCGCCGACCTGCTGGACCCGCCCGCCGAGTGGCACCGCGCGTTCGACCTCGTCGTGGAGAACATGACGGTGCAGGCGCTTCCGGTGAACCTGCACGCCGAGGCGGCAGAGCGGGTCTCGTCGCTGACCGGCTCGACGCTGCTGGTCCTCGCGGTGGCGCGCGACGAGGGTCCCGACCCGGACGGTCCGCCGTGGCCGCTCACGCCCGCCGAGGTCGAGGCGTTCGCGGCCGACGGCCTGACCTCGCGTTCGACCAGGCGCGACAACGGCAGGTGGGTCGCCGAGTTCGCTCGCCAACTGGCCATGAACTGACCACTTATGACGGACTTTCGCCGCTTAGCGTGAATCATGCTCGTTCGTCGGCTGATCGCCCGTGTGCTCGACTGGCTCTTGGTGCTGGTCGTGGCGTGGCCGTTGGTCCACGAACCCGTGCTGGTGGTGCTCTGCGCGGCGGTGTACGACGCACTGCTGCTCCGGCTGAACACCCTCGGCAAGGCCCTGACGGGGCTGCGGGTCGTGGGTCCCGCGTCCGGCCTGACCTTCAGGCGGGCGCTGGCGCGCACGCTCATCACGACCGCGCTGCCCGGTGCGGGCGTGGTGCTCGTGCTGACCGGGCTGGGGTGGCGGGAGCCGGCGCTGATGGCGGGCCTCGGGTGGCAGCAGCCCTGGGTGGTCGTCGGCGAGCACATCAGCACGGGGCCGGCGGGGTCGTTGCTGCTGGTGGCCGGGTTCGTGCTGCTGGTGCTGTCCGTGGCGGAGGCGCTGGACCTGCGCGGCACGCGGACGTGGCACGACCGCAAGGCGGGCACGGCCGTGGTGCGGCTCAAAGTCGCCGCCCGATGAACTCCAACGCCTCCGGCAGCACCCGCCGCCAATAGCCGACGTCGTGCTCACCGTGCTCGAACGAGCCAACAGCACCCACGGCGCCCGCCAGTTCCCGCGCAGGATCGTGGAACGGATCCTCCCGCCCGCACCACACACCGACCGGTGACGTGATCCTGTCCGTGTGCCGCAACGGTTCGTGCGCCTCCCACACCTCACGCGAAGCGAACCCGTCGATCCGCTCGGCGTCCTCCCACGACGGAAACACCGCCGGGCTGATCGCCGCCACGGCCTTCACCGGCTGCCGGGACGCGAGGTCCAGCACCCCGAACCCGCCCATCGACACCCCCAACGCGGCCTCGAACGGCACGGGCGGCTCCAACGAGACCCAGTAGTCGTTACGACCGTTGAGCACCGCACACCGGAACCCGCGCCCGTTCAGGAACCGGGGCAGCCCCAGCTCCTCCCACCACGCCACGCTGCCGCCGCGCCCGTGCAGCACGAGCACGACGGGGCCGGAAGCACCCATCCACGCGCCCCACGGCGTGGGCTGAACGGGTACGGCCTCGACCGAAGGCACCACTCCGTCGGGGCCGGTCCACCCGAGCAGACGACGGCCTCGCGGGGTCAGCGCGCCGTACGTTCCGGCCGCTCCCACCAGGCCCGCGCCCGCCGCCAGCAAGGCCCGCCGTGACATCCCCATGCACGCCAGTGGAACACAATGTGCGCCGATCATGACAAGAGTGGACACTCTGACACTGCCACACCTGCAGCGGCGGACCCAGGATTCCGGGATGGAATCCGACCGGGATGGCGTTGTTTCAGCAGCGTAACAGGGGGTTGAACGATGGCAGTCGAGTCCTCACCGCCCCAGGTCACACCCGATGGCCGCGTCGAACTGAGCGACACAGGTCCCATCAAGGACAGCAGGTTCTTCAACCCCGAACTCGCCCCCGTGCCCGTCGAGAAGCGGACATGGTCGACGTACAACTTCTTCGCGCTGTGGATGGGCATGGCGCACAACATCCCCAGTTACACGCTCGCGGCGTCGTTGATCGCGATCGGCATGGACTGGGTGCAGGCGTTCCTGACGATCACGCTCGGCAACCTGATCGTGCTCGTCCCCATGCTGCTCAACAGCCACGCGGGCACGAAGTACGGCATCCCGTTCCCCGTGTTCGCCCGCGCCTTCTACGGCGTCCGCGGCGCGAACCTCGTCGCACTCCTCCGAGCGTTCATCGCCTGCGCCTGGTTCGGCATCCAGACGTGGGTCGGCGGCAAGGCGCTGCACGTGATCATCGGTCGGCTGACCGGGGAGGGGTGGACCAAGGCGTCGTCGATCGGCGGCCAGCCGTGGACGTTGTGGTTGTGCTTCTTCGGTTTCTGGGTCGTGCAGATGCTGGTGATCTGGCGCGGCATGGAGGCGATCCGGCGGTTCGAGAACTGGACGGCGCCGCTCGTGAGCGTCGGGTTCCTGATCCTGCTGGGCTACGTGCTGGTGAAGGCGGGCGGCTTCGGGCCGATCCTCGACGCGCCCAGCAAGCTCGGCTGGGGCCCTGACTTCTGGAAGCTCTTCTTCCCCGCGCTGATGGGCATGATCGCGTTCTGGTCGACGCTCAGCCTCAACATGCCGGACTTCACGCGGTTCGGCGGCAGCCAGCGCAAGCAGGTGACCGGCCAGATCCTCGGTCTGCCGACCACGATGTCGTTCATCGCGATCGTGGCGATCCTGACGACGTCGGGCGCGCAGGCGCTGTACGGCGAGCCGATCTGGGACCCGGCGGAGCTCGCCTCGCGCTTCGACAACACGTTCCTCGTGGTCGTCGCGCTGGTCTCGCTGGTGCTCGCCACGATCTCGGCGAACCTCGCGGCGAACGTCGTCAGCCCCTCCTACGACTTCTCGAACGCCTTCCCGCGCAAGATCACGTTCGCGGTCGGCGGCCTGATCACCGGTGTCATCGGCATCGTGATCCAGCCGTGGCGGCTGATCTCCGACCCGAACATCTACATCTTCGCGTGGCTCGGGTTCTACGGCGGCCTGCTGGCCTCGGTGGCCGGCGTGTTCGTCGCCGGGTACTGGGTGATCAAGAAGACGCGGCTGGAGCTCGCCGACCTCTACATGGACGGCAAGGGCGCCTACTGGTTCAACAGCGGCTGGAACTGGCGCGCGGTCGTGGCGACGCTCGTGGGCTCGGTGCTCGCGGTCGGCGGCGCCCACGGCGGGCCGTTCCCCGAGGGCGGGCTGATCGGGTTCCTCAAGCCCCTCTACGACTACAACTGGGTCGTCGGCTTCGCGGCCGGCTTCCTGGTCTTCCTCGCTCTGAAGGACAACTCGGCAAAGGAGACGACCAGGTGAGCAACATCATCCGGGCGGCGCTCGTCCAGCAGAAGTGGACGGGCGACAAGGAGTCGATGATCGCGAACGCGGTCGAGCACATCCGCGCTGCCGCATCCCAGGGCGCACAGGTGCTCTGCCTCCAGGAACTCTTCTACGGCCCGTACTTCTGCCAGGTCCAGGACGCGGACTACTACTCCTACACCGAGTCGATCCCGGACGGGCCCACGACGGCGCTGATGCAGGAAGTGGCCGCGCAGAACAACATCGTGCTGATCGTGCCGATGTACGAGGTCGAACAGCCCGGCGTCTACTACAACACCGCGGCCGTGATCGACGCGGACGGCACGTACCTCGGCAAGTACCGCAAGAACCACATCCCGCAGGTGAAGGGCTTCTGGGAGAAGTTCTACTTCAAGCCCGGCAACCTCGGGTACCCAGTGTTCGACACCGCGGTCGGCCGGATCGGCGTCTACATCTGCTACGAACGCCACTTCCCCGAGGGCTGGCGCGCACTCGGCCTCGCGGGCGCGAAGATCGTGTTCAACCCGTCGGCCACGAGCAGGTCGTTGAGCGAGTACCTGTGGCGGCTGGAGCAGCCCGCCGCGGCCGTCGCGAACGAGTACTTCGTCGGCGCGATCAACCGGGTGGGCGTGGAACCGCTGGGCGACAACGACTTCTACGGCCAGACGTACTTCGTCTCGCCGCGCGGGCAGCTCGTCGGCGACGCCGCGTCGGACACCGAGGAAGAGCTCGTGGTGCGCGACCTCGACCTGGACCTGCTGACCGAGGTCCGCGACACGTGGGCGTTCTACCGCGACCGCCGCCCCGACACCTACGAGGGCCTGGTGAACCCGTGAGCACTCTGATCCGCAACGGCCTGGTCATCAACGCGACCGGCTCGCACGCCGCCGACGTGCTCATCCAGGGCGAGCACGTCGCCGCCCTGGTGACGCCGGGGTTCGAGGTGCAGGCCGACGAGGTGATCGACGCCGCCGGGAAGTACGTCATCCCCGGTGGCATCGACGCGCACACGCACATGGAGATGCCGTTCGGCGGCACCCAGTCCGCCGACACGTTCGAGACGGGCACGACCGCGGCGGCGTGGGGCGGCACGACCACCATCGTCGACTTCGCCGTGCAGCCCAAGGGAAGCAGCCTGTTGTCCACTCTGGACAAGTGGCACACCAAGGCCGACGGCAACTGCGCGGTCGACTACGGCTTCCACATGATCATCTCCGACGTGACCGACGAGTCGCTCAAGGAGATGGACTCCTGCATCGCGGCGGGCGTGAACAGCTTCAAGATGTTCATGGCCTACCCCGGCGTCTTCTACGCGACGGACGGCGAGATCCTGCGCGCCATGCAGAAGGCGCGCGAGACCGGTGCCACGATCATGATGCACGCGGAGAACGGCATCGCGATCGACCAGCTCGTCGCGCAGGCGCTGGCCTCGGGCCTGGGCGACCCGGTGCAGCACGGCCTGACCCGGCCACCGGAGCTGGAGGGCGAGGCGACGTCCCGCGCGATCCAGCTCGCGAAGGTGACGGGCTCCCCGCTCTACATCGTGCACCTCTCGGCGTCGCAGGCTCTCGACGCCGTCACGGCCGCCCGGGACACCGGCCAGAACGTGTTCGCCGAGACGTGCCCGCAGTACCTCTACCTGTCGCTGGAGGACCTGGCCAAGCCCGGTTTCGAGGGTGCCAAGTACGTCGCCTCGCCGCCGTTGCGGCCCAAGGAACACCAGTCGTCGCTGTGGCGGGGGCTGCGGACCAACGACCTCTCGGTCGTGAGCACCGACCACTGCCCGTTCTGCTTCAAGGACCAGAAGCAGCTCGGCGTCGGCGACTTCTCCAAGATCCCCAACGGCATGCCCGGCGTCGAGCACCGCGTCGACCTGCTGCACCAGGGCGTCGTGAAGGGCGAGATCACCCGCGAACGCTGGGTCGAGATCGTCTCCACGACTCCCGCGCGGATGTTCGGCATGTACCCGCGCAAGGGCGTGATCGCACCGGGAGCCGACGCGGACGTCGTGATCTACGACCCGAAGGCGTCGCAGACGATCTCCGCGGAGACCCACCACATGGCCGTGGACTACTCGGCCTACGAGGGCTTCGAGGTCACCGGCAAGGTCGACACCGTGTTCTCCCGCGGCCGCAAGGTGATCGCGGACGGCGCCTACCACGGTTCGACGGGCCACGGCCGCTTCGTGTCCCGCGACCTCAACCAGTACCTCGTCTGAGAAAGGCGGTCACCCGTGGACTTCGGTGTAGTGCTGCAGACCGACCCGCCGGCGCGGGACGTGGTGGAGGGCCTCCGGGCGGCCGAGGACTGCGGCTTCCGCTACGGCTGGACGTTCGACTCCTGCGTGCTCTGGCAGGAGCCGTTCGTCATCTACTCGCAGGTGCTCTCCGCCACCCGCGACCTGATCATCGGCCCGATGGTCACGAACCCGTCCACGCGCGACTGGTCCGTGACGGCCTCCCTGTTCGCGACGCTGAACGACATGTTCGGCAACCGCACCGTCTGCGGCATCGGCCGGGGTGACTCGGCCCGCCGCGTGATCGGCCAGAAGCCCGCGACGCTCGCGACGCTGGGCGAGGCGATGCACGTGATCAAGGAGCTGGCCGAGGGACGGGAGGTCGAGCACCACGGCACCGCGGTGCAGATCCCCTGGGTGCGCAACGGAAAGCTCGAGATGTGGATGGCCGCGTACGGTCCCAAGGCGCTGAAGATGGTCGGCGAGCAGGCCGACGGCTTCATCCTGCAGACCGCCGACCCGGACATCGCCCGCTGGACGATCGGCTCGGTCCGCGAGGCCGCGCAGGCCGCCGGACGGGACCCGTCGGCCATCACGATGTGCGTGGCGGCACCGGCCTACGTGGGCACGGACCTCGCGCACCAGCGCGACCAGCTGCGGTGGTTCGGCGGCATGGTCGGCAACCACGTCGCGGACCTGGTGGCGCGGTACGGGGACTCGGGCGCCGTGCCCAAGACCCTGACGGACTACATCAAGGACCGCGAGGGCTACGACTACTCCCACCACGGCAAGGCGGGCAACCGGTCCACGGACTTCGTGCCGGACGCGATCGTGGACCGGTTCTGCCTCGTCGGGCCGGAGTCGGCGCACGTCGAACGGTTGCAGGAGCTGAAGGAGATCGGGGTCGACAACTTCGCGCTCTACCTGATGCACGACGAGAAGGACAAGACGCGGGACGCCTACGGGTCGGCGGTCATCCCCGCCGTCTAGTGGTGATAATGGTTCTTGATGCCTGACGACGCCGACCTGCCCGCGCAGTCCGTGGAGAACACCGTGCACGGAGACGTGAGCGGCATGGTCCTGCAGGTCGGCGCGTTCACCGGCGACTTCCACCACCACCAGCACCCCGTTCCGCAGCGGGCCACCCTCCCGCTGCGGTGCGGCCTGGTGCCTCCGCGCGCGGCCGCGTTCCAGCAGCGGTCCGCCGACCTCGGCGCGCCGGTGACGGTGCTGTCCGGACTGTCCGGGGTGGGCAAGAGCCAGCTCGCCGCCGACCACGCCGAACGGGAGTGGGCCGCCGGTGAGGTCGACCTGCTGGTGTGGGTCACGGCGAGCTCGCGCGAGGCGATCGTCGCCGGGTACGCCGACGTGGCCGCGAAGCTGTTCGGCGTCGAGGACCCCGAGCGGGGCGCGCGGACGTTCCTGGAGTGGCTGGCGGGCACGCACGAACCGTGGCTCGTGGTGCTGGACGACCTGAGGACGCCCGCCGACCTCGACGACCTGTGGCCTCCGGCGAACGGTCAGGTCGTCGTGACGACGCTGCGCCGCGACGCCGTGCTGCGCGGGCACCAGCGCAGGCTGGTCGACGTCGAGGCGTTCACCGAGGCCGAGGGGATCGCCTACCTGCGCACGGCTCTGGCCGACCGGCCCGAGCTGCTCGACGACGACGGGCTGGTGCGCGACCTCGGCGGGTTGCCGGTCGCGCTGGCCCAGGCCGCGGCGAACATGCTGGACGAGCACGTGTCGTGCGCGCAGTACCGGGCCCTGCTGCCGCGGCGGCTCGACCCCAGCGCGGCGACCTGGTCGCTCGCGGTCGAGCAGGCCGACCGGCTCGCCCGGACCGCGGTGGTACGGCCGCTGCTCGACGTCGCGAGTGTGCTGGACCCCAACGGGATCCCGGTCGCGGTCTTCACCACGCCGGTGATGCTCGCCTTCCTCGGCGTGGACGAGCTCGACGCCCGCGACGGGCTCAGCTGCCTGCACCGGTTGAGCCTCGTCGGCTTCAGCGAGGGGTCGGTGCGGGTGCACGCGCTCGTGCAGCGCGCCACCCGTGAGGCCCTGTCGGGCGAACGGGCCGGCGCGGTGGTCAGGGCCGCCGCGGACGCGCTGGAGCAGGCGTGGCCGGACGGCGTGACGGATCCGTTGCGGGGTCAGGTGCTGCGAGCCAACGCCAAGGCGCTCGCCGACGCGGGCGGCACCCGCCTGTGGAGCCCGACCGCCCACTTCGTGCTGTTCCGCGCGGGACGGAGCCTCGGCGAGTCGGGCCACCACGCGGAGGCCGCCCGGTACTTCGACGACCTCCGGGCCACCGCGTCGGCGAACCTGGGTCCCGACCACCTCGACACCTTGCTCAGCCGCAACAACGCGGCCGCCTGGCGTGGCGAGGGAGGCGACGCGGCCGGGGCGCTGCGGGAGTACGAGGGCCTGCTCCACGACGTGACCCGGGTGTTCGGGCAGGACCACCGCGAGACGCTGAGGGTCCGCAACAACCTGGCCCACTGGATCGGCGAGTCGGGTGACCGGGCGCGGGCGGCCAAGGCGTTGCGCGACCTGTACTTCGACCAGGTGCGGGTGCTCGGCCCGCACGACACGATCACCTGGACCACCCGCCACAACCTCGCGTACGCGCAGGCGAAGGCCGGTTTCCACGACCGTGCGGTGGAGTCCTTCGAGATGCTGGTGCGCGACCTGGAACGCGCGGTGGGTCCCGATGACGAGAGGACGCTGGACGCGCGTTACGGCCTCGCCGCCGTCCTGGCCTCCGCCGGCGACATCGACGACGCGGCGGACCGGCTGGAAGACCTGCTGGAGGACCAGCTCCGGGTGCTCGGCCCGGACCACCAGCGCACGCTGCTGAACCGGTGGAGCCTCGCGCAGCACCTGGGGCTCTCAGGCCGGCACACCGAGGCCGTGGAGGAGTTCGAGATCCTGCTGGCGGACCAGATCAGGGTGCTCGGCGAGCGTCATCCCGACGTGCGTTCCACCCGGGCGAAGCTCGACCACTGGCGCGACGTCAGCGCACAGGACGGGTCTGACCGTCCCAGTCCTGGCTGAGCGCGGGCAGCAGTTCGGCCAGCTGCACCGGGTACACCGTGTCCTCTGTGGACTCCAGCTCCTCCGCGCTCCACCAGCGGTGGCCGGAGATGCTGGTCTCCTCGACGTCGTTGAACCCCGACGTGTCGATCGTCAGGTCGCCCTCGACGGAGGCGTGGAAGAACCACTCCTCGGCGTCGAACGTCTCGCCGTCGAAGCTGAACACCGCGCGGCGACGCCAGATCGGGCCGACCAGCTCCTCGGACGTGAGCTTCAGGCCGGTCTCCTCGAAGGCCTCGCGGACCGCGGCCTCGCGCAGTTCCTCGCCCTCCTCGACGCCGCCGCCGACGGTGAACCAGAACAGCTCCTGGGGGCGGGCGGGGTCGAAGCCGTGGAACAGCAGCACGCGGCCCCCGGCGTCGGTCAGGACCACCCGTGCGGACGGGCGGGGCTTGAGCATCACCGCGTCGGAAGGGGCCGTGGGTTCGGCGATCTCGAAGTACGACGGCTGCGGAGCGGTGCCCGCGAGCCTCAGCCACCGGACCACCCGGCGGCGGCGCAGCAGCAGGGTGTCGCGGACGGCGTCGTTGTGGACGCGGCGGGCGAGCACCACGCGTTCCTCGGCGTCGGCGAGCTCGAAGGCCAGTGCCTGCGCCACGGCCGAGCGGTCCAGGGCGCCGAGCAGGCCGGAGAGTTCGTTCTCGGCCTGTTCGCGGTCGGCGCGGGACGCCGCCTCGGCCTTCGACGCGGCGGCGGAGAGCGCGGGGTCCAGCAGCGCCCGGACGACGACGGCCCGGCGGGCGAGGGCGGCGTCCAGCGCGGCCCAGGCGGCGTCGGTGCGGACGTGCAGGCGGTCGAGGCGGTTCGCGATCGACAGGACCCAGGCGGCGAACAGCAGGGTCAGGACGACAACGACGACGGCGGTGGTCATGGCTGGCCGGTGTCCGATCGGATGATCAACGTGGTCATGCCTCGCTCACCCGGCGCGGGTCGGCGGCGATGGCGCTCTCGTAGACGCGCAGCACCTGGCTCGCGACGACCGACCAGTCGAACGCCTGCACCCGCTGGGAGGCGAGGTCGACGTACTCGGCGCGCAGGGCGGAGTCGCGCAGCACCGAGCGCAGCGCGTCGGCCAGGGCGTGCGCGTCGCCGACCGGGAACAGCGCGCCCGCCTTGCCGTCGTCGAGCACGCGGCGGAACGCGTCGAGGTCGCTCGCCACCACGGCGGTGCCGGCGGACATGGCCTCGGTCAGGATGATGCCGAACGACTCGCCGCCGGTGTTCGGGGCGACGTAGACGTCGAGCGAGCGCAGCATGCGGGCCTTGTCCTCGTCGCTGACCTGGCCGAGCAGGTCCACGCGGTCGGAGTGCGGGCCGTCGAACGGGTTGTCGCCGCGGCCCACGACGAGCAGGCGCACGTCCGGGAACTCGTCGGCGATCAGGCCGAACGCCTCCCACAGGATCGGCATGCCCTTGCGCGGTTCGTCGTAGCGGCCGACGAAGCCGATCGTGCCGCCGGAGCGCGGGTAGCCGTCCAAAGTGGACGCGGAGGCGAAGAAGTCGACGTCGACGCCGTTCGGGATCTCCACCGCGTCGCCGCCGAGGTGCTCGACCTGGACGCGCCGCGCGAGCGCGGAGACGGCGATGCGGGCGGTGACCTTCTCGAGGAACGGCTGCAGCACGGGCTGGAACGCCGACAGCATCTTGGAGCGCGGCGTCGAGGTGTGGAAGGTGGCGACGATCGGGCCGTCCGCGACCACCAGCGCCAGGAACGACAGGGACGGCGCCGTCGGCTCGTGCAGGTGCAGGACGTCGAACTGGTGCTCGTCGATCCAGCGGCGGACCCGCGCGTAGGAGACCGGACCGAAGCTCAGGCGTGCCACGGACCCGTTGTAGGGGATGGCGACCGCGCGGCCGGCGGAGGTGACGAACGGCGGCAGCGCCTGGTCGTCGTCGGCCGGCGCGAAGACGTTGACGTCGTGCCCGAGGCCGATGAGGGCGCGCGCGAGGTCGACGACGTGCGCCTGCACTCCCCCCGGCACGTCGAGCGAGTACGGGCAGACGATCCCGACCTTCACCGGGCGAGCCTCCTGGCCAGGGCGGCGCGGCGCTTCTCCGGCAGGTCGGCGAGCCAGAGCTTCTGCAGCATGTGCCAGTCGGCGGGGTGCGCGGCGATGTCGGCGGCGAAGACGTCCGCGACGGCCTGCGTGGCGGTCTGGACGTTGCTGACCTTGATCGGCGGGTGGATGCGGAAGTGCCAGCCGTCCTCGGTGAACCAGCAGCCGACCGGCAGCAGCGCGGCGCCCGTCGTCGAGGCCAGGTGCGCCGGGCCCGCGGGCATCAGGGTCTGCTCGCCGAAGAACGTCACCGGCACACCGGACGACGTCAGGTCCCGGTCCGCCAGCAGACACACGACCTTGTTGGCGCGCAGGCGTTCGGCCAGCACCGTCGCGGGTGGACGGTCGCCGCCGTGCAGCGGCAGCACCTCGAAGCCGAGCGTCTCGCGGAACTCCACGAACTTGCGGTAGAGCGACTCGGGCTTGAGCCGCTCGGCGACCGTCGTGAACGTGCCGGAGTGGCCGACGAGCCAGACACCCGCCATGTCCCAGTTGCCGCTGTGCGGCAGCGCCACGACCGCGCCGGTGCCGTTTGCGAGAGCCGCGTCGAGGTTCTCCACGCCGGACACCTGCGAGTCGCACTTCTCGTAGGCCGCCTTGAGGTCCATCGACGGCAGGCGGAACGCCTCGCACCAGTACCGCGCGTACGACCGCAGCGAGTCGCGCACCATGTCGTCGAGCTCGTCCTCACCGGCCTGCGGCACGACGCGCTTCAGGTTCGTGCGCAACTGCTCGATGCTCGCGCCACCGCGCTTCACCGCGTAGTCGGCGCCGGCCCGGAACAGCCCGCGCGCCCACGACTCCGGCAGCAGGCGGATCAGCCGCCACCCGGCGCTGTACCCGAGGGTCGCGAGGTTCACGCCGCCTCCCGCGCGGACTTCGCGACGGCGAGGATCCGCTGCAGCACCGTCACGACCGTCATCGCCGCGAGCAGCCACAGCGAGATGGCCATCAGGTAGGGCACACCCAGCCCCTGCACCCCGGCGCCGATCAGCGCGACGATGAACCGCTCGGCCCGCTCGGCCAGCCCGCCGTCCGCGGAGAGCCCGGACGCGTCGGCGCGAGCCTTGACGTAGGAGATGACCTGCGAGGCCACCAGGCAGATGAACCCGGCCGCCGCCGTCCACCGGTCACCGGTGTCGAACGCGTACCAGGTGAGCGCCGCGAACAACGCCCCGTCCGCGATGCGGTCGCAGGTGGCGTCGAGCACGGCCCCGAACCTCGTGGGCCCCTGCGCTCTCGCCATGGCGCCGTCGATGAGGTCGAGCAGCACGAAGAAGGTCACCAGCGCGCAGCCCAGGAACAGCTGCCCGCGGGGAATGAACCACAGCGCGCTCGCGACGGCACCGATCGTGCCGCCCACGGTCACGGCGTTGGGCGTGAGGCCACGCGCCAGCAGCCACGCCCCGATCGGATCGGTGACGCGCGAGACGGACGCGCGAGCGAAGATGTTCAGCATGGCAGTCGCAGCCTAGCTGGACTGGTGAAACGCACCGCTCGCGGGTGAGGCGCGACGGGTGGATCGGCGGGGATGGGTGCCCGCTGGGCGGACCTGACGCGGAACGTCCGGGAATCACGCGCGTGGGCGCGGGCGGGACGGCAGACAGGCGGGACGGCAGGCGGGTAGGACGACCGACAAGCGGAACGACCGACAAGCGGAACGACCGACGGGCGGGACAGCAGACGGGCGGGACAGCAGACGGATAGGACGACCGACAAGCGGGGCGGCAGGCACCGGTGAGCGGACCCTCGCAGGGCAGCCGAGCGACGGCGACCACACGAACCCCCGCTTCCGGCCGAAGCCGGGAGGCGGGCCGTCAGGCGCCACCCGGCACCCGCGAACAGCCCGCCCGCCCCCTCTCCTCGGATCCTTCCCCCAGGACCCCTCGCCGGCCGCGGCGTACTACCCGAGCCGGCGGTGGTCCTCGGCGATGCGCTTGAGCAACCCCTGCAACTCCTCCCCTCGCACCGCCAGCCGCTCCAGCCGCCCGAACAGCGCGAGGTACTCCCGCACGTCCAACGGGTCGGTGATGGTGGCGTTGCCGGTCAGCACGCTGACCGTGACGACGCGCTCGTCGTAGATGTGGAATCCGTGCAGGGCGACGACGTTCGCGTCGGCCGACCACGGCACCACGCCGAGACGGACGTTCGGGCGGCGCTGGATCGCGGCCAGGTGTTCCACCTGTTCCGCCATCAACTCGGCCGAGCCCATCCGCCAGCGCAGCGCGCTTTCGTTGAGCACGAACACGAACTGCTTCGCCAGGTCGTCCATCCGGGAACGGCGGGTGCGCAGGGCGGCCACCGCGGCCTCCTGCTCCGAATGCGGCATCGTCCCCAGCACGATCCGCAGGTAGGACTCGGACTGCAGCAGCGAGGGCACCAGGTTGACCTGGAAGAACCTCGACGTCGCGGCCCGCGCCTCCACACGGCTTATCGTCTGCTGGTGGCGGTGCGCTCCTCGGTGCAGCACGACGCGGCGGGTCTCCGCCTCCGCGTGCAGCGACCTGGCGAGTTCGACCAGTTCGATGCGCGTCTCCCTCGCGGCGGCCAGTTCCGCCACGAGACGCTCCACGTCCGTCACAGACGGGAGCAGCATGCCGTTCTCGATCTTCGACAGCTTTGACTGGCTCATCCCGGTGGCACGGGCGGTGGCCGTGCCGGTCATCTTCGCCTCGGTGCGCAACCGGCGTAGTTCACGCGAAAGCCGCTCTCTCGCTAATCGCGAACGCTCAGGTGCGGTCATGTTCGCACCGTAACCATTCGCACACGGTGAGACGATCGGCCATAGGCGGGGACTTGACTCGCAGTTGACACCTCCAGGTGGGTGATCTCACCTACCTGGAATCGCTTTGTGCTGCTGTTACGTCTCGATCGACTGGTCAAATGCACCCGAAAGAAGCAACCGAAACCTATTACTTGCCATGTGGAAACAACCTTGATTGTCCAGGCAGGACAACGTGAGTGGTTTTTGTCACTCTTTTGTCCAAGAATTAGTACGGCTTTCAATCACGGGCACGCCGACTAAACGCCTCGTTTAGCTCGCAATACCGCGCGAACAGCGAGAGCGATGGCACCGAAAATCAGCACGAACGCGATGAGCCCGAGGCCCGGGGCATCGTCGTACTGGGCGTACATGAGCGCGCCGACGCCGAGCGCGGCGAGGAGGACGCAACCGATCAAGGGCAGCAGTAGGCGAGGCATAGGCCCTACTGTCGCCTGCGATCTATCGAAAGTCAACAGATAAGCACCGCTAAGCGATCAGTCGACGGCCTTCCAGCCGTCCGCCAGCAGCTGACGGGTCTCCCCCAGCAGCTGCGGCAGCACCTTGGTGTGCCCGATGACCGGCATGAAGTTCGCGTCCCCGCCCCACCGCGGCACCACGTGCTGGTGCAGGTGGGCGGCGATCCCGGCGCCGGCGACGACGCCCTGGTTCATGCCGATGTTGAACCCGTGCGGCGACGCCACGTGCCGCGCGACCTTCATGGCCCTCTGCGTGAACGCCGCGAGCTCGGCGGTCTCCGCGACCGTCAGCTCGGTGTAGTCCGCCACGTGCCGGTACGGCAGCACCATCAGGTGGCCGGGGTTGTACGGGTACAGGTTCAGCAGCGCGAACACCTCGGCCCCGCGCGCGATGATCAGACCGTCCTCGTCGGACAGTTCCACCACGCGGCAGAACGGGCAGCCGGCGGGCTCGTCACCGTCGGCCTTGCCCGCGCCCTGCACGTACGACAGGCGGTGCGGGGTCCACAGACGCTGCAACGCGTCGTGGACCCCCACACCGGCCTGCTCGGAGAACTCAGGCGTCACGAGAGCAGTTCCGCCGTGGGCGAGGCGTTCTCGCGACGGCCGACCCACTCGACGATCTGCTCGACGGCCCGCTCCACCGGCACGCCGTTGATCTGCGTGCCGTCGCGGAACCGGAACGACACCGCGTTCGCCTCCACGTCCTTGGCGCCGGCCAGGAGCATGAACGGCACCTTCTGCATGGTGTGGTTGCGGATCTTCTTCTGCATGCGGTCGTCCGAGGCGTCCACGTCGACCCGGATGCCCTTCTTGCGCAGCACCTCGCGAACGGCGAACAGGTGGTCGGCGTTCTCGGACGTCACCGGGATGCCCATGACCTGCACCGGCGCGAGCCACGCCGGGAACGCGCCCGCGTAGTGCTCGGTCATCACGCCGAAGAAGCGCTCCACCGAACCGAACAGCGCGCGGTGGATCATGACCGGGCGCACGCGCGAGCCGTCGGGCCCGGTGTACTCGAGCTCGAACCGCTCCGGCAGGTTGAAGTCGAGCTGGATCGTCGACATCTGCCAGGTGCGGCCCAGCGCGTCACGGCACTGCACCGAGATCTTCGGACCGTAGAACGCGGCGCCACCGGGGTCGGGCACGAGCTCCAGACCGGACTCGCGGGCCACCGACGCCAGGGTCTCCGTCGCCTCGTCCCAGATCTCGTCCGCACCCACGTACTTCTCGGGGTTCTTGGTCGAGAGCTCCAGGTAGAAGTCGTCGAGGCCGTAGTCGCGCAGCAGGTCCAGCACGAACGTCAGCAGCGACTTCAGCTCGTCGCGCACCTGGTCGCGGGTGCAGAAGATGTGCGCGTCGTCCTGCGTCATGCCGCGCACGCGGGTCAGGCCGTGCACCACACCGGACTTCTCGTACCGGTAGACGCCACCGAACTCGAACATGCGCAGCGGCAGCTCGCGGTACGAACGGCCCCGCGACTTGAAGATCAGGTCGTGGAACGGGCAGTTCATCGGCTTGAGGTAGTAGTCCTGGCCCGGCTTGCGGACGGTGCCGTCCTCGTTCAGCTCGGCGTCGAGGTGCATCGCCGGGTACATGCCGTCCTTGTACCAGTCGAGGTGGCCGGAGACCTCGAACAGGTTGCCCTTGGTGATGTGGGGCGAGTAGACGAACTCGTAGCCCTCTTCGGTGTGCCGCTGGCGGGAGTAGTCCTCCATCGCCTTGCGGATGATGCCGCCCTTGGGGTGGAACACCGCGAGGCCGGAGCCGATCTCGTCCGGGAACGAGAACAGGTCGAGCTCCACGCCGAGCTTGCGGTGGTCGCGGCGCTCGGCCTCGGCCAGGCGCTCCAGGTACGCGTCCTGCGCCTCCTGCGACTCCCACGCGGTGCCGTAGATGCGCTGCAGCTGCGGGTTGTTCTCGTTGCCGCGCCAGTACGCGGCGGCCACGCGGGTGAGCTTGAACGCCGGGATGTGCTTGGTCGTCGGCACGTGCGGGCCGCGGCACAGGTCGCCCCAGACCTGCTCACCGGAACGCGGGTCGAGGTTGTCGTAGATCGTCAGCTCGCCGCCGCCGACCTCCATGACCTCGCTCGTGTCGACGTCGCTCTTGATGTCGACGAGCTCGAGCTTGAACGGCTCGGACGCGAGCTCGGTCTTCGCGGAGCCGACCGACTCGACGACCCGGCGCGAGAACCGCTGCGAGGACTTGATGATCTGCTTCATGCGCTTCTCGAGCGCCTGCAGGTCCTCGGGGGTGAAGGGCTTCTCGACCTGGAAGTCGTAGTAGAAGCCGTCCTTCACGGGCGGGCCGATGCCGAGCTTGGCCTCGGGGAACTGCTGCTGCACGGCCTGCGCCAGCACGTGCGCGGCGGAGTGGCGCACGACGCTGCGGCCGTCCTCGGTGTCGGCCGCGACGGCCTCGACCTCGACGTCCACCTGCGGGGTCCACGACAGGTCACGCAGGTGGCCCTCGGCGTCGCGCACGACGACGATCGCGTCGGAGCCCTTGCCCGGCAGGCCGGCTTCGCGCACGGCCGTGCCCGCCGTCGTCCCAGCCGGAACCACCACGCGCGGCGGGTTCTGGGCGACTGCTGGGCGCGACTCGGACACGGTGACTCCTAGATCAGAGATGATGATTGCGGTTCAGATGTTATCGGTGCTCAAGATGGACATGACGATCGCGTCGTGGAAGACGCCGTCCCAGAGCAGGGCGTCCCTCAACCGGCCCTCCTCGCGGAAGCCCAGCTTCTCGTAGACGTGGATCGCCCGGTCGTTGAAGTCGTACACCTCCAGGTCGACCCGGTGCAGGCCGAGCTCGCCGAACGCGTGGTCGAGGACGTGCCGGACGGCGAGCGAGCCGTACCCCTTGCCGAAGCCGTCCCACATCGCGATCCGCAGGCCCGCCGACCGGTTGGGCGGGTTGACGGTGAGAACGACCTCGCCGAGGAACTCGCCGTCCTCCGTTATCGCACGTGTGTAGCGGTTCGGGTCGTTCAGCGTGCGCTCGATGTACGCCTCGTAGTCCTCCAGCGTGAACGTCGCGTGGGTGCCGGTGAGCCGGTCGACCTCGGCGTCGTTCGGCCTGGCCGTGGCCATCGCGGCGGCGAACTCCCTGCGCAGGGGTACGAGTTCCATGCCCCCGATTGAAGCCGGTCGGCGCAACCGGATTCTCGGCGCGACACCTACGTACACGCTTCTGAGTGGTTTTTCGGATGCGACCGAGAGCCCGGGGCGAGCACGCTGGTGTCCCCGGCCCGCCGAATGGAGCACCGACATGTACGACCTGGTCGTCAAATGCCCGGTCCGCCTCACCGAGTCCAACCGGGACGAACTGCGCCTCCTCTACGCCGATCTGCGCGACCACTACGCCCGCCGCGACGCCCGCGACGGCACGCGCACGACGTTGCACTTCCTGTGGACCGGGGTGCTCGACGAGGAGCTCTTCGGCGCCACCTACGCCGACCAGCGGCACGTTTTCGCTGGTTCCAGGCCCGTGATGAACTCCCAGCGCGATCCTGGAGGGCTTCAGGAAACGAACAGGTGGCTGTCAGCCCCAGCTCAGCCGAACGGCGCATCGTTGAGGACATGAGCGAGCAGGGACAGACGCCTCCACCGAGGGAGCCGTCACGAGACGAACCGCAGGCCGCCCAGCCTGCACGGGACCAGGCGACGACCCCGCTGCCGGCCGAAGCACCGGCCACACCTGGTCAGCAGCCGACCGCCGAGCTTCCGGCCCAGCAACCGACAGCCCAGCAACCCGCGGCGCAGCCCGCACCCGCGGAACCCGCACCCGCCACCGCCACCACCGCGGAGGCACCGACGGGACCACCGCCTCCTCCACCCGCGGCCCCCGTGGCCGCCGTGCCAGCGTCTCCGGGCCGAGGCAGGCGTTTCGTGCGCCACCGCGCCACCCAGCTGGTCGCCGTGGGCCTGCTCGGGCTCGTCCTCGGCGGCGGCATCGTGGGAGCGGTCGCCGCGAACAGGTTCGACCACCGCGGCGGACCCGGCCAGGTGCGGATGTACGAGCGCGGCGAACGCGGACCGGATCGCGGGAACGACCGCTTCGAGCAGCGCGGTCCGTTCGGCGATCGCGGCGACAGGGGTGACCGCTTCGAGCGGTGACCGACCGAGCGCACGACCCGTGTCATCCGATTCCCCGACGACCGACACGGGTCGTGCGCTCCCCAAGACCAGGAACGCGCGCCCCCGCCGGATTAGTCCCCTCGTTCTGCGGTGGCGTGCGTTCCGCCCATCCGTCAGTGCGGTTGCGGCCCGAGCCTGATCGCCAGCAGCTGGCGCCGCAGCACCTTCCCGGTCGCGTTGCGGGGCAGCTGCGGCACGACCACGACCTCCCGCGGCACCTTGTGCCGGGCCAGCCGGGTGCGCACGAACTCGCGCAGCTCGCGGACGTCGATCCGCGTCCCCGCCACCGGCACCACGAACGCGCGCAACCGTTGCCCGTACTCGGGGTCCGGCACGCCGAGCACCGCCGCGTCGCGCACGCGGTAGTGCGTCATGAGCAGGTTCTCGACCTCGACCGGGTACACGTTCTCGCCGCCGGACACGATCATGTCGTCCTCGCGGCCGTCGAAGTACAGCCGGCCGCTGGGGTCGAAGTGCCCGAGGTCGCCGGTCGCGACGAGCCCTTCGATGGACTCCTTCTGCGAGCCGTCCGTGTACAGGTCGACGGTCAGGGAGCCGCGCACGTAGATCTTGCCCGTCACGAACGACCGCGTGACGCGGTTGCCCTCGTCGTCGTAGATGCGCACCACGCAGTTGTGCGGCGGCAGGCCGACGCTGGACGGCGCGGCCGCCAGGTCCTCCGGTGTGGCGACGGTGGCGACGGCGACTTCCGTTGAGCCGTAGAGGTTGTAGAGCACCGGGCCGAGGACGGCCTGGGTGCGCTGCACGAGGTCGGGCGCGATGGGGGCGCCGGAGGAGAACACGACGTCCAGGTGCGACAGGTCGAACGAGTCGATCACGTGCCGGTCGAGCTCCATGATCCGCTGCAGCATCGTCGGCACCAGCACGAGCGTCGTGCAGCGCTGGCCCTGCACCGACCACAGCGTCTTGCGCGGGTCGAAGCGGCGGTGCAGCACCGCGCGCGAGCCGAGCGACATCGCGAGGGTCAGGTGCGAGTAGCCGACGGAGTGGAAGATCGGCGCGGCGATGAACGTCGACTCGCCCGAGCGCATCGGGATCCGGTCGAGGAAGTCCGAGGCGGTGAGCACCGACTTGATCTCGCGGGCGGTGCCCTTGGGGGTGCCGGTCGTGCCGGAGGTCAGCTGGATCACGACGCCCGGTTCGCGCGGGGGTTCCAGTTCGCCGCGGGGCGCCTTGGCGACCAGCTGGTCGAGTGTCGGCGTGCGACGGTCGAGCCCGTCGCGCGACCACGACAGCCAGCGCGGGATCGACGGAGGCAGCTGGTGGAACAGCGGCGTGAACTCCTCGTCGTGAATGACGACTGACGCGCGCTCACGTTGCAGGAGGTCCAGGACGACCGGCGCGCCGAAGCCCGTGTTCACGAGCAGCACGCGCACGCCGAGCTTCGCGCACGCCAGCAGGGACTCGACCATGCCGCGGTGGTTGCGGCACATCAGCGCGACGACGTGCATGTGCTGCACGCCGAGCGAGCGCAGCCCCTGCGCGATCGCGTTGGAACGCCGGTCGAGCTGCCGGTACGTGACCGACCCGCGGTCGTCGACGATCGCGACGCCGTCGGGGTTCAGCCGGACGGAACGGCGCAGCGCCGTCACGTTCGGCCCCCAGATCTTGACCTCTCTGAGCGCCTCCACGGACATCCTGAAGTTCGTGAGACTCACCATGCCCGCGGCGGACAGAACACGGAGTGAGTGCACCCGGCCCATGGCGTCGCGAAACACCTTGCGCAACCCTGGCATCAACAGCTCCTCGCGCTGCAAGTCCCCGAGGTATTCGGACGGTAACTGTCCGCAAGGCTCAGGCCAAGCCTTGTCCCATGCGGAATTCGCATGACAACAGGACATTTGAACCTGTAAACGTTTTCATGTTGCCCGCAACCTGCCTGGCCACTCTCCCACACTGCTGCAATCGACGGAGTCTGACCGGTCAGACCAGGAAGCCGCGCAACAACGACGCGGTGCCGTCGAGGTGTTCGGCCATCGCCTGACGCGCCGTGACGGGGTCTCCGTCCAAAATGGAGGCGATGATGCGCTCGTGCTGGGCGTTGGAGTGCGCGAGGTTCGGTTCGAGCAGCGGGATGTGGTCCAGCAGCTCGTTCGCGCGCATCCGCGACTCGGCGACGGCGGCGGTCAGCGCCGCGGATCCGGTGGCCTCGGCGATCGCGAGGTGCAGCCGCGAGTCCTTGCGCCGATATTCCGCGAGCGTTGAAGTGGACGCCTCCTCCAGGCGGGCGCGCAGCCCGCGCCGTTCGGCGGGGCCCAGCGACCGTCCCGCGGCCGTCTCCGCGGCACCGGTCTCGAGCACCCTGCGCAGCGTCAGCACGTCGTGGAGGTCGCCGAACTCCTTGCCGGGCGCGGACTTCGGCAGCACCTCGTTGACGAACGTGCCGCCGTACCGTCCCCTTCGGGACTCCACGAAATGGTTCTCCTGCAACGACCTGATGGCCTCGCGCACGGTCACCCGGCTCACGCCGAGCCGGGTGGCCAGCTCCCGTTCGGACGGCAGCCGCTCCCCCGGCGCGACGACGCCGAGCCGGATGGACTGCATGAGCCGTTCGACGGTCTCCTCGAAGGCGTTGCCCGCCCGCACCGGGCGGAACAACGCCTCCTGCGCGTGCTCCACCACGGCTAGAGCGGTGTCACGTACGCGCCGGCGATGCCGCCGTCCACGAGGAAGTTCGACGCGGTCATGAACGACGAGTCGTCGGACGCGAGAAACGCGACCGCCGCGGCGATCTCCTCGGGTTCGGCGAACCGACCGAGCGGTACGTGGACGAGCCGCCGCGCCGCGCGCTCGGGGTCCTTCGCGAACAGCTCCCGCAGCAGCGGGGTGTTCACCGGGCCGGGAGACAGGGCGTTGACGCGGATGCCCTCGCGCGCGAACTGCACGCCGAGCTCACGCGACATCGCGAGCACGCCGCCCTTCGACGCCGTGTAGGAGATCTGCGACGTCGCCGCGCCCATCGTCGCCACGAACGACGCCGTGTTGATGATGGAGCCCTTGCCGTTGGCCTGCATGTGCGGAATGGCGTACTTGCAACACAAATAAACCGACGTGAGGTTCACCTTCTGGACGCGCTCCCACGCTTCGAGCCCCGTGGTGAGGATCGAGTCGTCGTCGGGCGGCGAGATACCGGCGTTGTTGAACGCGATGTCCAGCTTGCCGTAAGTGTCCACAGTGGTCTGGAAAAGCGCTTTGACCTGTTCCTCGTCGGTCACGTCGACCTGGACGAACAGCCCGGCCACCTCGTCCGCCGCGGCCTTGCCGGACGCGGGGTCGAGATCGGCGACGACGACCTTCGCGCCCTCGCTCGCGAACCTCCGCGCGGTCGCGAGTCCGATCCCGCTGCCGCCACCCGTCACGACGGCCACGCGGCCCTCGAGTCGCTGCACCATCTCTTGTTCTCCTCGTTGCTCGGACTTGCCCGGCATCAGGTGGCGATGAAGACGTTCTTGACTTCGGTGAACGAGTCGAGCGCGTCGGGACCGAGCTCACGGCCCAGCCCGGACTGCTTCACGCCACCGAACGGCGTCGAGTAGCGCACGGACGAGTGCGAGTTCACCGACAGGTTCCCGGCCTCGACGGCCCGCGAGACGCGGATCGCACGGCCGACGTCCTGAGTCCAGATGGAACCGGACAGGCCGTACTCGGAGTCGTTCGCGATCCGGATGGCGTCGGCCTCGTCGGTGAACGGCAGCACGACGACGACCGGGCCGAAGATCTCCTCGGAGACGGTCGGGTGGTCGTAGGCGGGTGTGAGGACCGTCGGCGGGAACCAGAACCCCGGTCCTTCCGGCGCGGCGCCCTGGAACGCGATCGGGGCGTCGTCTTGGACGTAAGACGCGACCTTGCGCAGGTGCGCCGCGCTGATGAGCGGCCCCATCTCGGTCGCATCGTCGCCGGGCTCGCCGACCTTCACGCCCTTGACCGCGGGCTCCAGCAGCTCCATGAACCGGTCGTAGACGCCGGCCTGCACGAGGATCCGCGAGCGCGCGCAGCAGTCCTGCCCGGCGTTGTCGAACACCCCGTACGGCGCGGTGGCGGCGGCCTTCTCCAGATCGGAGTCGGCGAAGACGATGTTCGCCGACTTGCCGCCCAGCTCCAGCGTCACCCGCTTCACCTGCGACGCGCAGCCCGCCATGATCTGCTTGCCGACCTCGGTCGAGCCGGTGAAGACGACCTTGCGCACCAACGGATGCGTGACGAACCGGTTGCCGACGACGCTGCCCTTGCCCGGCAGCACCTGGAGGACGCCCTCGGGGATGCCCGCCTCGAGCGCGAGCTCGCCGAGGCGGATCGCGGTCAGCGGGGTGATCTCGGCGGGCTTGAGCACGACGGTGTTGCCGGCCGCGAGCGCGGGCGCGAACCCCCAGCCCGCGATGGGCATCGGGAAGTTCCACGGCACGATCACGCCGACGACGCCGAGCGGCTCGTGGAACGTGACGTCGAGCCCGCCCGCGACCGGGATCTGCTTGCCGAACAGGCGTTCCGGCGCGGCCGAGTAGTACTGCAGCACGTCCCGGACGTTGCCCGCCTCCCAGCGCGCGTTGCCGATGGTGTGGCCGGAGTTCTCGACCTCCAGCAGCGCGAGCTCCTCGACGTGGGAGTCGACGATCTCCGCGAACTTCCGCAGCAGCCGGGCGCGGTCGCCGGGGGCGACGGTCCGCCAGCTCTCGAACGCCTTCTGCGCCCGGCCGATCGCCGCGTCCGTGTCGCCGAGAGTGGTGTGCGCAACGGTCCGCACGACCTTCTCGGTGGCCGGGTTGATGACGTCGAAGGTCACGCTTTGCTCCTTGAAACGTCGACGAGTGCTTCGAACAGCCTGAGGTCCTCGATGTCCTGCTCCGGGTGCGACTGGACGCCGACGACGAACCGCGCGCCCTCCAGTTCGACGGCCTCGACCGTGCCGTCGGGGGCCTGCGCCGTCACCTTGAGGCCGTCGGCTATCCGGTCCAGCGACTGGTGGTGATGACATTGAACGGTCGTTCGATCGCCGAGGACGCGGTGCAGCGCGGTGCCCGGCGCGACGGCGATCTCGGTGTGCTCGAACACGGCGGGCGCCGGATTGTGGCCCTCGACGTGCTGGTGCAGCGTGCCGCCCAGCGCGACGTTGAGGACCTGCATGCCCCGGCACACGCCGAGCACCGGCAGGTCGAGCTTCAGCGCGGCCTCGACCATCGAGAACTCGGCCTCGTCGCGGTCCCGGCGCGGCTCGCCGGTCAGCTCGTGCTTCTCGGCGCCGTAGGTGGCGGGGTCGATGTCGGCGCCACCCGCGATCACCAGGCCGTCGAGGAACCCGAGGGTCTCGGCGTTCCAGGTGCCGACCGGCGGCAGCATGACGGGGTTGCCGCCCGCCTGGACCACGCAGTCGAGGTAGCCGCGGTAGAGCACCGCGGCCTCCACGTCCCAGTGCCCGAAGCGCGTGCGCTCCAGGTACGTGCTGATGCCGATGAGGGGCTTAGAGGCGCTCAAACCCGCGTACCTTCTCCCAGTCCGTGACCGCCGCGTCGAACGCGGCCAGCTCGACCTTCGCCGCGTTCAGGTAGTGGTCGACGACCTCCTTGCCGAACGCCGACCGCGCGATCTCGCTGGCCGCGAACAGGTCCGCGGCCTCGCGCAGCGTCGTCGGCACCGTCGGGCGGTCGGACGCGTAGGCGTTGCCGACGAACTCGTCCTCGAGCTCCAGCTCCTGCTCGACGCCGTGCAGGCCGGCCGCGATCAGCGCCGCCACCGCGAGGTACGGGTTGACGTCACCGCCGGGCACCCGGTTCTCGAACCGCAGGGAGTGCCCGTGGCCGACGACGCGCAGCGCGCACGTGCGGTTGTCCCGTCCCCACGCGACAGCCGTCGGCGCGAAGGAGCCCTGCACGTAACGCTTGTAGGAGTTGATGTTCGGGGCGAGGAAGTAGGTGAACTCCCGCAACGCGGCCAGCTGGCCCGCGAGGAAGTGCTTCATCAGCTTCGACATGCCGTGGCCCTCGGCGAAGACCGGCTCGCCCTCCTTGGAGCGCAAGGAGAGGTGGATGTGGCAGGAGTTGCCCTCGCGTTCGTTGTACTTCGCCATGAACGTGAGCGCCTTGCCCTGCTGCGACGCGATCTCCTTGGAGCCGTTCTTGTAGATCGCGTGCTGGTCGCACGTGCGCAGCGCCGTCGTGTACTTGAACGCGATCTCGTGCTGGCCGGGGTTGCACTCCCCCTTGGCCGACTCGACGACCATGCCGGCGCCCGTCATGCCGTTGCGGATGGCGCGCAGCAACGGTTCCACGCGCGCGGTGCCGAGCAACGAGTAGTCGACGTTGTACTGGTTGGACGGTGTGAGGTTGCGGTAGCCCGCGTTCCAGGCCTGCTCGTAGGAGTCGTCGAAGAGGATGAACTCGAGCTCGGTGCCGACGTAGCAGTCGAGGCCGAGCGCGGCGAGCCGGTCGAGCTGCTTGCGCAGGACCTGGCGCGGCGAGGCGACGACCGGGTCGCCGTTCTCCCAGACGACGTCGCACATGACGAGCGCGGTGCCCTCCTGCCACGGCACCCGGCGCAGGGTCTCGACGTCCGGCTTCATCACGAAGTCGCCGTACCCGCGCTCCCAGCTCGACATCTCGAAGCCGCTGACCGGGTTCATCTCGACGTCGACGGCCATCAGGTAGTTGCAGCCCTCCGCGGAGTGGCCGAGGACCTCGTCGAGGAAGTACTGCGCGGCACACCGCTTGCCCTGCAGGCGACCCTGCATGTCCACGATCGCGACCAGGACGGTGTCGATCTCACCGGCGTCCACGGCCACGCGCAACTCCTCGACGGTCAGCATCTCCGCGTTCCTCCAAAGGTATGTCTGCGAGCCATTGACGGCTCCATCTTGACACCGCCGGGTGACGAGCGCCACCCTCAACCACCGCTTAAAGGACTATTAGGAGTCCATATGGCCAAGCACGTCGAGTACGAGAAGGTGAGCAGCGACTACCTGGAGCACCGACAGCTCAAACGTGGCGCGGCGGGGTGGGTCCTGCTGGCCGGGCTGGGAGTCTCGTACGTGATCTCCGGCGACTTCGCCGGGTGGAACTTCGGCCTCGCCCAGGGCGGCTGGGGCGGGATGCTGGTCGCCACGATCCTGATGGCGACGATGTACACGTGCATGGTGTTCGGTCTCGCCGAACTGGCCTCAGCGCTGCCCGTCGCGGGCGCTGGCTACGGATTCGCGAGGCGCGCGCTCGGCCCGTTGGGCGGGTACGCGACAGGGATCGCCATCTTGATCGAGTACGCCATCGCTCCCGCGGCGATCTCGGTGTTCATCGGCGACTACATCAAGGCTCTCGGTCTGCTCGACGCCACCTGGCCGGTGTACCTCGCCTGCTACATCGTGTTCGTCGGCATCCACCTCTACGGCGTCGGCGAGGCGCTGCGGGTGATGTTCGTGATCACCGGTGTCGCGGTGGTGGCGCTGGTCGCGTTCGTGGCGGGCATGATCCCGAAGTTCGACTCGGCGAAGCTCTTCGACATCGGCGACGGCTCGTTCCTGCCGATGGGCGTCACCGGGGCGTGGGGCGCGATCGTGTTCGCGATCTGGTTCTTCCTCGCGGTGGAGGGCGTGCCGCTGGCCGCCGAGGAGGCGCGGGATCCCAAGCGGGACATGCCTCGCGGCATCATCGGCGCGATGGTCGTGCTGCTGGTGTTCGCGGCGGCGATCCTGCTCGTGGCGCCCGGCGGTGCGGGCTCGAAGGTGTTGGAGGCGTCCGGCAACCCGTTGCCCGAGGCGGTGCGGGCGGCCTACGGCGGGGACACGTTCCTGGCGCAGCTCGTGAACTACGTCGGCCTCGCGGGTCTGGTCGCGTCGTTCTTCTCGATCATCTACGCGTACTCGCGCCAGCTGTTCGCGTTGTCCCGCGCGGGATACCTGCCGCGCTGGCTGTCGAAGACCGGCAAGCGCAAGACGCCGTACCTGGCGTTGATCGTGCCCGGCACGATCGGCTTCGTCCTGGCGACGACGATGAAGACGATCGACCCGGTGACCGGTGGCGCGCGGCTCATCAACATCGCGGTGTTCGGTGCCGCGCTGTCCTACGTGCTGATGATGGTGTCGCACATCGTGTTGCGGAAGACGGCGCCGGACCTGCCTCGCCCGTACCGGACTCCGGGCGGCGTGGTGACCACGAGCGTGGCTCTCGTTCTCGCCGTCGCGGCCGTCATCGCGACGTTCTTCGTGGACGAGGTCGCTGCTGCTGTGACGGCGGGCATCGTGCTCGTCGCCGTGGCGTACTACTGGTTCTACAGTCGACACCACCTGGTCGCGAACGCTCCGGAGGAGGAGTTCGCGGCGATTGCGAAGGCGGAGGCCGAGCTCGACTGAGCAGGCGAGCGGTTCGGGTGGACGCGGTGCCCCTAACGAGGTGCCGCGTCCCCCTAACGGGTGACCTTCGGCCCCTAAGGACTTCAGCCGCCCGAAGTCTAGGGATCACACCCGATGTGAGGGGATGTTGATCTCAATACGGTTCCTGGCGACATCCCCCGACCCCGCCTAGGAGCTCCACTCCATGATGCAGCAGGACATCCAGCTGGCCACGCCGCAGCAGCCCGTCCAGCCCGCCGCGCCCGCCCCGGTCACCCCGGCGGCCGTGCCGCAGGAGGCCCAGCCGGCCACGCTGCAGGAGTTCGCCCTGAACCTCCTGAACGACCCGGCGGCCCTGCAGGCGTTCGACCTCGACCCCGAGGGCGTCCTGGGTGCCTGCGGCCTGAGCGACATCACCCCCGGTGACGTTCACGAGATCCTCCCGCTGGTGCTCGACGCCGCCTCGATCGCGGACGTCGACGGACTCTCGTCCTACAACGCCCTCACGGGTCTCGCGAACCTCGACGCCGCCAACGGCTTCGCCGGCGACCTGTCCGGCCACTGCGACGTGTCGAACACCCTCGACGGTGTCACCGGCAGCGTCCCCGGCCTCGGCGACGTGGCCGGCCTGGGCGGCGTCGCGGACCTCGGCAACGTCGCGAACCTCGGCGACGTCACCGACCTGTCCGGCGTCACGGGTCTCGCCGGCACCGGCGACGTGCTCGGCACGGTGACCGGGGTGGCGGACGTCGGCGGCGTCATCGGCACCGTCACCGGCGTGACCGACGTCGTCTCCGTCGACGGCGTGCCCGGCGTGCTCGGCGCCGTCACCACCGACGTCACGACCGTCACCGACCTCGTCCACGACGTCGTCCCGGACGTCGCGCCGGTCAACGGTGTGCACGACACCGTCCACGGCGTCGTCGACGGCACCGTCGGCACCGTCCTCGGCGGCGACGTGCTGGGTGGCGACGTGCTGGGTGGCGATGTCCTGGGCGGCGTCACCGACCTCGACCTGCTCGACGGCGTCGGCGGCCTGACCGAGGGCCTGGGTCTCGGCCTCTGATCTGATGGCCCGCATGAGCGGGCGAGCGTTGATCCTCGGCGGCACGGGCCTCATCGGCCGTGCCGCCGCTCGGCGTCTGCGGCAGGCGGGCTGGACCGTCGACGCCCCCGGCCGCGAGGTCGACCGCACCGATCCCCGCGCCCTGGCCCGGGCGATGGGCGACGGAGCCGACCTCCTGGTCGACACCCTCTGCTACTCGGCCGCCGACGCACGCACGCTGTTGCCGTTGGCGCGCAAGGCGGTCTCGACCGTGATGATCTCCGCCAAGGCCGTGTACGCGGACTCCCGCGGCAGGCACGTCAACTCCGCCGAAGCTCCCCGCTTCGACGGCCCGGTCACCGAGGACCAGCCGACGCTCGCGCCGCTCGACTCGGACCCGTTCACGCGCGAGGGCTACGGGCCGAACAAGGTCGCGGCGGAACGGACGTTGCTCGACAGCGGCCTGCCGGTCACCGTGCTGCGACCGTCCAAAGTGCACGGTCCGGGCAACAAGCGCCCGCTGGAGCGGTACTTCGTCGAACGGATCCTCGCCGGGAACCGGGTCGTCGTGCTGGCCTCCCGCGGCGAGGGCGTCGACCACCCGACCGCCGCCGCGAACCTGGCCGCGCTGATCGAGACGGCCGCTCTGCGCCCCGGCGCGCGGGTGCTGAACGCCGCCGACCCGGACGCCCCGAACGGCCTGCAGATCTCGCGGATCATCGCTGGCTCGCTCGGCTGGTCGTGGCACGAGATCCTGCTGGACCACGCCGAAGCGGGCCTGCACCCGTGGCACCGCGGCTTCGTCCTGGACACCTCCGCGGCCGAGCGCCTCGGCTACCGGCCGGTCGGCGACTACGCGTTCACCGTGCAGGAGACGCTCCGCGACCTCGTTTCGAGCCACTCGTGGCAGGATCGGTCGCGTGAGTGACATTCAACGTGTGGGAGTCGTCGGTTCCGGCCTCATGGGCTCCGGAATCGCCGAAGTGAGCGCACGCGCCGGTCTCGACGTCATCGTCGTCGAGGTCAACGCGGGCGCGGCCGAGGCAGCGCAGGGGCGGATCGCCACCTCGCTCGCCAGGGGCGTCAAGTCCGGCAAGCTCAGCGAGGAGGACCGCGACGGCGCTCTGGGGCGCATCCGGTTCACCACCGACATCGGCGAGTTCGCCGACCGGCAGTTCGTGGTCGAGGCGGTCGCCGAGAACGAGCAGATCAAGACCGACGTCTTCACCACGCTCGACAAGGTCGTGACGGACGAGGACGCCATCTTCGCGTCCAACACGTCGTCCATCCCGATCATGAAGCTGGGCATGGCCACCGGCCGCCCGGAGCAGGTCATCGGCGTGCACTTCTTCAACCCGGTGCCCGTCCTCAAGCTCGTGGAGATCGTGCCGTCCCTGCTGACCGGCGCCGCCACGCAGGACCGCGCCGAGACGTTCGTGCGCGAGACCCTGCACAAGGAGGTCATCCGCTCGCAGGACCGCGCCGGCTTCGTGGTCAACGCGCTGCTGATCCCCTACCTGCTCTCCTCGATCCGCATGCTCGAGTCCGGCTTCGCCTCGGCCGACGACATCGACAACGGCATGGTGCTCGGCTGCGCGCACCCGATGGGCCCGCTGCGCCTCACCGACCTGATCGGCCTCGACACCACGAAGGCCATCGCCGAGTCGATGTACGACGAGTTCAAGGAGCCGCTCTACTCGCCGCCGCCGTTGCTGCTGCGCATGGTGGACGCGGGCCTGCTGGGCAAGAAGTCGGGCCGCGGGTTCCACAACTACGCGAAGTAGCGGCATGAGCGACGGGCTCACGGTCAACGACCTCGACGAGATCGAACACAGGTTGCGGCGCGCTCTCGAAGTGGCGCCGCGGCCGTGGACGACGTTCCTCGAAACCCGCGGAGCGACCGGCGGTCCGAGCTTCGTTCGTCTCGACGGCGACCCGGATCTCGATCACGAGATGTACGTGGAGGTCTTCGTCGGGCAGGACAAGTGGACGTCCCCCGACGCCAGGCTCGACGCGGTCGTCGACTTCGTGGGACACGCCGCTGACGACGTGCGGCAGCTCCTCCAGGAAGTGCGCCGCCTCCGCGGCGACGAACCGAAGTGACCGACAGCTGGGCCCTGGACGGCGTCCCCCTCGCACCAGACGAGGTGGGCGCCGTTCTTCGCGCCCGCATCGACGCCGGACACCTCGAAACCTGGCTCACCAGCGGGTCCGGCCGCTCCCTCACGTTCGTCACCAACACCGAACGCGCGATGCTCGTGCTGCTGGACGGCGAGGGCGACGCGGGCGAGCACGCCACCGATCCCGGCGCCTCGGCGACCAGCGACGGCTTCGTGCTGTCCAACGGCCAGTCCGACGAGTACCCGGACGCGGACACGGTCCCGCTGCCCGAGGCGCTGCGCATCGCCGGGCACGTCGTCCGCACGGGCACCTGGCCGGCGGACGCGCACCACGTCAGCGACCGCTAGACCGCGGCCAGCCGGTTCATCGAGTGCTGGATCAGCTCGACCAGCACCGCCTTGGACGACTCCCGGTTCCGCGCGTCGCACAGCACCACCGGGATCTGCTCGTCGAGGTCCAGCGCGTGCCGAACCTCGTCCACCGCGTACAGCTGCGACCCGTCGAAGCAGTTCACGGCGACGATGAACGGGATCCCGCGGTGCTCGAAGAAGTCGATCGACGGGAACGACGAGTCGAGCCGCCGGGTGTCGACGAGCACGACGGCGCCGATCGCACCGGTCGCCAGCTCGTCCCACATGAACCAGAACCTGTTCTGTCCGGGCGTGCCGAACAGGTACAGCACCACCTTGGTGTTGATGGTGATGCGACCGAAGTCGAGGGCGACGGTGGTGGTGTCCTTGCCCTCGATGCCGGCGAGGTCGTCGACGTGCACGCCGGCCTCGGTGAGCAGCTCCTCGGTCCGGAGCGGCGGGATCTCGGACACCGACGCGACCATCGTGGTCTTGCCGGTGCCGAACCCGCCCGCGATGACGATCTTGACCGCGGTCGGCACGGTCAGCTGGCCATCAGATCCCACGAACACCATCCAGTACGGCCTGCAGGAGATCCCTGTCGGGAACCTTGGGGGAGGAAGTCTGCACGAGCACGTCACCGCGCTCGATGAGGTCCGACAGCAGGACCTTCACCACGACGAGCGGCACGTCGAGGTAGGCGGCTACCTCGGCGACCGAGAGCGGGCGTGCGCACAGGGCCATGATCTCGCGATGTTCGACCGTCAGCGACGTCTGGTCGGACGCAAACGAGGACGCCCGGACCTGCGTCACGAGGTGGAGGTCAGGCGCGTTCGGCCGGGTGCGGCCACGCACCATCGCGTAGGGCCGCACCAGCGGCCCCGCGGCCTCGTCGTACCACCAGTCCTCCCGCGCGGTCATCAGCGCGACTCACGCGCCGAGGGCACGGTCGCGGTCTCCGCGCGAGGAGCCGACGAGAGGTACGTGCCAACGCGTTTGACCAGCATGTTCATCTCGTACGCGATCATGCCCATGTCCGCGTCCTCCTCACCCAGCACGGCCAGGCAGGCGCCGTGACCGGCAGCGGTCACGAACAAGTATGCGTGCTCCATCTCCACGATGGTCTGCCGAACGGCTCCACCACCGAAATGGCGGCCGGTCCCGCGGGCGAGCGACTGGAACGCCGACGCCATCGCGGACAGGTGCTCCGAGTCGTCGCGGGACAGCCCGGCCGAACGGCCGAGCAGGAGTCCGTCCGCCGACAGCACGACCGCGTGGCGGGCGCCGACCACTCGCTGGATCAGGTCCTCCAGCAACCAGTTCAGTTCGCCGTGCTGGCTTGCAGTGTCCTTCATGACGAGGGGGCTCCTTCTGATCTCCAGTCGTCGGTCAGCCGGGCGTCACGGGTACCCCGCTGGAACGCGGCGAACCCGTCACGGGTGCGCTCGGCCGACCTGTCGCCGATCACCGGCTCGGCGTGTGGCGGCTCCTCCGAGGACTGCATGAGCTGCGGCGCGAGGTTCTGCCGCTTCTTCCTGCGGGGAAGGGGTGCCTTCCCGTCCTGGGCCGGAGGTGCCGCGGGGGTCGATTCGTCCACCGATGCATCTGCTGCGGGACCTGCCGCGGGTGCGAGTGCGCTCATACCAGGTTCTACGAGCGCGTTCAGCCCCGCGTTCAGTGCCTCCTGCACTTCGGGATTCACCTTCACGGGAAAGCTCGGGTGGTCCTCGGTGTGCCCGTGGTACGTGTCGTGGAACGACCGCACCGGCATCTGCGTGGTCTCGGTGATGTCCCCCGCGGTGTTGTGCGGGGCGACGATGTTCGGCGGCAGCACGCACAACGCGACCGTGCCGCCGTAGGGCGAGTCGCGCAGCTCGACCTTGATGCCCCGCCGTGCGGCCAGCCGGGCGACGACGAACAGCCCGAGGCGGGACTCGCCGCGGAACGCCATCGTCTCGAAGTCGGGCGGGTTGGAGAGCTTCGCGTTGGCCTGGAGACGTTCTTCCTGCGTCATGCCGAGGCCGTGGTCCTCGATCTCCACCACGAGGCCGTGCGGCGCGGCGTTCGAGTGGACGGTCACTTCCGAGCGGGGCGACGAGAACGCCGTCGCGTTGTCGACGAGCTCCGCGAGCAGGTGGATGGTGTCGGCGACGGCCACCCCCACCAGGGCGCGGTCGGGCACCGGGTTGACCCTGACCCGGACGTACTGCTCGGTCTCGGCCACGGCGGAGCGGATGACGTCGCTCAGCCGCACCGGCTTGCGCCACTGCCTGCCCGGCTGCTCGCCGGCGAGGATGATCAGGTTCTCCGCGTTGCGGCGGGCGCGGGTCGCCAGGTGGTCGAGCTGGAAGAGCGAGTCGAGCCGTTCGGGGTGCTCCTCCTCGCGTTCGAGCTTGTCGAGGAGCTTGATCTGCCGGTGCACGAGCCCCTGGTTGCGGTGCGCGATGTCGAGGAAGACCCGGTTCACGCCCTCGCGTGCCTGCGTCTCCTTCACCGCCGCTGCCACGGCCGTGTACTGGGCGGCGTTGAACGCGTCGGCGACCTGCCCGATCTCGTCGTTGCCGTAGTCGAGCGGCGGCATGTCGCGGTGGACGTCCACCTGCTCGCCGCCGCGCAGGCGCGCGACGATGTGCGGCAGCCGTTCCTGCGCGAGCCGCAGCGTGTCCTCCCGCAGCGACGCGAGCCGCGTCACGAGGGCCTTCGACACGAGCCGGTTCGAGATGCGCAACGCGAGCACGATGCCGACGACGACCGCGAGCAACGCGATGAGGCTGCCGATCAGCACCGCGGCGACCCGGCTGTCGGCCTTGTCGAGACCGAGGTCGGCGGCGTCGCGGGCCTGCGTGACGGCGAGCCCGACGAGGTTGTCGTGCACGGGGCTCGCGGCCCCGCGCCACCGCGCGTCGGTGACCGCCGTGTCGCCGTTGATGATCTTGCCTTCGAGGTCGAGCAGCGTCCGGTACTCGGCGCTGCCGCGCAGCAGGTCGTACTGAACGCGCGGCTGCTCGAGCGCGAACGGGATCGTGGCGTCGAGGCCCGAGTGGTAGGCGCCGGTCAGCCGGGCGAACTCGACGCGTTCGGGAGCGGTGAGCGTGCCGTTGAGCAACCCGCGCGACCCGATCGTGGCGGCGCGCGAGAGCCAGTCCGAGGCCTGGAAGATCGTGATGGCCTGGACGCTCGCCTGGCTCGCCTCCGAATCGGGCACGAGACGCGCCTGCCGGGACAGCAGCGCGATGCCCGAGTCGAGGAGGCTGTTGTAGTAGTCGTAGACCGCCTGCTGGTTCGCCGACCCCGAGTCGACGTTCGCGCGCTGCTGCGGCAGCTCGCCCAGCACGGAGTTCAGCGCGTTGACCCGGTCGACGGTGTCCTGGGGTTCGGAGAGCTCGGCGAGCGCGTCCTTCATCTTGCGCACCGCTTCGTCCGTGACGCCCTGCTGGCGCTTCAGGCCGCCCTTGTCGACGCCCTCGGCGTCGCTGAGGACCTCCAGGGTCAGCTGCCGTTCCTTCTGCAGGCCCGCGAGCGCATCGACGGACGGGATCGTCGCGCCCTTCACCCCGGCCGCGACCGACCGCATGTAGAAACCGTCGAAAAGGGTGTAAGAGGAGAAAACGGCCCACATGACCAGCAGCACCACGCTGGGAACGACCACGACACCGGCCAGCCGGGACCGAATGGTCCGGTAGTTGGTCGGTGTGTAACCGCTCTTCTCGTTCACAGCGCTCTCACGGTCTCCTGTGTCCCACGGCTAGCGCTGCGGGTTACCTGAGTAACTCCTTCGGCTGTAATTAGGTTACGGCGAGAGATCATCGTTACCCAATGACAGCGATCACACGCACTACGCGGTTGGCAGGCTACCCAGTCGAGTGACTGCAGCAACACCCGGTACGGGGGTTCTTCCCTAGTGAGAACCCCCGTACGGGCTAGTTCCGTCGTCCCGTTCCTACGGCCGCTCGACCGCGACGACGGTGTAGGTCGTCTCCGGCGTCGGAGGCGTGCTGAACCGGGCATTCGGCAGGTAGAGCCGCTTGCCGAACGCCGCCACCGTCGTGGGAACGTCGAACCGCGGGTCCGTGCGTTCCGCCGCGAGCGTCGCGCCATCACGGCTCAGCGTGTAGCGCGCGACTTTGTTCAGGCGGTTTTGCACCACGTACAACTGCCGCCCCTCACGCAACAGACCGTCGCCATTGGTGAGTGTTTGACCGCTCAAATTGATCTCGGCCGTTTTCCCGCTCCGAGGATCGGCCCGGAACAGCTTTCCGGTGTTGCTCTGCACGACGATCAGTCCGCCGTCGAGCCCGGTGACGATGCCGTTGAGGTTCGTCGCACCGGGGGTGACGACGAGGTCGCCGGTCAGCGCGAGCGTGCGGTGCGGTTTGAGGCTCAACGGCACCTCGTAGAGCACTGCCTTGCGGGAGTCCGTGAACCACGCCGACCTCTCGGTCAGCACGACGTCGTTGACGAACGTGTCCGCGGTCGCGAACTGGAACTTCGCCAGCAACCTGCCCGACCGGGTGTCGTAGACCCGCGCGTCGCCACCGGTGCCGCCCGCGACCCACAGCCGCTTGCGGTCGTCGACCTTCAGGCCGAGCGACGGCGTGCCGGGCCCCTGCGCGAGCACCTTGCCCTTGCCGGTGCGCAGGTCGGCCGCGTAGATCGACCCGTCGGCCCGTGACCCGAAGTAGGCCTTGGTGCCGCTGATCGCGATGCCTTCCGGTTGCCAGCCGTTGGGCAGCGCGAACTCGGTCGGGAAACTCTTCGAACCGTCTGCGGTGGCCGGCGCCGCGGCGGTGAGCGTGACGCCCAGGACCGCCGCGAGCAGGACACCGAATCTGCGGTACATGCCGCCTCCTTGCCAGAGGATGTCTGTCGGATCGCGTGCGCCCTGATCCTTCCCCTGCTGGGCGGCGAACAGGAGTTTTCTCAGGAATCCGACATCTCTACAGGTCAGCCGCGGCCTCGGCGATCAGTTCCAGCGACTCGCCCTCCCCGAGTGCCGCCTCCTGCAGGCTCGCGAACCTCGACGCGCACTCCTGCGTCAGCTCCGGATCCTCGACGTACTCCCCCTTGATGAACGTCTCCAGGTAGGCCACGTCGTTGTGCTGCCGGTGCGGGAACCCGAGCAACGTGAACGGCGACCCCATCGCCGGGTACGCCCCCGCGCCCCTCGGCACCACCCGCACGCTCACCGCCGGGTGCTCGCTGACCTCCATCAGGTGCAGCAGCTGCGCCTTCATCACCCGCGGCCCGCCGATCACGTGCCGCAGCACCGCCTCCGGGAACACGGCGTGCGCGACCAACGGGTCCTTGTCGTGCCGCCGTGAGGCCCACGCCTCCCGCACCATCGCGAGCCGCGCCGTGCGCACCGGGTCGTCGGACTGCAGCACCGCGTCCGTGTAGCCGGGGAGCTGGAACACCGCCGGGACGAGGTCCGTCGTGAACACCCGCAGCAGCGTCGCCTCGAACACGAGGTTCGCGAAGTCCGCCGCCGGGTCGAACACCACCCCGCCGCCCGACGAGCGCGCTCGCTCCCGTTCCGCGTGCTGCGCCCGCGACACCACGGCCTGCCACTCCACCGCGGGCACCTTGTAGACGTACCCGAGCGCCATGACGTCGACGGGCGCCGACGGCTGCACCGCGTTCTCCATCATGGACAGCTTGGCGCTGCTGAACCCCACGCGCTGGCCGGCCTCGGTGAGGCTCAGCTCGCGTTCGGCGCGCCACCCGGCCAGCTGCCGCCCGATGGCGCGTTCGAGCGTCGTGGCCCGGAAATCCTTCGGCATGACGCGAAGGATATGACCAATTCGGATCCCCGAAAGGGACGGGCGGTGTGGACAACCCTTTACTGGCAAGGAAGTTCGTTCACCGGAGCGCTTGGCGTTCAGCGCTCCGAGCCTACTTCTCTAGTGATAGCGCTGTGCGCGCGCATGGGCACGCACGAGATCATGGAACCGGAACGCGTAGTCGCCGACCTCGGTCAGCAACGACTTCTCCACCAGGTCGTCCAGCGCGTCCTCGACGTCGCATTCGGGCTCCCCCGCGATCGCCGCCGCCACCGGCACGCCGAACGCGTCCGGCTCCCACGCGCAGAGCCGGTAGAGCCGCGCCTGCCGTTCCGGTAGCTCCACATAGGACAGATCGAGCAGCGGCCCGAGCCGTCCGTCGTCGGGCAGCGGACCGACCTCGATCTCCTGCCCCAGGTCGAGTTTCCGGCGGCTCGTCACGAGCACGGTGCCGGACGCCGGCAGCAGCGGCGTCACCTGCTCGGCCGAGTCCGCGTTGTCCAGCAACAGGGTGAACTGGCGACGCAGCACGAGACTGCGGAACACCGCCGGTTCGTCGGCGGGGTCGGCGTTCAGGCCGAACGCCCGCAGCACCCGGCCGAGGTCGTGCGCGGCCAGGTCGAGGTAGAGCTGGGCACCGGATCCCCTGTCCCGCAACCACTTCAACGCGAGCGCGGTCTTGCCCGCCCCGGCCGCGCCGTGCAGCACCGTCACCCCGGCCCTGATGCCCGCCAGCTCGGCGTCCCTGCCCACGAAGTGCCGCGGCGGCGCGGGCGGCCGCAAGCGCGGTGGTACGTCGTTCTTGCCCCTGATGACCCCGATGGCTTCGACAGCCAGCACGTCACTGTTCACCCGTACCTCCCCGACACGTTGAAGCTACGGGCTTTCCTCCGCTTTCATCAGACGGCCATAGAGTGATCGCACGTGAGCGCGGCACCGGACCTCGAGGTCGACGACCGCACCTGCCGGCCGTTGACGATGATCTTGCAGGTGAGCTCGCCGTGCACCCCTTCGAGCCGCACGACGACCCTCCCCTTGCGCTTGCCCATGCGCTCGAACGGCAGGTCGGGGTTGCGCAGGGTCCGTTCCTCCTCACCGGGGAACGTGTAGGTGAGCTGGTCGGTCGTGCCCGTTCCCTCGACCACCACGCGGATGCTGGGCGCTACGGCGCAGCCGGAGATCCCGGCCAGCAGCAGGCCCACGAGCAAGGCGGCGGTCTTCATGCCCGGAACAGTAGGAAGCGCACGGCCGCCCCAGCATCAGCCTGAAGGCTCAAGTGACATCAGCCATCAGAGTGACAAACCGAGACTCCTCAGACGCTCCTCGACCCGGAACCGCTCGATCTCGCGGTCCACGCCCTCGGGCAGGGAGAGCAGGTGGTGCTCGACCTCCAGCGCCGCGCAGGCCTGCACGAGCAGCGCGTCGTAGGCCTGACGAGCACCGATCTTCTTCGCGGCCGACGCCCCGGGTTCGAACCCGGCCCGCGTCCGGCGCACGCGACGAAGGTCGGCCGCGATTCGTTCTATCGGCCGATGGTCGGGCACCGTGCCAAGCTACCCCGCCTGCAACGCCAGGAAGAGGTCCACGCGCGCCTCGAACTCCGCGAGGTCCGCGCCGAGCAGCTCCTCCACGCGGCCCACCCGGTAGCGCAACGTGTTGACGTGGACGTGCAACCGGGCCGCGGCCGCCGTCCACGAGCCGGAGCAGTCCAGGAACACCTTCAGCGTGCCCACGAGATCCGACCCGTGCTCGGCGTCGTAGTCCAGCACGGGCCCGAGGAGCCGGCGCCGCAACGAGGTGCGCAGCTCCTCCGGCACGCCCGCGAGCAGCAGTTGGTGCAGTGCGATCTCTTCGCCCGCCACCACACACGTGCGGCCGCCACGGCGTTCGCCCAACCGGCGCGCGTGCGTGGCTTCCTCCGCGGCGCCGCGGAGACCGCGGGACGTGACGGGCGAGCTGATGCCGACGAGCACTCGGGAGGAGCCGAGGCCCGGTTCCATCACGCGCATCGACTCGCGGAGGTCGTCGGGCTGCGAGTCGCCGGCCTTCGCCACCGCGTAGACGGTGTCGCCGACGGGGGTCACGAGGGCCTGCGGCAGCGCCTCCTCCAGCACGGCCGCGGCGAGGTCGGTCCGCTGGTCGGAGGTCACCGCGCTGATCATCCTCAGCTGGGCGCGTTCCAGGCCGGCCGCCGCGAGCCTGGACTCGACGTCGGCCGAGCCGCTGAGCACGGCGGACACCAGGGGCGCGGCCGTGCGGTTCTCGATCTGGCGGCCCTGCGCCTCGCGCAGCCTCTCCAGGCCGACGAGCGACGCGAGCTCGGTGGCGGCCTCCTGCTGGGCGCTGCCGCCGACGACGAGGATCCAGCTGGTGAGCCGGGTGCCGCCGCGTTCGGAGACGGGCACGAGGGTGACTCCCTTGACCGTCTTCGGGAGGCGGTCGGCCTGCAGGAACTCCTTCACCAGGGCGAGGCGGTCCGGCAGTTCGCCGCCCGCGACGACCCGGCCCGCCGTCGAGAGCACCCAGCACGACGCGCCGAGCTCGTGGCCGCCGGCGAGCAGCAGCGCGGGTAGGCCGGAGCCCTCCGCGACGACGTTGAGCAGGCGGCGGTGGCGGGAGAGCCCCACCAGTTCCATAGAGACGCGTTCGGTGATGGTCGCGAACGACAGGTCGACGGGCACCTCGAGCAACGGCACGTGGTGGCGTTCGCAGGCGTCGACCAGGTCGTCGGGCAACGCGCGGTTCTCGGTCTCGGACGCGGCCAGACCGGCGACGCGGGCCGAGGCGAGCGAGCGGACGAACGTCTCGGAGTCCTGCGGGCCGTGGTGCCAGAGCAGGCCGGACAGCACGAGCTCCCCTCCGGACAGGTACCGGCTGGGGTCGGGCAGCTCCGTTCCGTACACGCGGGTGACGGTGCGGTCGAGCTGGTCCTCACCGGTGTGCAGGCTCAGGCGCAGTTCCGGCATCTGCAGCAACGTCCGCAGCAGCAACATGACAGGTCACTTTCGTCCATTCGTGTTTGTAGGAAAGCACAAATACTCGTCATGCAGGAGCCCGGCGATTCATGTACTTCTGCCGTAGAGGAAGACAGCCGTGCCTCTGTGTACTGGCTCACAACCAGATGGGAGGGCGAGTGACGATCTCCACGCACGTGCTGGACGCGGCACGCGGCAGGCCGTTCGCCGGCATCGCCGTGTCGCTGCGACGCCGCGACGGGTCGGAAGTGGCGAACGCCGAGACGAACACCGACGGCCGGATCACCGGTTGGGGTGAAGGCCTGGAAGCCGGGGTCTACCGGCTGGTGTTCGACACCTCGGAGGCGGCGCCGTTCTTCCCCGAGGTCGTGCTCACCTTCGACTACTCCGATCCGGCGCAGCACTACCACGTGCCGTTGCTGCTGTCGCCGTTCGCCTACTCCACCTACCGAGGTAGCTGACGATGGACTTCCTTCGACCGGAAACGCTTGCGGAGGCGTTGGAGCTGAAAGCCCAGCGCCCTGACGCCGTGCCGATCGCCGGCGGCACGGACGTCATGGTGGAGCTGAACTACGACCACCGACGGCCCTCCGCCCTGCTCGACCTCACCAGGGTCCCCGAGCTCCAGCAGTGGTCGGACGGCCTGCGCGTCGGCGCGGGCGTGCCGTACGCGCGGATCATCGACGAGCTCGGCGCCCAGCTGCCCGGACTCGCCATGGCCTCGCGCACGGTCGGGTCGCCGCAGATCCGCAACCGCGGCACGGTCGGCGGCAACCTGGGCGCGGCCTCGCCCGCCGGGGACACGCACCCGGTGCTGCTGGCGTCCGACGCGGTCATCGAGGTGGCCTCCGTGCGCGGCACGCGGATGATCCCCGCCGCCGAGTTCTACCTGGGGGTGAAGAGGAACGCGCTGGAGCAGGACGAACTGATCGTGGCCGTTCACCTCACGCCTGCCCAGGGGCCACAGCAGTTCTCGAAGGTCGGCACGCGCAACGCCATGGTGATCGCGGTGTGCTCGTTCGGGATCTCGCTGTTCCCCGAGGAGAACCGCGTCGGCGCGGCGGTCGGGTCCGCCGCTCCGACGCCGCGACGAGCTCCCGAGGCCGAGCAGTTCCTGGCCTCGGCGGTGGACTTCAGGAACCCCCAGCCGTTGCTCGACTCGGTGAAGCGCGAGTTCGGCGAGCTGGTCTCGCGGGCCGCGTCGCCGATCGACGACGTGCGCGGGTCGGCGGCGTATCGCAAGCACGCCCTGGCCGTGATGGCTCGCAGGACGCTCGGCTGGGCTTGGCAGGAACTCTTGGACGGGGAGCGGGCATGCGCGTGAACGTGACGGTCAACGGCGAGCAGCGCCAGGCCGACGACGTGTGGGAGGGCGAGTCGCTGCTGTACGTGCTGCGCGAGCGGCTCGGACTGCCCGGCTCGAAGAACGCCTGCGAACAGGGCGAGTGCGGGTCGTGCACGGTGTACCTGGACAAGGTGCCGGTGTGCGCGTGCCTGGTCGCGGCCGGGCAGGTGCAGGACCGCGAGGTGCGCACGGTCGAGGGCCTGGCCGAGGGCGAGAAGCTCGACCCGGTGCAGGAGGCGTTCGTCGAGGCGGGCGCGGTGCAGTGCGGGTTCTGCACGCCCGGACTCGTCGTGCAGGCGCACGACCTGCTCGACCGCGTGCCGAACCCGTCCGACCCGGAGATCCGCGAGGCGCTCGCCGGAAACCTCTGCCGGTGCACGGGCTACGAGAAGATCCTGGACGCCGTGCGATTGGCGGCGTCGCGCCGATGATCGTCCTCGACCGCTGCGCGGTGTCCACCGTGGACGAGGCAGGGACGGAGCACGCGTCCGGGCACGTCGTGGTCGACGGCGGCCGGATCGTGTCGGTCGGCTCCGGTCCCGCGCCTCGCCCCCACGAGTCGCACACCTACGTCGACGCGTCGTCGTGCCTGGTCACGCCGGGGCTGATCAACACCCACCACCACCTCTACCAGTGGGCGACGCGCGGGCTCGCGACCGACGCCACGTTGTTCGAGTGGCTGACCGCGCTGTACCCGGTGTGGCGCGGGCTGGACGACACCGTGACGCACGCGGCGGCGTCGGCAGGCCTCGCGAAGCTCGCTCTGACGGGCTGCACGCTGGCCGCCGACCACCACTACGTCTTCCCGTCCGGCGGCGGCGACGTGTTCGACGCGCTGGTGTCGGCGGGGCGGCGGATCGGCATCCGGCTGGAGGCGATCCGCGGGTCGATGGACCGCGGCCAGTCGCACGGCGGACTGCCGCCGGACAACCTGGTCGAGGAGACCGAGGCCGCGCTGATCGCGACCGAGCAGGCGATCGGCGACCACCACTCGACCGCGGACGACGCGCTGGTGAGGGTGGCCGTCGGACCGTGCTCACCTTTCTCCGTGTCCCGCGAGCTGATGACCGGCGCGGCCTCGCTGGCCCGTCGTCACGGCGTCCGGCTGCACACGCACCTCGCCGAGACCGTGGACGAGGAGGAGCAGTGCCTGGCGGAGAACGGTTGCACGCCGACGGAGTACGCCGAGCAGCTCGGCTGGCTCGGCCCGGACGTGTGGCTCGCGCACACCGTGCACCTCAACTCCGACGCGGTGAAGAGGCTCGGCGCGACCTCGACCGGGTCCGCGCACTGCCCGACGTCCAACGGGCGGCTGGGCACCGGGATCGCTCCGGTCCGCGACCTGCTGGACGCCGGCGCCCCGGTCGGGCTCGGCGTCGACGGCGCCGCGTCCAATGAGGACGGTGGGCTGGTCGTCGAGCTGCGTTCCGCTCTCTACCAGGCACGCCAGCGAGGCGGACCTGCCGCGATGAACGCCCGCGAGGCGTTGCGGATGGGCACGATGGGCGGCGCACAGGTGCTGGGCCGCGCGGACTCGCTGGGCTCGATCGAACCGGGCAAGGTCGCGGACCTCGCCGTGTGGGACCTGTCCGGACTGGACCACGCGGGGATCGCGGACCCGGTCGCGGCACTCGTGCTGGGGACTCCCCCGCCGTTGAAACTCTTGATCGTGGGCGGTGAGGTCGTGGTGCGGGACGGAGTTCTGCTCACGGCGTCGACCGACGAACTGGCGCGTGAGCTCTCCGCGGCCAGCCTGAAGCTCCAGGAGGCAGCGCGATGACCCTCACTCCCGCCGAACTCACCTCCGCGGTGTCGGGTGGCATCGGGACGTCGCCGCAGCGCCCGGACGGCAACCTCAAGGTGCGCGGCGAGTTCGCCTACGCGTCCGACCTGTGGCACGAGGACATGATCTGGGGCGCGACCCTGCGCTCACCGCACCCGTACGCCCGCATCACGTCGGTGGACATCACCGAGGCGCTCAAGACGCCGGGTGTGTACGCGGTGCTGACGCACTCCGACGTACCCGGCCGCAACCTGTACGGCCTGGAGCACAAGGACCAGCCGGTGCTCGCCGTGGACGTCGTGCGCTACCAGGGTGAGCCGATCGCGCTGGTCGGCGCGGACCACCCGGAGACCGCGCAGCGGGCGATGAAGAAGATCGTCGTGACCTACGACGTGCTGGAACCCGTGGTGGACATGGAGACCGCGGCGCAGGACACCCCGTTGCACCCCGGCGGGAACCTGGTGCGGCACGTGCCGATCCGGCGCGGCTCGCAGGACGTCGAGGCCGAGGTCGTGGTGTCCGGGCGGTACGAGGTCGGGATGCAGGACCAGGCGTTCCTCGGGCCGGAGTCCGGGCTCGCGGTGCCGGCCGAGGACGGCTCGGTCGACCTGTACATCGCGACGCAGTGGCTGCACGTCGACCGCGACCAGATCGCGGCCGCCCTGGGCCTGCCGCAGGAACAGGTGCGGCTGACGCTGTCGGGCGTCGGCGGCGCGTTCGGTGGCCGTGAGGACCTGTCGATGCAGGTGCACGCGTGCCTGCTGGCCCTGCACACCGGCAAGCCCGTGAAGATGGTCTACAACCGCGAGGAGTCGTTCTACGGGCACGTGCACCGGCACCCGGCCGTGCTGTACTACGAGCACGGCGCGGACCACACCGGCAAGCTCGTCTACATCCGCACTCGCATGTACCTCGACGGTGGCGCATACGCCTCCTCGACTCCGGCTGTCGTGGCGAACGCGGCGACGCTCGGCGTCGGTCCGTACGAGGTCGACAACGTCACGATCGACGCGTACGGCCTCTACACGAACAACCCGCCGTGCGGCGCGATGCGCGGATTCGGCGCTGTGCAGGCAGGTTTCGCCTACGAGTCCCAGATGGACAAGCTCGCCGAGGCGCTCGGCATGTCGCCGGTCGACATCCGCGTCCGGAACGCGATGACCGAGGGCTCGGTGATGCCGACCGGCCAGGTCGTCGACTCGGCCGCGCCCGTCGCGCAACTGCTGAAGCTGGTGCAGGACAAGCCACTGCCCGCGAGCACGTCGTCGGACATCCGCGAGCTGCCGGGAGGCGTCTCGAACACCACGCACGGCGAGGGCGTCGTCCGCGGCGTCGGGTTCGCGGTCGGCATCAAGAACATCTGCTTCTCCGAGGGCTACGACGACTACTCGACCGCCCGCGTCCGGGTCTCGATGGTCAACGGCGAGCTGGCCGCCGCGGTGCACACCGCCGCGTGCGAGGTCGGCCAGGGCCTGGTGACGATCATGCAGCAGATCGTGCGGACCGAGCTCGGCATCGAGCGCGTGACCGTGCTGCCGATGGACACCACGATCGGCAACGGCGGCTCGACCTCGGCCTCGCGCCAGACGTACGTCACCGGCGGTGCTGTGAAGGCCGCCTGCGCTCTGGTGCTCGATCGTCTGGCCGGTCGCACGGACATCGGCGACGAGATCATCGACGAGACCACCGAGTGGCGGCACCGCGCGACCGAGGCGCTCGATCCCGAGACGGGACAAGGCAACGCCCACGTCCAGTACGGGTTCGCCGCCCACCGCGCCGTCGTGGACGTGGACGTCGACCTCGGCCTGGTGCGCGTGGTGGCGCTGGACTGCGCGCAGGACGTGGGCAAGGCGCTGAACCCGCAGGCCGTCGTGGGCCAGATCCAGGGCGGGTCCGCCCAGGGCCTCGGCCTCGCGGTGATGGAGGAGATCCAGACCTCCGGCGGCAAGGTGCGCAACCCGTCCTTCACCGACTACCTCATTCCCACCGTGCTCGACATGCCGCCGATGAGCATCGACGTGCTCGAGCTGGCCGACCCGCACGCCCCGTACGGCATCCGCGGCGTCGGCGAACCACCCACCATCTCGTCGACCCCGGCGATCGTGGCGGCGATCCGCGCGGCGACCGGCCTGGCGCTCACCCGCGTCCCGGTCCGTCCGGAACACCTCACCGGTACTTAGAATCTCTGGAGTTCGTTGCTGTGAAAGCACATCTGCTCGCCACCATCGACCTCGCGACCCAGAACGTGGCCTCCGGCGGAGGCCCGTTCGGCGCGATGATCGTCCGCGACGGCGAGGTGATCGCCACCGGCGTGAACCAGGTGACGCCGAACCTCGACCCGACCGCCCACGCCGAGGTCGTCGCCATCCGCGCGGCCTGCCAGGCGCTCGGTGACTTCAAGCTGACCGGCTGCACGCTGATCTCCTCGTGCGAGCCGTGTCCCCTGTGCCTGTCCGCCGCGCTCTGGGCGCGCGTGGACAAGGTGATCTACGCCGCCGACCGCCACGACGCGGCGGCGGCCGGGTTCGACGACCGGGAGTTCTACGAGCTGTTCAGCAAGTCCCGTTCCGACTGGGACCTTCCTGTGCACCAGATCTCCACGGGTGAGGACAACGCCCCGTTCACCGCGTGGTTGGGCCTCGCGACTCGCATCGACTACTAGGCCACAAGCCTTCTGCTGACCGGAGCTTGCATCGCACAAACGCGTTCCGGCGTTGGAACGCGCCCACCGGCATGGGAAAGGCCGTCCTCCATGACCCAGTTACGGAGCCGACAATCGACGTCGGCCCTCGACCAGTTCTTCCGCATCACCGAACGTGGCAGCTCTTTGGGCCGTGAGGTGCGCGGTGGCATCACGACGTTCGTCGCGATGTCGTACATCGTGCTGCTGAACCCGTTGATCCTCGGCGCGTCCGCGGACATCACCGGGGCCAAGCTCACCATCGCCGAGATCACCACCGCGACGGCGCTGGCCGCCGGCGTGATGACCGTCCTCATGGGACTCGTCGGCAACGCACCCCTCGCCATCGCCGCCGGTCTCGGCGTCAACGGCGTGGTGGCCTTCCAGATGGCACCCGAGATGACGTGGGCGCAGGCCTTCGGTCTCGTGGTGCTGGAAGGCATCTGCATCGTGATCATGGCCGCGTCGGGGGTCCGCGAGCGGATCATCAACGCGATCCCGGAGCCGTTGAAGATCGCGATCACCGTGGGCATCGGGCTCTACATCGCACTGGTGGGACTGGTCTCGGCCGGCTTCGTGACCCGCACGCCGGACGCGGCGCGCTCGACGGTGCCGGTGCGGATGGGGATCGACGGCCACCTGAGCGGCTGGCCGATCGCGATCTTCTGCCTGGGCCTGCTGCTGATGATCGTGCTGATGGCGCGCGGAGTGCCCGGTGCCGTGCTGATCAGCATCGTGGTGGCGACCCTCGTCGCGATCGGCGTGAACGCCGCGTTCGACGTCGAGGGCTGGGGGCTCGTGACCCCGTCGCTGCCGGACTCAGTGGTCAGCTCACCGGACTTCGGGTTGTTCGGGCGCGTGGACCTGTTCGGCGGCTTCGTGTCCGCCGGCGTGATCGCGGCGACGATCTTCCTGTTCACGCTGGTGCTGTCCGGCTTCTTCGACGCCATGGGCACGATCACGTCGGTGTCGGACGAGGCCGGGCTCACCAAGGACGGCAAGGTCGAGGGCATGGGCAGGATCCTGATGGTCGACGGCGCGGGCGCGATCGCCGGTGGCGTCACGGGGTCCGCCCCGAACACCGTGTTCCTGGAGTCGGCGGCGGGCGTTGGCGAAGGCGCCCGCACCGGTCTGGCCTCGGTGGTGACCGGCGGTCTGTTCCTGGTGGCACTGCTCTTCACGCCGCTCGCGACGGTGGTGCCCGCGCAGGCGGCGGCCCCGGCGCTGGTGGTGATCGGCGGACTGATGATGACCCAGATCCGCCGGATCCCCTGGCAGGAGACGGACTACACGATCCCGGTCTTCCTCACGATCGCGATCATCCCGTTCACCTACTCGATCACCAACGGCATCGGCGCGGGCCTCGTGTCCTTCGTCGTGCTGCGCGTCTGCAAGGGCCGCTGGCCGGGCTGGCTGATGACCGGCCTCGCCCTGATGTTCGCCGTGTACTTCGGCGTGGACCTGATCACCGGCAAGTGACGTGCGGGCTCGGCCGGGGGGCCAACCCGCCCAGCCCCCAAACCACGGGGGGTGGGTTAGTGAACAGGGTGCGAACCAGCGAGCGTGTGGGCCGGTCGG
>NZ_JBSGUQ010000007.1:145145-402895 GCF_053608005.1 Lentzea sp. NPDC055074
CGGGGGAGTGGCGGAGCAGGTCCGCGGGGGGGTGGGGCGGGCGGGGGGGGCGGGGCGGGGCCCCCCACCCGGCCGAGCCCGCACTCCTGGGAGGTTCGATGCGTGACCTGGCTCCGACCCTGCTCTCGTGGGACCGGTTCGCGGTCGCCTCGGTGGTGGCCGTGCGCGGCAGTGCGCCGCGCCCGGTCGGCGCCGCGATGGCCGTCGGCCCCTCCGGCGAGGTGATCGGCAGCGTGTCCGGCGGATGCGTGGAGGCCGAGGTCCACGACCTGGCCTGCCAGGTGCTCGCCTCCGGTGTCCCCGCGCTCGCGTCGTTCGGCTACTCCGACGACACGGCGTTCGCGGTCGGCCTCACCTGCGGCGGCTCACTGGACGTGCTGGTGCAGCGCGACTCCCCCTCGTTGCGCGCGGCTCTGGAGGCTTCCATTGCGGGACAACCGCTCTCGGTCCGCTTCGAGGCCGAGGGCCGGGTGTTCACCGAGTCGTGGATGCCACCGCCGCGCCTGCTCGTGTTCGGCGCCATCGACCACGCCGCCGCGGTCGCCGAGATCGGACGCTTCCTCGGCTATCACGTGACCGTGTGCGACGCACGCCCCGTGTTCGCCACTCCCGAACGTTTCCCCGCGGCCCACTCAGTCGTCGTCGACTGGCCGCACCGCTATCTCGCGTCGACCCACACCGACGCGTCCACGGCCGTCGTGGTGCTGACCCACGACCCGAAGTTCGACATCCCGGTCCTCACCGAAGCCCTGGCCCGCCCGCTGGCGTTCGTCGGCGCGCTGGGCTCCCGCCGCACGCATCGGGAACGACTGGAACGGCTGCGCGCCGAGGGCGTCCCGGAGGCCTCGCTGGCGAGACTCCACTCCCCCGTCGGCCTCGACCTGGGCGGCCGCAGCCCCGCCGAGACCGCGGTGTCGATCGCGGCCGAGCTCGTCGCCGTGCGGCACGGCGGCACCGGCCTCCCGCTGACCTCGCTGACCACCCCCATCCACCGAACCCTGGAGAGTCATGGCACTGATCTTCCTCAACGGCGGCGGCATGAAGGGCGGACCGCTGCACTCGCAGCTGCAGGGCACGCCGATGGTGTGCAAGGCGCGCAGTGCGGCCAGGTACCGGTACTTCTCGGTGCGGGGACAGTTCCCCGCGATGCACGAGTCGGGCTCGGCCTCGGTGGTCGGTGAGCTCTACGACCTGCCGCTGAAGGTCCTGCGCGACCACCTGGTCCCCGCCGAGCCGGCCGAGCTCGAGATCGGCGTCATCGAGCTGGAGGACGGCAGCGCGGCCCTCGCGACCGTCCTGCGCGACGCGATGGTCGACCCGTTGCTCCATTCAGGTGACATACGAGACATCTCGTATCTGGGGGACTGGCGGGAGTTCCTTCATCGCGAGGGGTGAGGGAAGTGGCATCGGGGGGTGCCACTGGCAAGGGGGAGTTGCCGCAGGCGGCGGGCCCGGTTCCGACCGGGCTCGCCGCAGGGGAAGCCTCAGCCTCGCGAAAGCGAGCCTCAGCGCCCGCTTCCCTTGAGCAGTCCGCGTTCGTACGCCACCGCCACGGCCGCCGCCCGGTCCGACACCCCGAGCTTCGCGTACACGTGCAGCAGGTGGGTCTTCACCGTCGCCTCGCTGATGAACAACGCCGCCGCCACCGCCCGGTTCGTCGTCCCCTTGGCCACCAGCGCCAGCACGTCGATCTCCCGCGCGGACAACGGTTCCAGCGCGGGCTCGCGCACCTGGCCGAGCAGCCTCGTGGCCACGGCGGGCGACAGCACCGCCTCACCCGAGTGCGCCGCGCGGATGGCGCGCTGCAGCTCGTCGCGCGGGGTGTCCTTCAGCAGGTAGCCGGTGGCGCCCGCCTTGATGGCCGGCAGCACGTCGCGGTCCGTGTCGTAGGTGGTGAGCACCAGGACGCGGCACGGGTGGTCGCGCAGCCGTTCGATCGCGGAGACGCCGTCCGAGCCCGGCATGCGCAGGTCCATCAGCACCACGTCCGGCGACACGGCGGTGACGACGGCGACCGCCTCGTCGCCCGACGCGGCCTCGCCGACCACCTCGAAGTCCTCGGTGGACAGCATGCCGCGCAGTCCGTCGCGGACCACCGGGTGGTCGTCGACGATCACCAGGCGGATCACGCGGGCACCCGCGCCGAGATCGCCGTGCCCGCGCCCGGCTCGGACTCCACGAACAGCGCGCCGGACAGCCGGTGCACGCGGTGGCGCATCGCGGGCAGGCCGAAGCCGTCGGACTGGACCGCGAGGTCGAAGCCCACGCCGTCGTCGCGCACGTCCAGGGTCACCACGTCCTCCATGTACGACAGGGTCAGGCCCACACGGGACGCGCAGGCGTGCTTCGCCACGTTCGCCAGGGCCTCCTGGGCGGTGCGCAGCAACGCGACCTCCACCTCCGGATGCATCTCGCGCACGGCTCCGGTCAGCGTCACCGAGATCGGCACGCCGTTGTGCTTCGACCAGCCCGACGCGACGTCGTCCAACGCCTCGTGCAGCGCCGCCGAGTCCAGAGCAGGCGGGCGCAGCGCGTGCACCGAGCGGCGCGCCTCGGCCAGGTTCGAGCGCGCCAGTTCCGCGGCCACCGCCACGCGGCGCTCCCAGTCGGTGCTCGTGGCCGCCGACAGCTGCGTGATGATGCCCGCCAGGCCCTGGGCCAGCGTGTCGTGGATCTCCCCGGCCATGCGGTGGCGTTCGTCCTGCACGCCCGCCTCGTGCGCCTGCACCAGCAGCTGGGCGTGCAGCCCCTCGTTCTCGTCGAGGAGTTCCTTGCGCAGCCTGGACTGTTCCGTCGTCACGTGGCCGACGTACGTGAACGTGCACGCCAGCACGACGAAGACGAGCATCAGCAACCAGAACGCCGCGGGCGCGTCGGTGGGGTAACCACCGAACAACGACAGCGTCGCCAGCCCGGCCGTCAGCCCCACGACGAGGAACATCCAACGCCCGCGCAGGAGTTCGCTCGCGTAGACGTAGACCGCGTAGGACACCGCGCCGAACCAGTGCTCCCGCATGCCGAGCACCGCGTAGAACACGACCATGCCGCCGACGAACACGGCCATGAGCTCCGGACGCCGGTGCCACGCGGGATGCAGCGTGAACCACCACAACATCCACACGAAGCCGAACGCCACGACGCCGTAGGTGAACCAGCGCTCCGCCGCGGACTGCGTGGTGAAGATCGAGTACAGCACCGTCGTCACGGTCAGCACGAAGTAAGGGATCACGCGGGCGATCGAGACGAGCCTGCGTTCCCACCGTCCCAGCGCGGCCATGTCCACAGAGTTACTCCCAGCGGAAAGTCTTGGCCGCGACGGTACCTGCCACGAGGCTCACCAGCCCCATGATCGCGAGATGCCTCCAGTCCGGCGCGGTACCGAGCCACGCCTGCTGCAACGCCTCCACACCGGGAGGCGTGTACGACCCGATCGCCTGGATCACCGAGGGCAGCATGAACCGCGGCAGGTACACGCCGCCGAAGAACATCAGCAGCATGAACACCACCGTCGCCACACCACCGGCCGCCCGCGCGTTCGGAGCCAGAGCGGCGATCACCAGGCCCAGCGCGAACGTCCCCGCGCCTCCCACCAGAACGGCACACGCCAGGCCGAACGGGTGGTGAGGCAGGTCGACGCCGAAAACGACGTACCCCGTGAGTATGAGCAGCAGCACCGACAAGATCACCGCGACGAAGTTGACCACCATCTGCCCGGCCAGCAGCCGCGCCGGGTGCATGGGCGTCGTCGACAAGCGTCGCAGCACGCCCTTCTCCCGGTAGGTCGCGACGACGGTGGGCAGGCGTTGCAAGCCGATGAACACCAACGTGAACACGAGCAGCGCCGAGATGTAGCTGTCGATGAACCGCTGGCCGCCGAAGTTCGCGTCCGGCGTCCGCAACGCCGGGATCGCGCCCAGCACCAGCAACAACAGGCTCGGGAACACGATCGCGAACAACGAGTTCAGCCGATCGCGGAGGAACAACCGCGCCTCGATCTCAATGATCTTCACCATCACGACCCCCGGTGAGCTCGACGTAGGCGTCGTCCAGGGAGACCTGGTCGACGCGGAGCTGACGTGCCACGACCTGTCTGCGTGCCAGCAGTGAAGTCACGGCGTGCAGCAGGTCCTCCGACCCGTTGACCACGAGCTGTTCCCCCACCGACGACACCGATGTGACCTCGGGCAGCGCCTCCAGCAACGACACGTCCAGCGCGACCGACGGCACGAACCGCACTCGCGTGGCACCGTCCACACGCGACACCAGCGCGGACGGCGTGTCCAGCGCGACGATGCGCCCGTCGCGGAACACCGCCACCCGGTCGCAGAGTCGTTCTGCCTCCTCCATGAAGTGCGTGACCAGCAGGATCGTCACGCCGGCCGCCCGCACCTCCTCGATCACCGACCACGTGTCCCGCCGCGCCTGCGGGTCGAGGCCCGTCGTCAGCTCGTCCAGGATCGCCACCCGCGGCGACCCGATCAGTGCCAGCGCGATCGACAACCTCTGCTTCAGCCCACCGGACAGCTTCCCGAACTCGGACTTCAGGTGCGGCACCAGTCCCAGCCGCTCCGACCAGTCGGCCGGGGACGGGTAGAACGACGAGAACAACGCGAGCGCCTCGCTGACCCGCATGCGCTCCGGCAGTTCCGACGCCTGCAGCTGCACCCCGATCGCCGCGCGCACGTCGGCGGGCCGCTGTCCCAGCACCGACACGCTCCCCCGGTCCGGTGTGCGCAGCCCCGACACGCACTCGACCGTCGTCGTCTTGCCCGCCCCGTTCGGCCCCAGGACCCCGAAGATCTCCCCCTCGGCGACCTCGAACGACACGGAGTCCACCGCCACGCGGGGCCCGTACCTCTTCCCGAGGTCGCTCACTTCGATGATTGCCATGCCCCAAGCCTGCGAGAACGCCGCCCGAAGATCATCGAACAACGAGCGCGACCCGGATCAACCGATCGGTTGATGTGACTAGTGGTGTGACTCGGAACGTCGGCGAGGTGATCCACGCTCAGCAGGGCACCTCGCGGCACCACCCCCACGCCCCCGTACAACCAGTACGAAGACGCGGGGGCGACACCACGATGTACCCCGTCTGACCGCGAATTCCCCCGGCAACGTTCCGAGCCACACCACTAGTCAGTCTCCAGAACGGCGGCCCGCAAGGCGGCGGCCAGCCGCGCGACGGGTTCGGGCATCGGCCCCGGCAGCCGCGCGAGCATGGTCCGTCGTTGCTCCGCGGGCCCGCCCCGCACCTGCATGATCCGCACCCCGGCGGGCACGACGGCGACCAGAGACGCCGAGATCGTGGTGATGCCGAGCCCCGCCGCGACCAGGTGCACCTTCGCCAGCCAGTCGCGTGCGGTGTGGGCGATCACGGGCCGTTCGTCCAGTCCCGGCCACACGCCCATCACCCACTGGTCGCCGGGGCCGGAGATCCACCGCTGGCCGCGCAGGTCGGCGACGTCGATGAAGTCGTTGCGCGCCAACGGGTGCGTAGACGGCACGGCGACGCGCAGACTGCGTTCGACGAGGGTGTCCACCTCCAGCGGCGGCGTTTCGTCGTCGGGCGCGCGGAACGGCGGTGCCGACGAGATCAGCGCGACGTCGACGGTGCCCGCCCGCAAGGCGCGCACCAACGCCGGCGTGCTCCCCTCCCGCGTCACCACGGTGATCGACGGGTGCGTGCGCGCCAGTGCCGTCAACGCGCGCGGGACCAGCCACGCCCCGGCCGTCGCGATCCAGCCGAGCCGGATGGTGCTCACGTCCTCCGGCAGCCCGGCGAGCTCACGGGCGCCCGCGTCGACCTGGTCCACCACGGCGGCGGCGCGGCGCAGCACGAGCCGTCCGGCCTGGGTGAGCCGCACTCCGTCGTGGCGGCGTTCCAGCAGGTCCGCACCCGCCGCACGTTCCAGAGCCGCGATCTGCCGCGACACCGCGGACTGCGTGTACCCCAGCGCGGTCGCCGCCGCGGTCAGCGTTCCGCGCTCGGCGACCTCGCGGAACACGCGCAGCGCGACCAGTGACGCATCGGTGAGAGCCATGACGTCAACGCATACCCCACTTGAGAATCTCTCGCTACCCGCATGCCTCCGGACGGCCTAGCGTGAAGGGGTGTTCAAGACTCAGTTCGGATTCAGCAGCACCGCCGCCGAGGTCGCGGAGGGCGTCGACCTGACCGGGAAGCGCGTCGTCGTGACCGGTGGGGCCTCGGGGATCGGCGTCGAGACCGCACGGGCGCTCGCGGGCAGGGGCGCCGAGGTCACTCTGGCCGTCCGCAACGTCGCCGCGGGAGAGAAGACCGCTCAGGACATCGGGGGCGACGTCCGCGTCGCGAAGCTCGACCTGACCGACCTCGCCTCGATCGACGCGTTCGTCCGCGACTGGGACGGCCCGCTGCACGTCCTGGTCGCCAACGCGGGCGTCATGGCCGTCCCCGAGAAGTACACCGAGCAGGGCTGGGAGTGGCAGTTCGCCACGAACCACCTCGGCCACTTCGCGCTCGCGACCGGCCTGCACCCGGCACTCGAGGCCGCCGGCAACGCGCGCATCGTCGTCGTCACCTCCACCGGCCACATGCTCTCGCCGGTCGTCTTCGACGACGTCAACTACGCGTTCCGCACCTACGACCCGTGGACCGCCTACGGCCAGAGCAAGACCGCCAACGTGCTGTTCGCGGTCGAGGCGACCCGCCGCTGGGCCGCGGACGGCATCACCGCGAACGCCGCCATGCCCGGTGCAATCTTCACGAACCTGTCGGCCCACCTCGGCATCACCGAGGCCGACGTCGACCTCTCCACGATCAAGACCCCGGAGCAGGGCGCGGCGACGTCCGTGCTGCTGGCCACCTCACCGTTGCTCGAGGGCGTCGGCGGCCGCTACTTCGACGACTGCAACGAGACGCCGACCGTCGACAGCCGGGACGAGGCCCCACCGCTGCACGGCGTCGCGCGCTACGCCGTCGACCCGGACAACGCGGCCCGCCTGTGGACGTACTCCGAGACCCTGCTCGCGAAGGCCTGACATGACGGTCGCACTGGTCACCGGCGCCACGCAGGGCCTCGGCCTCGCGCTGGCAGAAGGACTCGCCCAGCGGCTGGAGCCCACCGACACCGTCTACCTCACCGGCAGGAACATCGACAGGGTCACCCAGGCAGTGCGGTCGATGCCGGGCGGTGGCGCGAAGGTCCGCGGCGAGCTGCTGGACGTCGCGGACCAGAGCGCCGCCGCGAAAGTCGCAGCACAGCTCGAAGAACGGCACGGAGGTGTCGACGTCGTCTTCGGCAACGCCGTGATGCGCGTGGGCCCCGACGACGATCCGCGCGAGATCATCGACGACTACACGCAGGTCAACAACTTCGGCACGACCAGGCTGCTGAAGGCGTTCGCGCCACTGCTGAAGGACAACGGCAGGCTGATCGTCGTCGCGAGCTCGCTCGGCACCCTCCACCAGCTGGCACCGGTGCTGCACGGGCGGTTCACCAGACCGTCCACTGCGGATGAGCTGGACGAGCAGATCGCCCGCTGGCGCGACGAGGTGAAGAGCGGCAGGGCGAGGGCCGGGGCGTGGCCTGGGTTCGTGAACATCCCGTCCAAGATCGGCCAGGTCGCCGCCGTGCGCGTGCTCGCGGGCGAACGCCGGGAGACCGACCTGGCCAGAGGGATCCTGGTCGCCGCGGTGTGCCCAGGAATGATCAACACGCCGACTTCCGCGCTGTGGTGGGACGTCAGCACCGCCCCGACCGCGGACCAGGCGGCGCGGGCACTGCTGGACCTCGCCCTCCGCCCGCTCGATCCCGCCCAGTACGGCGAACTCGTCCGCCACGGCGAGGTCGTGCCGTTCAGCTGATGGGCTTGTCCAGCCCGTGCACCACCTGGTCGAGCAACGTCCGGATGACCGCCTCGTTGTGCTCGTTGCGGCCCGGCGTGATCATCCGCGACGTCGCCTCGACCATCGCGTGCACGAGCATCGCCCGCAACGGCGCCCGTTCCACTCCAGCGGTCTTGAAGACCCCGACCAGCGGCGCCAGCAACCGTTCGTGCTCGGCCCGGATCTGCTCGCGCGACGAGTCCGGCAGCGTGTGCGCGGACAACGCCACCACCGCGCCGTGGCTGCCGTCGGTGATGATCGCGAGCTCGGTGCGCAGGTACGCCTCGATCTTCGCCGGCACGGACGACGCGCTGTTGACCGCGTCCTCCAGCTTGTCCGCCCACTCCGGCAGCGCGTCGGACACGATCGCGGCGACCAGTTCCTCGCGCGAGCGGAAGTACTCGTAGAGGCTCGGCCGCGACAGCCCGACCCGTCTGGCGAGCGACGCGAGCGTCAGCGCCTCCGCTCCCTCGGTCGCCACGATGTCGCGCCCGGCGTCCAGCAGGGCGCGCAACCGGTTGGCGCGATGCTCCGCGACGGTGTCTGCGCTGATCCTCGGCACATCGGGATCGTATCGCGCTTGATTTCCCGACGGGGAGTTGGAATAGTTCCCGACAGAGCGTCGGGATCAGGGGAGGCCAGCATGTTCATCGCGACCAACCGGATGTTCGTGAACGCGGACATGTCCGAGGAGTTCGAGCGGTACTTCCGCGGCAACATGCGCACCCACCTGCCCGGAGTCCCCGGCCTGCTGCGCAGCACGCTGCTCAAGCCGACCCAGGACGACCAGCCGTACGTCTCGGTCAACGAGTTCGAGTCCGAAGAGGCCTTCCGCGCGTGGGTCGCCTCCGACGCGTTCCGCGAGGCGCACAAGGGCCACCGCACGATCGCACGCCTGGTCACGGGCAACGAGCCGGAGCGGTTCACGCACGCCGAGGACATGGTTCTCCCGCGCCAGCGCACCGAGTAGGCGATACTCCCCCGCGTGGGGGACGTCCGCTTCCTGGTGCTCGGCCCGCTCGCGGTCGAGGTGAGCGGGCAGCCGATCGTGCTGCCCGCGGGCCGCGGACGAGACCTGCTGGCGCTCCTCGTCGCCCGCGCGAACGAGGTCGTCCCACTGCACGAACTCGGCGATACCCAGGCCCTGCGCACCGCCATCAGCAGACTCCGGCGGGCACTGGGCGAGGCGGACTTCATCCGCACCTACGAGACCGGGTACCTCGCCCACGTCACCGACTCGGACCTGATCGACTTCCGCGCACTGCGCGACCAGGGCAGGCACGCCGAAGCGCTCACGCTGTGGCGCGGCGACCCGTTCGAGGGCATCGACGCGGTCAGCACGACCGCCCGGGAACTGACCCGCGAACGCGAGGCCTCCGAGGCGCTCGTCCCGGTGCCGTGCCAGGTCCCCGCACCACCCGCCCAGTTCGCCGGCCGTGACCGCGAACTGGCCGCGCTGCGCCGTTCCGGCCCGGTGACCCTGCTCAGCGGTGTGGGCGGCACCGGCAAGACCACCCTCGCGCTGCAGTGGGCGAACGAGGCCGACTTCCCCGCGGGCAAGCTGCACGTGAACCTGCGCGGCTTCGACCCCACAGCACCCGCACGCGCCGAGGACGCCATCCGCGGCTTCCTCGGCGCTCTGGGCGTCCCGCCGGACAACCTGCCGTCAGGTACAGAAGAACAAGCACAGCTCTACCGGACGTTGTTGCGCGGCAAGGACATGCTGCTCCTGCTCGACAACGCCCGCGACGCCGACCACGTGCGTCCGCTGCTGCCGGACGACCCCGCCTGCCGTGTGGTGATCACCAGCCGCAACCGGATGGACGACCTCGACGGCACCACCAGGGTGCGGATCGACGTGCTGAGCCACGCGGAGGCCCAGGAGGTCCTGTCCCAGCGGATCGGCACCCGCGCCACCGCCGAACCCCAGGCCCTGTCGAGACTCGCCGCGTTGTGCGGCGGACTCCCGCTCGCCCTCGCGATCGTGGCCGCCCGTGCCGACCCGCAGCACTCGCTGACCGCGCTCGCCGACGACTTCGCGGACGACGACGTGCTCGACTTCCTCGACACGGGCGAGGAGACGACCAGCGTCCGGTCCGTCTTCGACTGGTCCTACCACCGCCTTTCCCCTGCGGCACAACGCCTCTTCCGCCTGCTGGGCGTGCATCCGGGCCCGGACGTGTCCGCCGCCGCTGCCCGCAGCCTCGCGGCGGGCGCTCCCCCGCTCGCCGAGCTCGCCGCCGCCAACCTCGTCACCGAGACCAGGCCGGGCCGCTTCGAGCTCCACGACCTCGTCCGCGCTCATGCCCGCGCCCTGGCGAGCGACGCGGAGAGCGCCGAGGGACTGCGCCGCCTGCTCGACCACTACCTGCACAGCGCGGTCACCGCGGCCTGGGAGCTGCACCAGTTCCTGTCCGATGTGGACACCGGCGCACCCGCCCCGGGAGTCGTGCCCGAGACCACGTCCGGCCACGACGAGGCGCGGCTGTGGCTCGAGGCGGAGCTCGAAGTCCTGATCGCGTCGTGCGAACTCGCCCTCGCGAGCGGCGCCGACCGGCACGCGTGGCAGCTCACCTGGGCCATCCGCAACTACATGGACACCGTCGGCCGCTGGCACCAGTCGGCCGGCCTGCTGCACGACGCCCTGGCCGCCGCACGCCGCCTCGACGACGAACGCGCCGAAGCGTTGTTGCACCAACTGCTGGCCCACACCGAACTCCGGCTCGGTGACGTCACCGGCGCCGAGTCCCGTCTCGCCGAAGCACTGCGCCTCAACGAACGCACGGGCAACATCGACGGTCAGATCCGCGTGCACCGCCACCTCGCGTCCTGCAAGGAGACGTCGGGGGACATCGCCGGCGCCCTGCGGCACGCGCGGCGTGCGGCCGGGCTGAGCGAGCGGGTCGGCGACGTCTCCGGCCTCGCGGGCTCGATGAACCAGGCGGGCTGGTACCTGGGCCTGCTCGGCGACCGCGCGCAAGCACTTGAGCACTGCCGGGCCGCGCTGGTGCTGCACCGGCGGTGCGGCGACCGGCTCGGCGAGGCGAGCACTCTCGACAGCATCGCCTACACCCTGCACCACGACGGCGACTTCGCCGGCGCGATCACGCACTACCGGCAGTCGCTGGAGGCGTTCGCCGCCATCGGCGAGCACTTCGAGGTGGCCACGACCCTGGTGAACCTCGGCGACACCCACGCCGCGACCGGCGACCACGACGAGGCCCGCCGCGTCTGGCAGGAGGCCGTCGAGATCTACGACAGCCTGGGCCACGCTGACGCCGCGAAGGCCCGCGCCCGGCTCACAGCTCCGTCAGCAGCTTCCTCATCCGCTTGATCTCGTCGTCCTGGGTCGCCACCACGTCGTCGGCCATCTCCTCGACCTGGACGTTGGCACCGGCCCCGCGCACGTCCGTCGCCATCTTGATCGCACCTTCGTGGTGCTTGATCATCAGCTCCAGGAACATCCGGTCGAAGGCCTTGCCGCGCGCGGCGCCCAGTGCGGTCAGCTGGTCCTGCGTCGCCATGCCGGGCATCGACGAGTGGTCGCCGTGCGTGCCGATGGCGTTGAACGTCCGCTGCCACTGCTTCATGGCGCCGATCTCGGGCTCCTGGCTGAACCGGATGCGGTCGGCCAGGCCCTTCACCGTCTCGTTCTCCGCACGGTCGGGGGCGAACCGAGTCATCGCGAGCGCCTGCTCGTGGTGGGCGATCATCATCGCCACGTACTCGCGGTCGGCGTCGTTCGGCGGTGACTGGGTCACCCCGGTCACGTCGGAGAGCGCGACCGTCGGCGCGGAGCCGCCGGGAGTGTCCGGCGCGATGATCGGCGGGGTGGCGGGCTCCGACGTGCAGCCCGCCAGCAACGCGATCGCCGCCACGATGACCAAGACCCCAGAACGCATGCTTCGGACAATACAGTTCACGAGGCCGCGATCACTGGCCTCGTCGGGTGGCATACTGCCGGTCACGCGGAGGAACCGGACAATCACTCCAAGTCGTCTGTCCTGTTCCCCGTGTGTGGACAAAGAGCGCAGAACCCTCCGAAAGAAGCTGGCCCTTAGCAAGGCGAAAGGGTCATACTCCCCCTCACCAACCCGTAATGAGGGGGTAAAGCAGTGACTTCACGCGCAACGGCCTGGCGGCGCAGAGCGCCGTTGGCGGTTCTGGGGGCGCTCGCGCTGACGCTGTCGACGGTGACCGCGCCCGCGAACGCCGAGCCCGATCTGCCTGCCGACGGCAAGGGTCTGAGCGAGGCTCAGCTCGAGTCGCGGGCGGACGGGAGCACCGCCCTTCCGGGCGTCGACGAGATCAGTCGCAGCCGCAACATGGTCCCGGTCGCCCACCTGGACAAGCAGGCTCCGCTCAGCTCGACGCAGACCGACATCGCGTTCCAGGACAACTACGCGTTCGTCGGCAACTACGACGGCTTCGTCATCTACGACGTCCGCAACCCGAAGAAGCCGACGATCAAGAGCCAGGTCCTGTGCCCCGGCTCGCAGAACGACATCTCGGTGTACGGGAACCTGCTGTTCCTGTCGACCGACTCGTCGCGCAGCGACAACTCGTGCAGCAGCGTCTCCCAGCCCGCGACGATCAAGGAGTCGTGGGAGGGCATCAAGGTCTTCGACATCAGTGACAAGGCGGCTCCCCGCTACGTCGCCGCCGTCGAGACCGCCTGCGGCTCGCACACCCACACGATGGTGCCGAGCAAGAACAAGAAGGACGTGTACCTCTACGTCTCTTCCTACTCGCCGAACGCCACGTTCCCGGACTGCCAGCCGCCGCACGACAAGATCTCCATCGTCAAGGTCCCGGTGAAGAACCCGGCCTCTGCCTCGCTGCTCAAGGCACCGGTCCTCTTCCCGGACGGCGGCAACGTGGGCGTCCCCGGCACCATCGAGACCGGCTACACGTCGGCCACGAGCGGTTGCCACGACATCACCGTCTACCCGCAGCTCGACCTCGCGGCCGGCGCGTGCATGGGTGACGGCGTCCTCTGGGACATCTCGAACCGCGAGAACCTGGTCGAGATCAACCGGGTCCAGGACGACAAGCACTTCGCGTTCTGGCACTCCGCCACGTTCAACAACAGCGGCACCAAGGTCGTCTTCACCGACGAGCTCGGTGGCGGTGGCGCGGCGACGTGCAACGAGAAGATCGGCCCGAACCGCGGCGCCAACGGCATCTACGACATCGTGGGCAAGGGCAAGGACCGCAAGCTGGTCTTCAAGTCCTACTACAAGATCCCGCGCATGCAGACCGACTCGGAGAACTGCGTCGCGCACAACGGTTCGCTGATCCCGGTGCCCGGCAAGGACATCATGGTGCAGTCCTGGTACCAGGGCGGCATCTCGGTGTGGGACTTCACGAACTCGTCCAAGCCGCGTGAGATCGGCTTCTTCGAGCGCGGCCCGATGCCGAACAACCAGGGCGGCGGCACCTGGTCGACCTACTGGTACAACGGCTACATCTACTCCTCGGAGATGGGCCGCGGCTTCGACGTGATCGACATGCGCGACCCGCGCACGTTCATCGCGAAGCTGTTCCGCACGGACGAGCTGAACGTGCAGACCCAGGGGAACTTCTACCGCGGGTAGAAAGCTCCCTCACTGATCAGCGCGGCTGCCGGCGTTCGGCAGCCGCGCTGACTGCTGTCAGGACCAGGGTCACCGCGACACCACCGAAGACCGCCCACACCGGGTTGCCGACGTCCATCGCCCACGCGGCGACCACGGCCGTGAGCCCGTAGCCCGCGCCCGTCACCGCGTACATCATCGAGAACCCGGCCGCGTGCGCGCCGACCGGAAGCCGTTCGCGCAAGGCCAGACTGCGCGTGACCAGCACCCCGGACTGGAACAGCCCGGCCGCGAGCAACGCGCCCGCGATGCCCGGCAGGTTGGGGAACAACGCCAGCGCGCCGACACACGTCGCCGTGACGACGAGCAGCACCAGACCCTGCGTTCGCAACGATCCCGGCCACGGCCGCAGCCCGTACAGCACCGCACCCAGCGCGCTGCACGCCGCGAACCCCATGAGCAGCGGCCCGATCCAGCCGATGGAGATCCCCCGGTGCTCCAGCAACGCGGGCAGCACCAGCTCGGCGACCGCGAGCTGCGCCAGCGCCGCCGCGCTCACCAGGTAGATCGGCCACGCCGACGCCACCACGTGCGGCTTCGCCGTGCCCGACCGCGACGTCACGTGTCCGCGCGGCAGGATGAACACGAGCCACGCCGCCACGACGACCAGCGACACCGACACCACGACGGGCGCCCGGTGGTCGACGCTCAGCGCCAGCACCGTGACGAGCGCGGGCGCCACCGCCCACACCACCTGCGTGATCATGGCGTCGAAGCCCATCGCCTTGGGCACCAACGCGTCCGGCACCAGCCCGAGCAACATCGCCCGCAACCCGCCCGGTGTCGTCGAGGGCCCGGCACCCGCGACGAACGCCGCGATCGCCAGCACCGTCACGTTCTGCGTCAGCGCCAGCGTGGTGAACGCGGCCGCGCCGACGACCAGCCCGATCGACAGCTGCCCGCGCATCCGCGACGGGTCGAGGAACAACCCGAGCAGCGCGGCACCGAGCACCTCGCCGAGCACGTAGACGGCGACCAGCGAGGCGGCCAGCACGTACCCGCCGGGCAGCCCTCTCGTCAGGAACACCATCATCAGAGGCGTCATCGACATCGGCAGCTTCGCGGCGACCGTCACCACGGCGCACGCCAGCACGTCCCGGTTCGCGAGGTCGCGGTACCCGGCAGCGGAGATCGTCATCTACTCGCCCAGCTCCTGGAACAACGTCAGCTGCAACCCTGCAGGCGCTTTCAACCGCGCGTTCAGCGAGTTCCACGGCGTCCGCGTCGGTTCCGCGATCACCTCGGCCCCGGCGGCTTCGAGCCGGCGGGTCGTCCCCTCGGAGTCCGTCACCTCGAACGCCACCCGGACGTGCCCCGCGACGCGCTCGCCGACCTCGACGGCGTCGATGAACTCGGCGTGCGGCGGGTCGGCGATCTCCAGCGTCGCCCGCCCGGCCTCGAGGATCGTGACCCTCCCGCCGTCGGACGCGAACGCCGCCCGTTGCTCGAGACCCAGCACGTCTCGATAGAAACGCAGGGCCTCGTCGTAGTCGGCCGCGGTGACGACTAGGCGGAGTTCACGGACACCGGTCATGGCGACGATCATCGCACCACCGGTGTCAGAAGGACGAGAAGACGCGAAAGTGCCTCACACCTCGACGCGCTGAGCCCCGAGCGAGAGCCTGGTCGCGACGCAGAGCACCAGCGCGATCCCCGCGGTCACGTGGATCGGCGCCGGCCCGAACGTCGCCGCCAGCACCGCCACCGCCCCGATCGGCAGCAGGTACTTGCGCACCCCGGCCTGCCCGGGACAGTCCTGCACGTACCAGACGCAGAGGAAGAACACCGCCAGCGGCACCGTCGTGAACGCGGCGACCGTCGTCCCCGGCGCGTGCGAGATGTGCAGGTCGTAGTCCACCGACGCGGCGAGCCCGGCACCGAGCGCCGCGATCGACCCGAGGATGAAGAGATGCGCGTACCCCCACAGGAACGCCTTCCTGAGGTTGTGCAGGTGCGACGGCGCCTCGAAGTAGATCCACCACACCGAGAACACGATGACCAGCGAGGCCGCGGCGAGCGAGATCAGGTTGACGCCGGTGTCGAAGCCCTTCTGGAACGCGAGCGTGGCCGCCAGGATCGACTCGCCGAGCACGATCAGCGTGAACAGCCCGTGCCGTTCGGCGATGTGGTGCGGGTGCCACGTCGTCGCGCCCGTCCGCTCGGCCCAGGCGGGGATCAGCAGCTCGGCGATCATGCCGAGCACCCAGAGCCCGAGCGCGAGGCCCGGCGGCACGAAGAGCCACAGCACCCACAGCACCTGCATGGCCGCGATGCCGCCCGCGTACCGGTGCGCGCACGCCTTGTGCTCCGGGTTGTCCCGCGCGGCGCGCAGCCAGTGCGTGACCATCGCGAGCCTGATGACCACGTAACCGCCGACGACGATCCGGTAGTCCTGGCGCTCGAAGACGGCGGGGATGCCGGCCGCGATCACGAGGACACCGGCGATCTGGACCATCGTGATGATCCGGTACAGCGTGTCGTCGTTGTCGAACGCGCTGGAGAACCAGGTGAAGTTCAGCCAGGGCAGCCACAGCGCGAAGAACGCCATGCAGAACGCCAGCAGGCCGGCCCCGGCGTGGTTCTCGGAGACGGCGTGGTGCAGCGAGGCGGCGGCCTGGGCGACCGCCACCACGAAGCTCAGGTCGAACAGCAGCTCCAACGGCGTCGCGACCCGGTGGGCCTCCGCCGTGTCGCGCGCGAGGAGCTTCCTGATCATCCCGGCACCACCATGATCCTTGATTCGCTGAGGTCGAGCGCGACCCGCGTGCCCGGCTGGTACGCGGCGGCGGTGTTGGAGGGCTGGTCGATGCGCAGCACCTGCTCCCCCACCCTCACCGAGATCCGCGTGACCGGCCCGAGGAACGACTGGGTCAGCACGTCGCCCACGATCTTGCCACCGGCGTCGCCGTCGTGCGCGGAAACGCCGATGTCCTCCGGGCGCACGATCAGCCGGACGTCGCTTCCGGACGGCTGGTCGTGCGACACCGGCAGCGTCACGCCGTTCACGACGACGGTCTGGCCCTCGGCCTTGCCCTCCACCGAGTTCGTGACGCCGACGAACTGCGCCACGAACGCCGTCTTCGGCTCGCGGTACACGACGGACGGGGTGTCGAGCTGCTCCAGCCGGCCGTGCGACATCACGCCGACGCGGTCGGAGACGGCGAGCGCCTCCTCCTGGTCGTGCGTGACGAACAGCGTCGTCATGCCGAGCTCCGTCTGGATGCGACGGATCTCGTCCCGCAGCGACACGCGGACCTTGGCGTCCAACGCGGACAGCGGCTCGTCCAGCAGCAGCACGCGCGGCTGGATCGCGAGAGCGCGCGCCAACGCGATGCGCTGCTGCTGACCACCCGACATCTGGTGCGGGTACCGGCCGCCCAGGTGCGCGAGACCGACCAGCTCCAACAGCTCGCCGGCCTTCTTGGCGTCCGCCTTGCGCATCTTCAGGCCGAACGCGACGTTCTGCGCCGCGGTCATGTTCGGGAAGAGGCTGTAGGCCTGGAAGACCATGCCCATGTCCCGCTTGTTCGCGGGGACCTTCGTGATGTCCTTGCCGCCCACGGTGACGGTGCCCGAGTCGGACGTCTCGAAGCCCGCGACGATGCGCAGCGCCGTCGTCTTGCCGCAGCCCGACGGGCCGAGCAGCGACACCAGTTCGCCCTCGGCCAGCTCCAGGTCGAGACCGTCGAGCGCGGTGTTGTCGCCGAACGTCTTGCGCAGTCCCTTGAGTACCAGGTGACTCATCTTCACTCCTCGACCACGGTCTGACGGCGCCGCTGGCCGACATAAGAAAGTGCGAACAGAAGGACGAACGCGAAGATCAGGCACAGCAACGAGACCGCGATGGACACACCCGCGTTCCGCTTGCCCAGGAGGTTCACCTGCACCTGCAACGTGTCGAAGTTGAGCAACGACGCGATGGTGAACTCGCCGAGCACCAAGGCCACCGACAGCAGCGACGCACCGATGAGCGCGACGCGGATGTTCGGCACGACGACCTTCCACAGCACCGTGAACCACGACGCGCCGAGGCTGCGCGCGGCTTCGGCCAGCGTCTTCAGGTCGATCGCGGAGAGTCCGGCGTCGACCGCGCGGTAGGCGAACGGCAGCACCAGGATCGTGTACGCGAACGTCAGCGTCAGCGGTGAGTCGCCGAGGAAGTAGTTCACCCACGCGTAGAGCGGCGCCATGCCGACCACGAGCACGATCGCGGGGATCGCCAGAGGCAGCAGGCACAGGAACTCGACGAGCCGTTGCAGCTGCGGGAGCCGGAGCCGGATCCACGCCATCGTCGGCACGAGCAGCACCAGCATCAGCACCGCACTCGTGACGGACAACAGCAGCGAGTTGACGAGAGCCTCCATCAGCCCTTCGTCGTCGACGATGGACGTCCACGACTCCAGGCTGCGCGTGCCCTCCCTGCCACGCGTGGAGAACTCGGCCATCGCGATCAGCGGCAGGACGAAGTAGACGCCGAGGACGAGCAGGACGACGGTGCGCAGGACGCGCTGCTTCACTAGCGAACCCACTTGGCCACCCTCTTCTGCAGCAGCACGTTCACGCCCATGGCGATGCTGACCACGATCACCATGCCGAGGCCGAGCGCCTTGCCGAGGTTCTCCTGTCCCAGCACGACCTCGCCGGTGAGGAACCCGCGGATCTGCAGCGGCACGATCGGGCTGCCCTGCGAGACGAGGGCCGCGGCCGTGGCGTACGCGCTGAAGGCGTTGGCGAACAGCAGCAGCAGCGCACCGAGGAACGGCGGTGTCAGGATCGGCCCGCCGACGTGCCGCCAGTACGTCCAGCTCGTGCCGCCGAGACTCGCGTTCGCCTCGCGCCACTGCGGCCGCAGACCGTCGAGTGCGGGCAGGAACACGATGACCATCAGCGGGATCTGGAAGAACGTGTAGACGAGCGTCAGCCCGGGCAGCTCGAACAGCCACGCGCTGCCCGCGAACAGGTCGATGCCAACGTTGTCACGCAGGAACTTCGTGACGAGACCCTCGAAGCCGACCGTCGCGAGGAACGCGAACGCCAGCGGCACGCCACCGAACTGGGCGAGCACACCGCTACCCGCGACGACGATCCGGCGCAGCATCCCGTCGGGGTTGCCGACCGCGATCGCCCACGTGAGCAGCGCGCCGAAGATCGCGCCGATGACCGCCGTGAGCGCGGAGAGCTCGATGCTGCGCACGAACGCGTCGAAGACGACGCCCGTGAACAGGGTCGTGAGGTTGTCGAGCGTGAACGCGCCGTTCGAGTCCTGGAAGGCGCCGAACAGCACGAGCACCGTGGGGTAGACGAGGAAGGTGCCGACGAACGCCAGGAACGGCACCGCGACGAGCCAAGCGGCCACAGATGGCCGACCGGCGGCCCCACCCTTCTTGGAGGTGGAGCCGCCGGGCTTTGCCGCCGCTACGGGAGCGACAGAGGTCATCCGATGGCCTGCGCCCAGGTCGCGGTCAGGACGGCCTTGGCCTTGTCGGCCTGGGCCTGCGTCTGGAACACCTGCTTGCCGTCGGTCTTCGGCAGCTTCTCCTTCGCCGCCTTGTCCGCCTTGTCGCCCATCTTGTCCAGGCGCACCGGGCGGGACATGCCCTTGAGGTAGAGGTTCTGGCCCTCGTCGGAGTAGAGGAACTCCTGCCACAGGCGCGCGGCCGCGGGGTGCGGCGCGTCCTTGCTGATGGCCTGGTTGTAGTAGCCGCCGATCTGGGCCTCGGCCGGGACGACGACCTTCCAGTCGAGCTTGCCCTTGAGCTTGTCGGTCTGGGCGGCGTTCGTGTAGTCCCAGTCGATGACGACGGGCGTCTGACCGGACTCGATCGTCGCGGGCGACGGGTCGACCGGCTGGAAGTTGCCGGCCTGCTTGAGCTGCTTGAAGAACTCGACACCGGGGGCGATGTCGTCGGCGGAGCCACCGTTGCCCAGCGCCGCCATCACGACACCGGAGAACGCGGCACCGGCCTGCGTCGGGTCGCCGTTGAGCGCGACCTTGCCCTTGTACTCGGGCTTGAGCAGGTCCTTCACGCTCGTCGGCGCCGGCACCTTCGCGGCGTCGTAGCCGATCGACATGAAGCCGCCGTAGTCGCCGTAGTACGCGCCGTCCGCGTCCTTGAGCTCCGCGGCGATGTCGTCCCAGGTGCTGACCTTGTAGGGCGCGAACAGGTCCTTGTTGGCCAGCGCCACGTTGAGCCCGAGGTCGAACACGTCGGGCGCGCGGTCGTTGCCCTTGAGCTGCTTGGCGGCGTTGATCTCCTCCTGGCTGCTCGCGTCGGGCTGCGCGGAGTCGACCTTGATGCCGTACTTGGCCTCGAAGGCCTTGATGATCTCACCGTAGTTGGCCCAGTCCGGGGGCAGCGCGATGACGTTGAGCTTGCCCTCCTTCTTGGCTGCCTCGACCAGCTTCTCCATGCCGCCGAGCTCGCTCGCGGACTTCGCGGTCCCGGCTGCACCGGCAGGCGTCTCCTTGGCGGGCGGGGCGCCACATGCGGCCACCGCCAGCACCAACGCGCCGACGCCAATCAACTTCGTCGTGACGTTCCCTCGCTTCAGCACGAGCGGAGGATTGGCTCGGGATGCTTTCGTTGTCAAGCCAGCCGCGCCGGTTGAGACCTTCTCGACTCCAACCGTGAATTCTCGGCGGCCTACGGGTTGCCGCTGAATGCTTTCCGAGCTTCGGCGAGGTGCTGTGCCGAGATCCCGGTACCGGGGTCGACGTGGATGAGCGCCGTGGTCAGCCGCCGTCGCTTGTGGACGAACTCCTCGCGGCGCGACGCGTGCAGCCCGAAGTCGTCGTCGAACCAGACGAGGGGCCGTTCATAGGCGTAGCGCGCCACCGCCGGGTACTTCCACCCGGTCTCGTCGTGGAACTCGATCACCTTGAGCGGCGGGAGGCCCAGACGTGGTCCGATCTCGGTGTTCGCCCGGTGCAGCCACGTCGTGGCCCACGCGAGTTCGGCGCCCGTGTCCTCCGCCAGCTGTCTCAACTGGCTGCCGTGATCGGGGTCGAGCCAGACCCTCAGTCTGCGGCGCCAGCCGGTCTTGATCTCGAACAGCCGGTAGTTGTCCGGCTTGGGGTTCGCCGCGTACGGGTGCAGCGGGCCGTCGACGTCGAGCAGGATCAGCGGTCTCATCCCGTCCAGCATGCCCGTCCGCTGGTCGAATTCGCGCGGCCCTGTTCGTATGGGGGGCATGTTCACCGAAGAAGAGATCACCTACCTGCGCGAACAACCCCTCGCCCGCCTCGCCACCGTCAACGAGGACGGCCAGCCGGACGTGGTCCCGGTCGCGTTCGAGTACGACGGCACGCACCTCTGGGTCGGCGGTGCGGGTGACCAGGTCAGGAACACCCGCAAGTTCCGCAACATCACCGCCGGCCGCCGCCAGGTGTCGCTCGTGGTCGACGACCTGGTCTCGATGAGCCCCTTCGTCGCGAGGGCGATCCGGGTCTACGGCGTCGCCGACGACCCGGCCGACCGCGTCGGCATGATCGGTCCCGGCGTCTACAGCCGGATCACGCCGACGCGGGTCTGGGCGTGGAACATGGCGGGCGAACCGGTGGGCGAGAGCTGGTACGAGCCCCGCCGCTCATGACGCCCGGCGCGCCGAGCACACCGCCGCGCTCCCCCACCGCGCCCCGTAGAGCAGCCCGGGCAGCAGCCGCCGGAACCGCAGGTGGATCTCCCCTGCCCGGTCCACGGTCTGCTGCATCCCGGCCGGCTCGGCGTCGGACCGCTGCACCAGCACCCCGTCGAACGCCCGCACCAACCGCTTGCGGTCGTGTTCGAACCGCACGCGCAGGTCGAACAGCTCGCACGGCCGTTCGGGCACGTGCAGCACGCACGGGTGCATGGCATCGCGGTGCGACATGCGGTAGCGGATGGCGAAGTCGTGCGTCTCGCCGCGCCCCAGCGGTTCGGCCGGGACCAGCGTGAAGCCGGGACGGCCGCCGTCGCCACGTTCCTGCAGGGTGCCGCCGTAGAGCAGGTGCACGTCCACGTCGCGCCGCCGCACCGGGAAGACCGGGGCGAAGTCCAGCGAGTCGACGCCGTCCTGGTCGACGACGACCTGGTAGCGCTCCAGCACCTCCGGCTGGCCCTGGTCGAGCACCACGGCGACGCTGAGCTCCGCGGTGTGCCAGCCGCCGTCCGCGCGCGGGGACGTCGTGGCGGCCAGCTCGGCCAGCTGCTCCACGGCCTCGTCCACCCGCCGGCGCACGGTGCGGGAGTCGCGGTCGATCCGCGCGGCCACCCAGGTGACGCGCTCCTGGTAGAGCGGCTGCCGGACGTCGGCGATCAGCCCGAACGCGGCACGTGCCGCGAGCTGCAGGTCCTCCGGGAGCTGCTCGACCAGCTCGGTCAGCCGCGTGACGAGCTTCTGCTTCGCCGCGACCGACCCGTCCGAGCTGGTGATCCCGCAGGCGGCGGCCAGCGAGGGGCCCACCCTGTCCGCGATCCGGCCGGCGTGCACGCCCCGTCCCTTGCGGAGTGTCTTCAGCTCCCGGACCAGGTTCGTCATCATCTCCCGATCTCCCTCCCGTGGTCTCCGACGTGCGGCGGAGGCAGGTTGCGGTGCGCGTGTGGACGAGAAGTGGACACGCCGTGGATTCCTCACAGGTGCTCCGCTCGCAGGACCGTCCGCGCGACCGAAGAGGCCAGCGCGTTGCCCAGGCGGACGCCGTCGCGACCGAGGAAGACGCGCGAGGTGCCGATGCGGCCGAGCGTCGGCTGGTCGACCGCGCCGAGCCCGAAGGCGATCATCTCCGGGCACGACGCGGTGGCCGTCAGCCGTGCCAGTGCGGCGGGCCAGGCCGGGTCGGTCGGCCTGCCGTCGGAGACGAAGAACAACATCGGGCGGCGCACCCGGAACCGTTGTTCCTTGAGGGTGCGCACGTCGCGTTCGATGACGGTGCGCACGAGGGTGAACGCGGACCCGAAGTCGGATCCCGATTCCTGGCGAGGGCGAATCATTTCCGCCGGATCGAGCGCGGGCAGCAAAGGCCGCACGACCAGCGGGCTTTCCGCGAAAGCGACCACGCACAGCCGAATCTGCGCGGCCGCACGCCGATCCGCGTGCACCACCCCGCGGAACTCGCGCATTCCGGCGTTGACCTCGTCGATGTGGTCGCTCATCGAGAACGACACGTCGCACACCAAGTAGCACGGCAACACATCGGGCACCATGACGTGCACCGTTACCGGATCGCGTTGATCAAACGTGGACAAAAAGATGATTCCCTGACACGCGGAAGGGACCTTGCGCGACATTCCCCCCAGACGGAAGCTTCAGACCAGGAGGCGGCGTGGAATTTCGGATGCTGGGTCCACTGGACGCGTGGCACGACCACGCCGCCATACCGTTGGGGGACCAGCAACAACGCTTCATCCTCGTCGTGCTCCTGCTGAACGCGAACAAACCCGTGTCACCCGAACGGATCACCGAGGTCGTGTGGCCGGACAACCCGGAACGCCGCACCCTGGTGCGCGGGTACATCAACAAACTGCGCAAGGCGTTCGACGGCACCGACGTGGAGATCGAGCGAACGGCCACCGGGTACCTGCTGCGCGTCGCCGACGACCAGATCGACTCGCTGCGCTTCGACCGGTTGCGCGCCGAGGCCGCCCAAACCCTCCAGGACAACGACCAACGACGCGCCGTCGCACTGCTGCGCGAGGCGGTGGCGCTGTGGCGCGGCGACTTCCTGGAGGACATCAACATCGACCGCATCGGCGGCACCGAGGTGATCCCGCCGGACGAGGCGTACCTCGACGCGCTCGGCGACCTCGCCGAACTGGAGCTCCTGACCGGCGACCACCGCTCGGCCCGGGACAGGATGCGCCGCGCGACCCGCCTCGAGCCCGCCCACCAGAAGTACGCGGAACTGCTGATGCGCGCGCTGATCGCGGGTGGCGACCGGGTCGGGGCGATCAAGGCCTTCGACGCCGCGTCCGACGCGCTCGCCGACCTGGGCCTCGAACCCGGAACCGTGCTGCGCAACCTCGCCGAACGCGCCCGCCGCGGCGAACCGGCCAGCTCGCTGCCGACCCGCCCAGGCGGCTTCACCGGCCGGTCCGAAGAACTCCGCACGATCGAGACCGCCGCCGCGGGATCGAACGAACGCCGCGCGGTGTGGATCAGCGGCACCCCCGGCGTCGGCAAGACCGGCCTCGCCGTCGAGGCCGCACACCTCCTGCGCCACCGCTTCCCCGACGGCCAGCTCCTCGTCGGGCTCAACGGGTTCACGCCGAACGTGGCCCCGATGTCCGTGTCGGAGGCGTTGACGCAGCTCCTGACCGAGCTGGGCATCCCGCCCGAGCAGATCCCGGACACCGAGGGCCGCAAGGCGACGCTCTACCAGACCCAGCTCTACGGCACGAAAACGCTCGTGGTCCTGGACAACGCTGTCTCACCCGAACAGATCAGGCCGTTGCTGCCCGAGGCACGAGACTGCTTCGCGATCGTCACCAGCCGCAGGATGGGCGAGCCCGACATCAGCGAACACGTCCGCCTCTCCCCGATGCCACACCCCGACGCGGAGGCGCTGTTCCGGAACTTGGCCGGGTCGCGGGTGCGCGGCAGGCAGACGGACGTGGCCGGGCTGGTGAAGCGGTGCGGCCACCTGCCGATGTCGATCACGATCGCGGCGGCGCTGTTCCGCAAGCACGACAGGTGGTCGCTCGACGACCTGCTCGGCCGGATGGACGACAGCGGGTCGTGGCAGGAGGGCTTCGCCGCCGTCCACGCCTCCTACCGCGAGCTCGACGACCGGCAGCAGCAGGTCTTCCGGCTGTTCGGACACCTTCCCGGCCCCGACGTCGACGTCGTCGGCGCGGCCGCCCTCGCCGGCCTCGACATCGCCGGCACCCGCAAGCTGCTCTACGACCTGCACGAGGTCTGCCTGCTGGAGGAGGTCGCCCCGGACCGCTACCAGATGCTCGACTCCGTCAAGGAGTTCGCCGCCCAGGAGGAGGTACCTGCCGAGGCCTTGGTGCGCCTGCTGGACTTCTACCTCGTCACGCTGGCCGACGCCGTGAGCGTCGCCTACCCGTTCGACCGCCTCGCGCTGCCTTCCACGGAACGCGAGAGCCCGCACAGCATCAGGTTCTCGTCCGAGAGCGACGCGCTGACGTGGATCACCGCCGAGCGCGACAACCTGATGGCCGCGATCCGGCGTTCGGGCTCGGACCACGCCTGGCGGCTGGCGGCGCTGATCTGGCGGCAGTTCCTCACGCTGAACCTGTTCGAAGACTGGATCAAGGCCGTCGAACACGTGCGCACGGAGGACGACTACAGCCAAGCCCATGTGCTGCAACGCCTTTCCACCGCGAGTGACAGGTCCGGCCGGCACGCCGAAGCGCTGGAGCTGGCCGAGCAGGCGCTGGAGCGCTGGACCCGGCTCGGCGATGTGGCGGGTGAGGCGGTGACGTTGGGCGCGCTCGGCGTGTCGTCACTCCAACTCGGCTTGCACGACCGGGCGATGAAGCACTTCGAGGCCGCACAGGCGAAGTGCGAGCAGTGCGGCGACCGACGCGGCCGCGGGCACGCGTTGAGCATGCTCGGCTTCCTCAACGAACAGCACCGCCGCTACGACATCGCGTTGACGCAGCACCAGAAAGCCGCCGAGGTCTTCCGGGAGATCGAGTTCAAGCTCGGACTCGCGCACGCGCTCAACAACATCGGCGCGATCCGGCAGCACCTCGGCGATCTCGACGAGGCCATCCCGATCCACCTGGAGGCGCACGACATCGCCGACGAGATCGGCGACGCGAGCACAGCCTCGTTCGCCCTGACCAACATCGCCGACGCCCACCGGCTCTCGAACAGGCTCACAGAAGCGTTGCACCACCACGGCCTGGCCTTCAAGGCCGCGGCAGGACTGCACGACCCGGACTTGAAAGCACGGCTCTACCGCGACCACGCCGCCACCGTCCGGGACGGCGGCGACCTGCTCGGCGCGTTGCTCCTCTTCCAGAAGTCACTGGACGAGGCCACCGGCACGGGCAACCGCACCAACCAGGCGCACGGCGAGATCGGTGTCGCCCGGATGCTGCACGAACTGAACCGGCACGACGAGGCGGTCCCGCACTGGAACGCCGCCGGGGCGTTGTTCCGCGAGCTCGAACAACCCGAGGCCGAGGAGGTGCGAGCTCAGCGGGCGGCGTTCACGTGCGCGTGCGGTCAGCGGTGAGTGAGCAGGCGCTTGAGGTCCGGGTAGACCTCCTGGACGGCGCCGTGGTTGTGCCACCGCCCCAGGGTCCTCGCGAGCTGCCGCAGGTCGGTCCGCACCGTCGCGGAGTCGACCTGCGCCGCGTCGTCCAGCGCGGAGGCGAGCGTCCGGCAGCTCTCGTCCACCTCACCTGACAGCGCGTACGCGAGTGCCCGGCGCGTCCCGAACCTGGCCCTGGAACGGCGGGACGTGGCGGGGATCAGCGCGAGCTGGCGGTCCAGCACGGTCGCCGCCTCCTCGTTCAGCCCGAGGTCGGACAGCGACCAGCCCCTGGCCAGCTCGAGCGGGTCGGGCGCGCTGGAACCGAGCGCCGGATAGGGGGTGTCCGGGTCGACGGTCTGCATCAGGTGCGCGGCCCGGTCGAACGCGCTCTCCGTGCCGTAGCGGTCGCCGGCGAGCGCATGTCCTTGTGCCTCACGGCGTGCGGCCAGAGCGAGCACCCTCGACCCGGCGCTGCCGATCCACTGCGCCTGCTGGGCGAGGCTGATCGTGGTGGCCGCGTCCTGCCGGTAGAGCGCGAGCCCTGCCTCCCGGACGAACGCGTAGGCGGCGATGTCGGGATCGCCCGCCGCGCGGGAGAGTTCGGACGCGTGCCTCGTCCACCACAGCGCGTTCGGCTCGTCCCCGGCCTCCTGGCACATCCAGCCGGTGTACTCGGCGATGCGCGCGGCGAGCCGCAGCAACCGCGTGCCGACCGGCCCGGTGTTCTCGCGGGCCATCCCGTGCACCGTGTGCTGCAAGGCTTTCAAGGGCTCGACGAGAACGAGCGGGCTGGCCCGCAGCCCGAGGCCCTGCAGCGTCTCGAACGACGTGCGCATCCCGGCGAGCACCATCTCGTCCGGAACCGACCGCGCCCCGCCGCCTCCGAGCGGCGCGACCCCGAGCACGGTGCCCGCGCCGAGCATCGTCCCGGCGACCAGCACCTGCCTCCGTCCGCTGGAGGCCGGGCGCGTGGCCGCCTCGACCAGCAGACCGCCGACGTCGAGCACGCCGTCGCACAGCCTCGCGACCGTCGGGGTGGGCGGTTTGAGGTCGTTCTCGATCTTGCTGAGATAGCCCTTGCTGTAGTGGATCAGCTTCGCCAGCTGCCCCATCGACATTCCTGCGGCGATGCGATGCCGGCGCAACAGCTCACCAAAAGTCGCGGCCACGATTACCTCCCCTTCCGGCGTGTTCCGAGTACATCATCCGAACGTGTGCGAGGCAATCGCCCCGGCCTCATCAACAATGGGCCGGGGCGATTTTCACGACTATCTCAGCCGTGCCACACGTTGCCCCCGCCGTCCTGCGTTTCCGTGGTGGTCGTGGTGGGGGGCGGCGGCGGGTTGCCGTCGGCGTTGGCCGCGACACCACCGGAAACGGAGGCCGCGACGGCGATCGCGGTCAGGAGCGTGGCGGCGCCGGCGGCGACAGTGGACACGATTTTGGACATGGCGAATCCTCCGAAGGTGATCGGAATTGATTTCCGGATTTCGCCCGCTCTCTGCGGGCTCCCTTCGAGCATTCGTCTTCGAAAAGCGTGAAACCAGGTGTTTCCCGTTGCCCACCGAGGTGGTCAACACGTCCACTCCTCATCCACTTCTGGTCGACACCCCAGGTGAATGCTGCGCGCGCCCGGCCGCCGGCCGGAACTCACCGAGGAGGTTGGAGTGACCGAACCCGCGACCTACGACATCGCCGTGTCGTTCGCCGAGGAACAGCGCCCCGTGGTCGACGAGGTGGTCGAGGCGTGCCGCCAGCGCGGCCTGACGGTGCTGGAGGGCAACGACCTGCCCGAAGCCCAGGTGCGCTTCCTGGTGCCGTTCGTGTCCACGGTGGACGACCTGGTCGACCGCGACCACGTGGTGCCGGTCCTGACCGGCGAGGCCCCCGCGTCGTCGGACGTGGTCTACCTGCGCGCGGACGAGCACCTCGTCGACGCCCTGGTCGCCCGAGTGGAAGCCGCCGAGACCGCGGGCGAGGAACGAGCACTGGTCACAGACCTGGCAGCGGCGCACAAGCAGCCGGCCCCTGCGGCCAACGGCCTGCGCCTGCTGGCAGAACAGTTCGCCGCGGCCTCACCGGCCCTGGCCGGCCGCGGTCTCACCGGCACCCTGCACCAGGGCGACGCCACGATCGCCCTGCGCGTCGAACGGGCGGGCGACGCGGTCTACGCGCTCCAGGTCGACAACGCCGAGGAGACGGTGAACTTCGTCGTGCTCGGCGGCTCGTCCGAACAGCTCCCCGTTCTGTGGCAACGAATCGAGGACATGCTCACCGCGCTGTGACGCAATGACGAAGGGCGGTGCCTCACGGCACCGCCCTTCGCTCACTGCCTGGCTCTCTCGATCACTTCCTCCAGCCGCAACGGACTGGGCGGATGGTGACTCAGGCACAACGGCGCCCGCATCCGCCGGAACCCGAAGGTGTCCCCGGTGACGTAGAACTGCCCGCGTTCCAGCCGCGAGATGTCCGAAACAGAACTCCCCTTGGCCCGAGCCATCTCCGTGGCGGCCGCGATCTGCGCGGGACTGTTCAACCGCCCGAAGAACTGCGTGGTCGCGTTCCCCGTGACCTGGTTGTGCACCCCCTTGGGCGCCTGTGTGGCCAACAACAACCCAAGCCCGTACTTCCGCGCCTGCGAAGCAAGCAGAATCGTCGTCCGGGTACTGGCCGAAACCCCACCGGACGGCGCGATCGTCTGAGCCTCGTCCATCACCATCAGCCCACCGAGAGGCCGATCGGCAGCGGGGTTCCGCTTGATCCAGGCGAACACCTCCAGCTGCAACTGGCTGATGAACCCCTGCCGCTGTTCGTCGGACGGCAACCCGACGAAGCTGACCACCGAGATCCGAGCCTTCTTCCCGGCCGAAGGCTCGAACAACACCCCGGGATCGGTGGCCTCCCCGGTCCCCGCGAGCAACGGGTCGTTGACCATCGCCGCCCGCAGGGTCTCCGCCAGGTCAGCAGCGGTGGCCGTGGCGGAGTACAACTTGCTGACCCCGTCCGGCAACTCGGCCAACAGGTCCACGAACCCGTTCAGATCACGCCGATCATTGCGCGCATAGTGCTTCAACGCCTCCTTGAGCACAGCCCGCCCCCGAACAGCGAACTTCGTCTCGCTGGCGATCCGGGCGTGAGGCACCAACCGAGCCACAGCGGCCTCGACAGCGGCCTCGAACTCGTCCTCGTCCCCCCGAACCAACGCGAAGTCGGGCAGCGGGTGAAAACTCAAGGGCCGCCCACCGGCCCGCCCGGGCGTCCACACGACAACCTCGGTACCCGACAGGTACTCGGCCGCGAGGGCCTCGTCCCCGGCCCGCCACTCCCCCGGCACCTCGGGCCAGGCGTCCCCGAGCCGCGCCAGGTCGTTGTTGGGATCGAGCACGATCGCCGAAACCCCTTGCAGCGCACACTCTTCGACGATCCGCCGCAACAACACGGTCTTGCCGCTACCGGACCCCGCGAACACGATCGCGTGCTTGCGCAACGACTCCAGCTCGATCCGGATCTCCCCGTCCATGCCGAGCAAGATCGCTCCGTGACCCGATGCGGACACCGGCTTCTCGGCCTCAGGCTGCGGTTGTGGTGCTGAGCCGGGCTGCGGCTTCGGCTGAGGCGAGGACTGCGGTTTCGGCTTCGGTCGCGGCGGCGGACGCGTCTCCTGATGTCCGGTCCTCGCGGCACTCCTCACCGGGTCTGGGAGGATCACCTGCAGGAACGTGGTGCTGCTGGCCGGCTTCCGCGCCACGAGCCACGCGAGCAGCTGGTGCGACTGAGACGACCACATCTCCTTGAGCGCGATGAACGTGCGCAGGTCGTCATCGGACACATCGATGCTCTTGCCACCGCGCTTCTCGAACTCCGCGACCTCACCCTTGGTCTTCGCCCCGGCCCATCCCTTGGAGCCGTTGCGGATCAGAACGAGGTGCCTGCCACGACCGTCCTCCGCAGCGGCCCTCGCGTCCCGGAGCTTGCGGAGCACCCGGTTGCCGTGACTGCTCGCGATGAGCCGGAAGACCCAGCGCTCCTCGACGTCCCGCTCCTCGTCGACGGTGTGCCGCAGACTGGCGTGCAGGCTCTTGTCCGCGGACTGGGGTTCGGGATGCCAAGTGAGGTCGTCGTTGCCGATCTCGGTGACCCAGGACCGCAGCCCTGCCAACAGCAGCTCGGGCATGACGTCGTCCTCGTTGTGCGGCCGAACGTCTGCGGCGGCGAGTGCGGCTCTCTCCCGCAACCGCCGGAACTTGGCGTCGAGCTCGGAGAGGTAGCCCTCCTCGGAGATCGGCTTCTCCACGGCCGGCGCGACGGGCTGCGCCGCTTCTTCGCGCTGGGGTTCCCTGAACGAGCGGAGTTCCCGGATCTCACCGTGCAGGCAGGCTTCCGCGTGGGCGTGGACGCGCTTGAGCAGAGTGCGCGGGGTCTCCGCCTGCCAGTCGTCGCCGAACGCCTCCACCGCCACCGGCCAGGTGGGATGAGGAGGGCTGATTCCCTGCTCCTGGTAGATGACAGCCAGCCACTTCGCGACCAGCGTCTTGGCGATCGCAGGGTCGATGATCGCGCCGAGGATCGGGGTCGTCGTGAACCGGTCGCCGACGGTGTCACTCGCGGCCTTGTTCACCCTCACCCAGGTCGTCGGCAGACAGGCCACGATGGTCAGCGTTCGCCGAGTGATCTCGCGCAGCTGCATCAACCCGTCCGAGATGAGCGCGAGCTCCCGAGCCTCCTCCGGACTGATCTCGTCCTCGATGAGGTCCTGGCTCTTGTTGACGACGGTGTCGAGCTGGTCGATCGCGACCACGCACGGTCCCGTCATCGCGAGCACGCGCGAGATGTCCCGCACCAGGTGCTGCGCCGGCTTCGACCTCGCCGACAAACCCCACTCGCGGCGCTCGGCCGCACCGTCTTCGAGCCCCTCGAGATACGTCCTGCCGATCGACGTGTGGCTGGACGCGTACAGCACCAACGCTCGGATGACGTCTTCGCATTCGCTCGCGATCCGGGCATCCACCTTGCGCAGACCGGTGAGGAGCACGCGCAGGTGATCAGGAGTCAGTGTCGCCTCGTTGAGGATCGCCCGAGTGACGTCCTCGGGTACGTCCGCACCTCGACAGAGCTGCCTCAGCAACACGACGAGCTGGAGTTCGCCGTCGTCGTCGGTCCTGAGCAACTCACTGCGCATCGCGTCGGCGACGTCCTCCCAGAACATCACCGCCGACGAGACCTCGATCAGGAAGAAGTAACCGCCCGTCTCCTGCACCATCCTGCGCACGGTGCCGAGAAGGTGTGTCTTCCCCACTCCCTTGCGCCCTTGGAGGACGAGTCCGATCGGATTCGGCCCCCGGCTGTCCCTGGCATCCGCGATGGCCGTCCTGATGCGGTACTCGGCCCTCGTGTGCAGACCCTCCACGTGAGACGGCGAGGTGCGCCAGACGTCGTCCGGCGTCAGGACGGAGTTGAGCCTCAGCGCGGCGAGTGCCTCCCGCAGTTGTGCGGTCATGATTCCTCCATCGCCACGAGATGCAGATCCTCACTCCCGACCCGCAGCGCCGCGGCGTGGTCCTCGGCGGTGAGCACCTTCGTGTTGGACTCGGGCGCGAAGTGGACCGTGCCGGTCTTCATCATCTTCACCAGCACGACGTCGACCTCGCCCTTGTCCGCGCCGTTGAGCCGGGGCCGGATGCGTGCCAGCCGGATCCAGTCCTGCGGTTCCACGGTCAGGTCCTCGTAGACAGACCGGATCAGCGACTCCAGGTCGCGCGACCGAATCACCTCGACGAGGGTGCCGCGCTCCTGATGGTGCAGAACGAACTTCCTGAGCAGCGCGAAACCGGCTCGCGCATGTGACGGCGTCCTCGGCGGCAGGTCACCGCTGACGAGGTCGCCCAGGCACCATGAGATCCCCTCGTCCGTGATCTCGTGGACCATCGGCCTGACGGTGTCGTCGGTCTGGATCAAACCGGCTTTGTTCAACTTGTCGCGACCGGCCTTGGTGAGCTTGACCTGGTCGTTCAGCTCGGTGTTGAGCAGTTTGCGGTTCTCCAGCATCAGCACCATCAGTGCCGCACGTTCAGGGGCACCAAACTTCTCCGGCATCACGCCGCCTCTCTCAGTCGGTGAACGCGTTGAGTCGTCGATCGATCCGCGCGAGCAGCTCTCGCACTGCGGCTCGCAGGTCCGGCGGCATGGCTGCGTGAGCGCCGTCGCCGTGCGTCTTGCTGATCAGCGCCAGGTCGGCGGAGTGGTCGAGCAGCAGGTTCACGTCGCCGGCGTCGAGTGCTGCCTTCATGCCGAGCACCGTCTCCTGGACGAGTGCGAAGCGTCCTGCGTACGGCATCTGGTCCGGCACGCCGCGCAACGCGTCAGCCGCGTTCGTCAGGGCTTCGAAGTTCGGTTCCTGCTCGCTTCGTCCCTGGATGAGGTCGTGAAGCTGCCGCGCGACCAGCTCCGGCCGGGAGCCGAGCTCGAGATAGCGCAGGTTGCGCAGGAAGCCCGGTAGCTGGTCCCGGTCGGTGTTCCGCGACACCACGCAGAACAACTGCCGTTGCTCGCCTTCCAGGCCGATCGCGTGCCGGAGGAACCGCTCGGCCTCGGTGATCTGCCAGCGGCTCGCGTTCCCGTCAACGAGGAGACACAGGTGTTGCGCCTGTTCGCCTGCCTGCTCCAGCATCTCCGGATCGCCGGAGACAGAGCGCTCCGCTCGAACGCCCAGCGCGTTGAGTTCCACGATCAGCTTCTCGGTGGCTTTGAGCAGAGTCCGAGGACTGGAGACCAGCAGGTCGAGGTCGAACTGGCGGTGGTGGTTGCGAGCAGCGGCGACGTACGCATCGCGGTTGTCCGCGAGCACGTCGGTCCGGTCGAAGCCCTGTGCGATCACCGCGGCGACGGTCTCCAGCGCGTACGAGATCTGTTCCGGCGAGGGGGTGGGCTCCTCCAGCACGGGGAGCTGTTCACCGAAGCTCCAATAGGACACGTACGGCACGGTGAGGTGCCGCAGCATCAGGTCCTCAGGAACGCTCTTGACCAGCCAGTTCTCGAACAGCGGAGCGACAGCCGCGGCGCACTTGATCTTCCAGGCCTCCGCGCGCTTGTACTCCACCCTGTTGTCCAGCCGTGAGAGCACAGGGAGCACAACGTGCCGAGGCCGGTCGTACGGCATCCGGTCCCTCGCGTCGTCGGCGCGCCGCGTGATCTCGACGACCTCGTCCAGGTTCTGGTCGTTGGCGGTGAAGATGACGGCCAGCCGGTCGGGCAGGTGGGCCGTGCAGATGCTCGCGATGTCGGAGATGCCGGTCCTGCTGTCGATCAGCACGAAGTCGTGCTCAGCCGTCCACCTGGCCCGGCACACCTCGAGGAAGCTCGCGAATCCCCGCCTGTAGAGGTTGTCCCAGTCGATCGACTGCATCCGACCCATGTACGAGCGGTCCATCTTCCCCGCGGCCAGCAACCCGAGAGCGCCGCTGCCGCCGACATCGACTTGCTCGATGTGCGGGGCGGGCTCCACAGCGCCGGCGAGGAAGTCGTGCGCAAGGTCGATCACGCCGCCCTTGGGTTCTTCCCGCAGGACAGGCCTGAAGTAGTGGTGCAGTCCAGGCGCTTCCAGGTCCCAGTCGATCGTCAGCACCCGATATCCCCACCGAGCGAGCAGAACGGCGATGTTGGCCATCGTGAAACTGCGCCCGACGCCGCCTTTGTAGGAGTAGAAGGTGATGACGGTGCCAGTCATGGTCAGAACCTCGGCATCTGCGGCGGCGGCATGAGCGGCGGTTCAGGGGTGTCGATGTCAGGCCAGTCCGACTGCCAGGGCGGCGCCTGTTTGGCGAGCCGGACCAGATCGGCCGCCAGTTCGTTGACCCGCGTGTGGAACCGGAGGTACTTCTTGCTCTGCTGGTACACGAGATCCGGATGGGCGACGTCCTTGAAGTTCACCCAGGACCTTTCCTTCTCCTGCTCCGGGAAGTTCTCCGAGTCGGAGTAGAGGATGGGATAGATCAATCCCTGAGAATTCTTCAGACTGGCGATTCCGAGCACGTTCTCCCGTGCTCGCATGCTCGTCTGCTCGGCCATGCACCAGCGCGACTCGTAGTACTGCGGCGTCTGGAGCTGGATCATGATCTTGCTGTGCCGCAAGGCGTCCCGCAGGTTCGACGGCCAGTGCACCCCTCGCTCCATGGTGCGGTCGACGTACACCGTCGGGGTCGGCGCGTACTGATCCGCCAGACATTCCTTGAGCTTGTCGAGGAAGTGGTTGAGCAGCCACCTCTGCACGCTGCCATGGCGGCAGTAACTGATGAAGAAGTCGTACTTGTAGCCGGACACAGCGCATCACGGTAGATGCGGACACCGCGCCGATAAAAGACGAAAAAGTGGGCATTTTCAGTGCTTCGGACCAAAAATTGGACAATAACTGGGCGCCTGAACCCACCCCGTAACGACGGAAGCCCCCGATCATGATGATCGAGGGCTTCCTGTCTGAAGTGGACGATACAGGGATTGAACCTGTGACCCCTACCGTGTCAAGGTAGTGCTCTCCCGCTGAGCTAATCGTCCGAGCGGATGACGAGACTCGAACTCGCGACCCTCACCTTGGCAAGGTGATGCGCTACCAACTGCGCTACATCCGCGTTGCCCCTCGGTTTCCCGTGGTGCGAGAGGAACTTTATCCGACGGTCCCCCGAAGTTCCAAATCGGCTGATCTTGAGCCTGCCGGACCCGGAAACGACAGCGGGGCCAGGTGCGCTGTGCACCTGGCCCCGCTGATGATCCGAAGTGGACGATACAGGGATTGAACCTGTGACCCCTACCGTGTCAAGGTAGTGCTCTCCCGCTGAGCTAATCGTCCGAGGCGGAGACGGGAATCGAACCCGTGTACAGGGCTTTGCAGGCCCTTGCCTAAGCCACTCGGCCACTCCGCCAGGAGCATGACCCCACGGCAGGTACACCGTGGAACCACAGAGCGGATGACGAGACTCGAACTCGCGACCCTCACCTTGGCAAGGTGATGCGCTACCAACTGCGCTACATCCGCTTACATCACTGACTTCATGATGTTGAAACAAAGCTTATACGAGGGGTTCAACCGGGTTTCACCGGGGGTGCCCGCATCGCCTTCGCGGGCCCCCTACCTCGGATTATTCAGCTCAGGTCGTTCGAGATGAGGTGCGTGAGCGCCTCGTCGACGTTGACCCACAGGTGCTCGTTGCCCGGTACGACGACGTCGTAGGTGCGGTCGAGGAAGTCTGCGAGTTCCTGGGCGGACGCCTCGAACATGGCGTGCCCGGAAGGCGAGCTCAGCTCGATCACGACGACCTCGGGGTCGTCGGCGGCGGGGCGGATCCGGACGTCACCGTCGCCGGCGTCGGCGATGAGTCCGTCTGCGAGCAGGTCGCGGGCGTACACCCACTCGACCCAACCGGCGCGGCCGGTGCGGAACGCGGCGACGACCGCGTACGGGTCCTTCGTGTCGTATCGCAGCTCCACTTGAACCGGGACCGCCGGGGTCCTCGGTGCCAGCAGGTCGAAGACCGCTGTCGAGCGGAGCGTCACGTGATCGTTGCGCATCGTCGTTACCCTCTTCTCCCTTCCCGGTCAATGAAACGACCGAGCAGCTTAGTTGTGACGTGCATGTGGCGAGGAACGCTCGCGATTCGGGGACAGATCACCCCATCGGGTCAGCTTGACTCCGTAACGCGACCGCGTGCACGCGCTCCGTGGCCTCCTCGCTCGTTAGCCGGTGTTCAGCGACTCCCATCTTGCTGGGTCTAACCTGAACCCGGTACCGGCTGTTGCGCGAATGTTGGACGTGAGGACATCTCTGGTGGCTGACTCGCCCGGCCCAACCGTTGCGTCGAGCGACGGCCGGCCGACCGATTTCGAGCTCGTGCAAAGACTCGCACAGGGCGATCGGTCGGCGTTCGGTGAGCTGTACGACAGGTACGGCACACCAGCATATTCGCTGGCCAGGCGCATCTGCGTGGACCCGGAACTGGCCGAGGACGTCGTCCAGGAAGCCTTCCTCGCGCTCTGGCGGCACCCCGCCAGGTTCGACCCCGCCCGCGGAAGTTTCGGCACCTGGTTGATGACTTTGGTTCACCACCGCGCGGTGGACGCCGTACGTAAAGAGAACACTCAGCGTCGTCGGACTGTTCCCCTCACCGACGATGCATCCCCTCCGGTCGAAGGCTCCGACCACGCAGCGTTGATCAGCGTGGTGAGCGCCGAGGTCAGAGCGGCCCTGCACACGCTGCCGGAAGAACAGCGCCAGGTAATAGCGCTCGCCTATCTCGGCGGCTACACGCAGTGCGAGGTGGCAAAGCTGACAGGCGTCCCACTGGGGACTGTGAAATCGCGCACGTTCGCGGCGATAAGACGCCTGAGAGGCACGTTGGGGAACTTGTGGGCCGGCGAGACCGGCGAGACGACAGGAGTTCACCGGTGAACGGCGACCTGTGCGCTCACGAGGAGCTCGCCGTCGGCTGGGCGATGCACTCCTTGGAGCCCGACGAGGAAGCACTGGTCAGCGACCACCTGCCGACCTGCGCGACGTGCAGGAGCACCGTGCAGGCGACGCAGGAGGTGCTGGCAGGCATCGGCGGCGCGGTCCGCCAGGAACAACCACCACCTCACCTCCGCGCGAGGCTGATGGAACAGATCGAGCACATCCCCCAGGAACCACCCGCACAACACACCCCGCGGCACGCGGCGCCGGTGATACCGCTGCGCCCGCAACACCGCCGCCGCGGCACGGGCCGAGCCCTGCTGGCCGCTGCGGCAGCGTTGGCGGTCCTGGCAGGCGCCGGCTACCTGGGCGTGCGCGTCAACCAGCTCTCGGACGAGGTGGCGGCCTCCGAGGCTCGCACCAACGACCTGAACAAGGCCCTCTCCCTGGCCGCGGACCCGGCCACGAACAGGGCCGTCCTGCGCACGGGCACAGGCGACGAGGTGGCTGTAGTCCTCTCGAACCCGACCTCGGGCGCCGTGATGCCGATGAACCTCAAACCAAACGACCAGGGCCACGTTTACGTAGTTTGGGGCGCAAGTACGAAAGCGCCGGTACCGTTGGCGGTGTTCGACGTACGAGCCGGTTCGACCGACCCGCAGCTGCTGGCCTGGTCCTCCGACGCGCACAAGCACACGACCTTCGCGGTGTCGCTCGAACCAGGCCGCCAAGCCCCGCCGAAACCCTCGGAAGTGCTAGCAGGCGGCCAGGTTGCACCCGCCTGATTCCAAACAGGATGATCGACACATGACGAAGCCCGACGTGAAGCCCGAAGAGCACAAGGGCTGGCGCCACTGGTTCCACAGGAACCCGGCGCTCAACCTCGCCTACCGGATCGGCGTGGGCGTGATCGGCGGCCTGGTGCTGGTCGCGGGCATCATCATGATCCCGTACCCCGGCCCGGGCTGGCTGGTGGTCTTCGCGGGCCTCGCCATCCTCGCCACGGAGTTCGAGTGGGCGGGCCGAGTCCTGAAGTTCGCCAAGCGCTACTACGACCGCTGGGTCGAGTGGCTCAAGCGCCAGCCGTCCTGGGTCCGAGGCCTGGTGATGGCCGGCGTCTGCGCCATCGTGCTCGTAACCTGCTACTTCCTCAACGTGTTCGCGCTGGTAGGCGGCTGGTTCGGCGTCGAGTGGAGCTGGTTGCAGAGCCCGATTTTTGGTTCTCGTTGATGATGTTGTAGGCTATGGCCACACCGCGAGAGCGGAACAGCAAGACAACAGAACACGGGCGTTTAGCTCAGCGGGAGAGCGCTTCGTTCACACCGAAGAGGTCACTGGTTCGATCCCAGTATCGCCCATTGCAGGTCAAAGGCCTGGAACCTTACGAGGTTCCAGGCCTTTGACGTTGATGCAAGCAGCAAAGTACAGCAGCGGGTCAGAAATCGAGGCTTTCGCTCAGCTGCTGAAGCGCCTTCCTCGTCTCCTCGTCGGAGATCTCGGTGTAGATCTCCATCGTGACCCTCATATTCGCGTGACGCAGGATGCGCATGATCACGCTCGGGTGCACGTTCAGCTCCGCGAGCAGTGAGGCGCAGCTCCGCCGGCCGTCGTGAACCGTGATCTTCGGAACGCCCGCCTTCTCACACCGGCGGTCCCATGACCGGTTGAAGTTCCGCGGCTCGATCGGCGTACCGTGCCGGGTCGTGAAGAGCAAGCCGCTCTCCTGCCACGACACGTCGGCCTCTCTCCTGTCGACTTCGCGCTGCTTCCGCCGAAGTCGAATCGCTGTGGCGGCGATCGACGGTGTCGGCAACATGTCGTCGGAGCTGGCCGTCTTGGTCTCGCGGTGCAGGAGCCGACCACCAACCCGCTGCAGCTGGTAGCTGATGTCGAGGACCTGGTCCACCTCGTCTGCGGCGCAGGTCGGCAGGCCCAGCACTTCGCCCTTCCGCATCGCCATCGCGATCACCAGGACGTAAGCGGAATAGAACGGGTCATCATCTTCACGCGCGGACACCAGGAACGTCTTGGCCTCCGCGGTCGTCCACCTCCGCTTCTTCTTACGCTTCTGCTGGCGTTCGCCGGAGCGCTTGACCTTGACCAGCTTCATGACGTTGCGCTTGATCAGCTCCTCGACCAGCGCGTACGTCAGGGCCGAACGCAAGCACGCCCGGATGTCGTTGAGCGACCGCAACGTCAGCAACTCGTTGCAGCACTTCCCCACCGCGCAGCACCGCCGCTTCTCCTCCGGTCGCCGCGCGTCCTTGCCCTGCTTGCAGCACTGGCAGGTCCGGGCGAGCTTGTTCATCCAGAGCTGGCCCTCACGGACGCTGAAGTTCAGCTCCTTCTCCCCCAGGTACGGCTCGATGTGCACCCTGACGAACGTCTCGTAGGTCTTGTGCGTGAGCGGCGCCAAGCTGGGCTTGACGATCTCGTCCAGCCACCAGAACAGGTACGGCCCCACTTTCGGCACCGCGGTGCTGACCGGGCCGTCCTTGGCCTCGTTCTGCAACTTGATCCACTTGGTGTGGACCGTCTCCCGATCAGGCCCGTAGACGTACTTCCGCTTCCTCTGCCCGGACGGGGTGGTGACCCACACGTAGGCCGCGTAGCCGTTGCGGTGCGGGTAGATCGAGCCTTCGCCGTTCTCGCGCGCCTTGCCTGCCATCAGGCAGCCTCCTGAGCGCGTCGCTGCACGTACTCCTCGACCCACTCCGGCAGGATCCGCCGGCTGCCTCCGTCTTTGAGCGATCGCAGTTGCCGGGTGGCCACGAGCATCTTCGTTTTCGAGACGCTGTAGCCGAGGTGCTGTGCTGCCTGCCTGACGGTGAGCCAACGAGGTTGGATCACGGTGGTCGCTACGTCTTGCGCGTCACGCGGGCCAGCAGGCTGGCCGGGGATGAGTGCGAGCCTCTCGGACATGGGTGCTCCTCAGAGACCTGGGCGCGCCAGGGCCGGGACAGTTTGGACAGAATGGACAGAATTGGTCGCGAGGTACCGTTTGCGCTGCTCAGCGCCAGTGCCCGGTGATCTTGGTTTGCCGGGACAGAATGGGACAGAATCGGGACACAATTGCCGGCGGCCGGTTGGCGGTCCTCGGGCGGCGGCAGCGGCCTGAATTCTGTCCCGATTGTGTCCCATTCTGTCCACGGCGACCTTGATCAGCTGGCACGCCGTTGAACTGCGGAAACCATGCTCACCCATGATTCTGTCCATTCTGTCCAAACTGTCCCGGGCCTGCGGACAGGTGAACCGGATGGGCAACGTAGGTCGGGCTCGGCTTGCGACCTACTCCCTGGCGATCAGGGAGCGGGATCTGACGGATGTGGCCGTGCTCTTCGAGCAGTTCGAGAGCCGAGCCGACCTCGCTGGCGGAGGCGAACCTTTTGCGGTTGGCGCGGTGTGCGTCGCGGCGGGTGAACTGCGGAACGTGGTCGCCGGCTATCCACGTGAGCAGGGCGCGGGCGTCGTCGTAGGACTCGTCCTTGCTCATGTGGTCGAACGCCCCGAGTGCGTGTGCGAGGAAGTACGAGCCCAGTTCCCGAGCGCGAGCGAACGTGCTGACACCGATCTCGTAGTGCCAGGCGTCGGACGGTCGGTCGGCGAGGTGGAGCAGTCCGGCAAGGCGCGCAACGGTTCCGGCGTATTTGCCTGCCCAGTCGGCGATGTGGTGCCAGGCACCACTCGGTCCCAGCCGGGGCTCGATCTCGGCCTGCAACTCGAACATCGCCTCGTCGGCTGCGGTGCTGAAGTCGACGACTTCGGGTGCCGACCACATGGCCAGTTGCAGCGTCAGGCCGCCGATGCGGGCGCGGTAGTCCGCAGCGACATGGTCGGGAATCTCGGGGACGCGGATCGCGCGGTGTCCGACCGTGCTGACGGGGAGCGAGTAGAGGAAGCGTCCGAGCAGGCCGCGTTCCTTGGCGGCCTTGATCTGTCCGAGGTCGCGGACGATCTGGGGCTGCACAACGAGTCCGAGGGTGAGGTAGGCGTGTTCGATGAAGTCGGATTCGCGGCCCTGGCGGTCGACTTCGAGGTACTCGCCGGCGTGGCCGCGCAGGAAGACCTCGTAGTTCGGGGTGCCGGAGTAGCGCCCAGCGATGTTGGCGACGATGCCGCCTTCGGGAGCGAGCACGGCAAGGCGTCCGCCCTGCTGGGACATGATGGTGGCGGCCATCTCCGCGGTGACGTCGTCGACGACCAGGCGGGGTTTGGCCGGGATCACGATCTCCTGTGCGCGCAGCGCGGCGTCTCCGGCCATGCCGATGGACACGGCGTCGGCGGTGCTGGCCTTCTTCTCCAGCTTCTCCGCCTCGCGTTCGGCGACGGCCTTCTGCACGCGTGCCTCTTCGATGCGGGGCAGGGCGAGGTCGACGAGTTCGGCCTGCGCGGCGCGGATGGGTCCGGCCATGGCGGCGAACACGTCGGACTTCCGCGAGCCGGGCGGCAGGGCGACGATGACGAACAGGTTGACCGGCTGCGTCCAGCCGGGCCGAATGCAGGTGGTGATACGCCCGCCGGCGGCTGTCGACAGCGCGGAGAGCGCGACGCATCCGGCTAGGTCGGGCGGGGTCTGGGTGAACTCGGTGACGGCGTTGACCATGTCGGCCATCCATCCGGGCAGCACATGGACTGGGAACGGCGGCAACGCGCGCTGTGTGGTCGTGAGCGGGACCGGCTGTTCCCAGCCGTCTCCGAACTGGCCGGGTTCGTCCGGCACTGCACGCAGAACGCGCGCAGCACCGCTCTCGTGCGGATGCGTGTTCGTCGCGTTCATGTGGGTGCCTCCAACTGCGGTGTCTGGAGTGGACGGATGGGTGCCCGGTACCAGCACGCGGCCGGTACCGGGCTGTGGTGCTACTTGTTGATGGCCGGGAAGTTCACGGCGTGCGCGGCGTCGGTCGCCTTGGCCGTGTGCTTCAGCGCCGCGTTGACCGCGCGCCCGGCGGCGAAGAACGCCGCGCTGGCGTCGCTGATCGAGCCGGTGGCCTTCACACCCTGCTCCTTGGCCGTCTCCGCGAGCTTCTCCAGCGCGGTGTCGATCGCGAGCAGGATGTCGGTGAGGTCCTTCGCGATCTGGTCACCGGCGTGCGCGGCCGTGGTGATCTGCTCCTTCTTCGCGAACTCGAAGCCCTTGGCGGCGTTGGCGGCGTTGAGCGCCTCGACCGCGGTTTCGAGGTGGGACAGGAACGTGCTGCACTTCGACATGGGTTCTCCCTGGTGTTGTTGAGCGGTGGCGTGGGCAGTGCCGGATGCGCTACCCCGCCGGGGTGGGCTTGGGGACCAGATCTGGGGCTGGTCACGCGGCGGTGTCGAGGCCGTGCCAGATGTCGAGCTGGATGGGGCGTCGCAGGCCTTGACGCAGGCGCTCGCGCCAGGCCAGGGCGTAGGGAAGGCAGTTGGCGCAGTTCTTGCCGCCGCGGGGGTGGGTGGTGCCGCAGACGGGGTGGCCGATGCGGCGGGCGTCTTCGGACCAGGCGAGGGAGTCTGCGGAGGTCAGGAGGTGGCCGTAGCGCTTGAGTCCGAGGGTTTTCACGCCGAAGCCGTGCAGCCGCGTGATGCCGCGTTCGCGCAGGCGTCGGACGATGTCGGCGATCTCGCCGGTGGCTTGGCGCCGGCACACGGAGCCGAGTCCGACGAGGGGTTCGGTGGTGAGGTCGATGCCGGCCTGTTCGTACAGGTCAGCGCAACGCATGTACGAGTCGCTGGTGTCGCCTTGCAGGACGCGCCGCCAGGGCAGGTCCGGGGCGATCATGCTGAGTTCGACGGCGTTGTCGACGGTGTAGCGCTGGTGGACCGGCACCGACAGCTTGGTGCCGACGAAGTGCATACGTCCGACCCGGCCGCCGGAGATGACGATGGACTCACACATCCAGTCCTGCGGCGCAGCCCACTCAAGGCTGCCCACCTCGTCGCGGTACCGGCGCACCCTGGCCGCGTACTCGGTCGCGGTGACCGTCCAGCGTCCGTTCTGCTGAAGTTCGGTGAAACCGCCGCTGTCGAGCGCCCACGGCGCAGCTGCCCGCGGCAAGGTTCGGTAGCGGCGCAGTCGGGAGTCCGACACGAACAGCGGCACGCCCGCAGTGCGTAACCAGCCCGGTTGGTGTGCTCCCAGCAGGAAGCGTGGTGTGGGTTCGATCATGCCGCCGCACCGCCTTCGCCACGGTCCAGGCTGCGCGGGTTGGTGGCTCCGAGCTTGAGTCCGGACTGGACGGTGGCGGTGATCTGCGAGGTGGTGCAGTCGCAGTCACCGGAGGCCATGTGCGTGGCGGATTGCTCCAACATGCGGGCAGCGTCGGAGTGGCTCATCTCGTTGCCCCCGACCAGCTGGCCAAGGGTCAACGCGGCCTGGAACAGGGTCTTGTTGTGGCGGCTTCGCTGCGCTCCTGCGACCTTGCGGCACTCGCCGCGCACGATGGCGTCCAAGTACGCGGAGCGCTGCGCAGGGACACTCTGGTTAGGCGCTGAGACGGCCGCAGGCGGCTTAACGGCGGGTGCTTGGACCAACCAGGCGGGCAGTTCGACCGGCGGGCGGTCGTCGGTGATCTCGTAACGACCGGTCGGAGTGGTCGACGGCGGGGCGATGACGTAACCGCCGTGTGCGCGGGTGTCGACGAGCCAGCCCAGCGTGCCTGCCGTGTTGCGCAGCGCCGCGCCCTTGGGGGCACGGAAGTAGAAGTGCGTGCCGCCAGACGGGGTGCGCGCGGTGTAGGTGGCCGGGATCGTGGTGTGAGCGCGTTCGGCCAGCAGCGTCAGGACATCGAGCCCCGTGGCCACTCCGAGCATGTTGAAGCCATCCGGAGCCACCTCCCCAGGCTTGGCCAGGTCGCAGTCGACCACGACGAGGTGGGAGGGGCCGGTGGCGATCGCGACGTTGTGCCGCGGATAGCGGGTGTAGAAGTCGCGGATCACCCCGTGGTCGTTGGTGGCGCGGGCTTCCCACTGGTCGACGAACGGGCGCTTAGCGCCGGGCACCGCGGGGAAGACGTGCCACCCACGTGCGGCAGCGCGCAGGATCTCGTTGAGGTACTCGTCTTCGGCGGTCATGGGGGCTCCCAATGGGGTGAGGTGGTGGCCGTGGCGGGCGAGGTGGGGCGGCACTCGTCCCGCCACGGAGTCCGGTGTTCAGGCGCTGGCCAGGGCGAGCGCGAGGGGCGGGTTCACGCCGCCTCCGCACATTCGTTGGCCTCGAAGCAGGTCCAGCAGCGGCCGTAGGAGGTGGGCACGCAGTACCCGACGTCTTGTTCGCACTGCGGGCACCAGCGGCGGGCGGCCATCGCCTTGTCCAGCGCGAAGATCCGGGCGGCCGTGAGCGGCCGGACCGGCGCGGCCAGGTCCACCCGGAACAGGTCGCACAGCTCCTCGCGGCGGAACGGCCTGCGGTGGCGGAACCACAGCAGCGCCTGCGCGCCCTGCCCGTTGGGGCGCAGGCCGATCGCACGCAACTGGCGGCGGGTCGCCAGACCGGGCGGCACCGCGCCGGGCCTGCCGCGCCAGGCAAACACGATCAGCCCGCCCTCTTTGCCGCGGCAGAACGCGCTCTGCCCGTTCCATGGCAGCACTACCTCGTTGATCGGGCGTGTGCGGCTGCCCATCGCTAGTCCCGTCCTTCGGCGAGTTCCGCGACGACACGGCGGCGGGTCTGCAACTGCTCGATCAGCCAGGCCAGCGCCTGTTCTGCCATGCCGAACTCCTGGTCGCGGACCAGGTGCGGGATGTGCCGGATGTCTTCGGCGGTCTGATCGGCCCACCGGTCCCACGCGCGCGTGGCCTTGGTGATGAGCGGCTTGAGGTGCGCGTGTTCCCACTCGTCGCCCGCGGCCTCGCGGCCGTCCTCACTGGGCTCGAACTGCGTGGTGCCGGTCCAGCCGCACGCGCACTTCGCGACATAGGCGACGAACTCGGAGGTCGCGTGCGTCCACGTGGCGGTGAGCCTGCCGCTGGGGAGTTTGCGGGCGGCGTAGCCCTCGTGCTGGCCCGAGTCGATCAGGTCGGCGTAGGCGCCGTGGTAGGTGATGCCCATCAGGCGCTCTCCCGTCCGGGGCGGTGGTCGCGCAGGCGACCGGTGGTGGGCAGGCTGGTGAGGCGGCGTCCGTGCTTGTCCGCGTACATGGCCGCGTCGGCGCCAGCGAGCAGCGCGGAGAGCTGCACACCGCGGGTGGGCAGGGTCTGCGCGCCGATGCTGACCGCGAGGTGCAGCCGCAGGCCGTCCACGACGATCGGCTTCGTCAGCGCCGCGCGGACGGCGGCGACTCGGTGCGCGGCGGCCCGGCGGCCCGGCTCGCCGGACGGCACGTTTCCCAGCCACAGCACGAACTCATCCCCGTGCAGCCGCACCGCGCGCTCCCCCGGCAGCCGCAGGGAGTCGAGCCGGGCGGCGATCACTTTCAGTACGGCATCGCCGACCTCGTGGCCGTGGGTGTCGTTGACGGCCTTGAAGTTGTCGACGTCCAGCAGCAACAACCCTGCGGCGCCGGGGCGGCGTGAGTTCGTGCGGCGGGCCAGGATGCCCAGTGCCTCGCGGTTGCCCAGGCCGGTCAGTGCGTCGATGTGCAGGCGGCCGAACAGGTGCACCGCGTAGGCGCTGGTGGCCAGGTAGCCCGCGGTCGCGGCCATGGTGCTGGTCAGCAGGATCGTGTTGGTGGTACTCATGGGTGGCTCCTCGAAACCGTGGAAGCGGTGGAGAGCGGAGTTGCGAGGCAGGTGCTTGCCGGCGTCGCCCCGCAACACCGGCCCGATCAGAACGGCGGCTCGTCGGCGAACCCGGAACCGCCCGCGGGCGGGGCGCTGCCCCAGGCGTCCGCAGCCGGGCTGGCACCGTTGCCGTCGGTGCGGGAGACCTTGGTGACCTTCGCGGTGGCCCAGCGCACCGACGGCCCGCACTCGGTGACGTCCAGCTCCAGCACGGTGCGCTTCTGGCCCTCGTGCTCGAAGTTGCGCTGCCGCAGCGTCCCGGTGACCAGGACTCGCGCGCCCTTGCTGACGGAGTTGACGAGGTTCTCGGCGGGCTGGCGCCACAGCGTGCAGCGCAGGAACGTCGCGTCGCCGTCGACCCACTGCCCGGACTGCGGGTCGCGGCGGCGTTCGTTGGACGCCACGGTGAAGTTCGCGACCGCGATACCAGACTGCGTGAACCGCAACTCGGGGTCTGCGGTGAGGGTTCCAGCGACGGTGACCTCGGGAAGACCGGCCATGATCGTGTCCCTTTCTCGGTGGTTCAGCGGGTGACGTGGTGGATCGTGTTGTCGGCGGCCAGGCGCGCGGCCAGGTCGGTGATGCGGTCCCAGTGCGCGACGACGAGGCGTTCGGCCTTGCCCTGCATGGTGTGGAAGGCGGGGCGCTGGTCTCGCGGGATGCGGGCCAGGCACTCGTGGACCATCTGCCGGTCGTAGGCGCCGCTGCTCTCGACGTCGTGCGGCCAGCGGGCGCGCGGAACGTGGTGGGTTTCGAGCCAGAATCGTTCGGCGGGGACGCCGGCCAGCAGCGCGAGCGCGGCGGCCTGGTCGCCCTCGGGGGTCTCGTCGAACGTCATGTCGGTCCAGCCGCGCCACCGGGTCGGGCTGGCCTGCCAGATCCGCACCTTCGGGGCGGTGCCGCCACCGACGAGGGCGATCACGGCGTGCGCGGCCTCGTGGTGCGCCAGGGTCTCGATCTCGAACACGGCCTGTTGTGCGGCGGTCGTCATGGTGGGCTCCCCTGTGCTCAGGCGGTGAATGAGGCGAAGGCGAGCAGGGCGAGGCCGGTGAGCAGCAGGTGCACCGCCAGGCGGATGCGCCGGTACTTGGTAATCAGGACGGCGGAGAGGTCGGCCAGGACGTCGACTCGGCAGAGCAGGGAACCTTGCGCGGTCAGGTCTTCGAGCAGTGCTTCCGGCTGCTTGCGGTAGGTCGACCAGCGGGGGAATCCGTGGGCGCCGGCGCGGAGGATCACCGGGCGCAGGACGAGCAGCAGCACCACTACCGATGCGCCGATGGGACCGGCCGCGAGTCGCAGTAGGACGGTGGCGAACGTGCTGGGGTTCGCGGCGATCAGCGCGAGCAGGCCGGCCAGCGTGACGCCGAACAAGCCGAGCAGTCCGATCGCCTTGGTGTCGGTGCGGCGCAGCTCGTCGCGCACGTCCAGTTCTGCCGCCGTCACGGCCGTGGTGTCGTGCTGTTCGACGGGGACTGCGATGAACTCGGTGCTGCTCATGACGCCCTCCAGTGGTGACTCTGGGTAGCTGATTTTGGGTGTGCGGAACCAGGCCGACGTGTCGTCAGCTGTTGTCAGAAACGGTGTTATGAATGGGGTTTCGCGCGCACGCGCGCACCCGCGCGCATTGGGCGGGAGTGCGGGCGCCTGACGTCAGGTGACGTGCTGCGACGTCAGGTGCCCGCTAGGTGTCACGCTGCGTGGTCGCGGGCGGGGCGGTAGACGGTGGCCTTGCCGTCGGTGCCGACCTCGTCCAGGACGCCGTCGCGGACCAGGGCGGCCAGCTCACCCGAGACCCACGACCGGCCACGGCCGAAGGTGGTCTCGGGGTCGGGCAGGTCCCGGACGGTGATCTCCTGGCGGCCGTCGGCCACGAGCTTCTCCACGATGCGGCGCAGGCGATCCCGAGCTACACGGCGCGGCGGGCGCCCGGTCGGCAGGTCCATTCCGATGTCGTCGGGCAACTCGGTGTCCATGTCGCCGTCCAGATCGGACTCCGGGTCGGACGGCAGAGCGAGCGGGGTGGATGCTTCCTCGTCGGTGATGTTGGGCATGGACTCCAGGCTGTGCAGCGGCGCGAAGTCCTTGCGGATACCCGCCGGCGCAGCGGCGGTTCCCGCCGGGCGGACAGACAGTCCGAGCAGTTCGGCGGTGCGCGGCCACAGCGCGGCGCGCACGTCGCGACAGTCGGTGATGGCCGCGGACATGTCGGCGTCGGTGGTGGCGAACGTGCGGGCGGGCATGACCATCCGGTCCTCCTCAATACCGGGCGCCTCCAGGTAGAACGCGCCCGCACGGCGGTTCTTCCACCGCTCCGGTGCCGCCCCGGCCTCCATGACCTCGTCGGACAGGCAGAACCCGGCGTCGGCGGCTTCGTTGACGCCGAAGCACCAGCCCGCACCCAGCTGCGAACGGATGTCGGTGCTCATTCGGCGGAAGCTCGACTTCTGCTGCGACAGCACGACGGAGATGCCGGCGGAGCGGGCTTCTTCGGCGATCGTCGTGAGCGTCGCGGCGTCTTCGAGCACGCGCGAGGCCTCTTCGATCCACAGCACGATGAACGGCAGGTCGTGCTCCGCGTAGGCCCGCGGCACCCACTGGTCAAAGCCCCACTTGCCCAGCTGGGAGGCCTGTTCGGTGATGACCGCGGGAACGCGGGTGATGAACTGCGCGCACTCCTTGTGCCCGGTCACGGTGTGCACGTTGTCCCCGAGGAACCCGACGGTCTGCTCCCCCTTGGACGGGTCGAGCACGATCAGCACCACGTCCCGCCTGGTGGCAATCTCGGTCCACGCGATCTTGGCGCCGTGCGACTTGCCCGAGCCGTTCATTCCGTTGACCTGCACGTGGGTGAGCTGGCGGGCGGTCTTCTTGTCACCGGGCAGCCACAGCTGAACGGGCTCGTTGTCCTCGTACAGTCCCGGAACCAGCGGCTCCACAATGGATCCACCGGGCGCCGACGGGCCGGGCCAGGCCTGCGGGTGGCGCAGCACATCGTTGGGGACGATCGTCATGGTGGCCTGCGACAGGTCGTCGGGGTCGCCGCTGATCCGCACCGCGCCCTTGTGCAGCCGCAGCGCGCCGGCCAGCTTGTTCGCCGCGCCCTGCACGTCCTCCACCGCGATCTCCCCCGCAGGCAGCGCAAGCGCCGCGGTGACCTTGTTCGGGGCCACCTCGATCGCCTTCGTCTTCACCCCGGCGAGCTTGACCTTCTCGAACAGCCCGCCCGTGGTGTCCCCGTCACCACCGCCGCGCATGGCCCGGCGGATGTTCCACGAGATCGCGAGGCCCGCGCCGCCGTAGAGCCACAGTCCGAACAGCGGGTTCGTCCACGGCGCGGTGATCGCGCAGGCAACCATCCACCCGGTGCCGATCAGCACCGTCACCGCGGCGTGCGTCTGCGTGATCGGCGACCGGGTGCCGCCCGCTTTCCACGCCACACCAGCGAGAACCGCACCCATCACGGCCAGACCCGGCGTCAGCCACGGCAGCTGCGCGGAGTCGGCCATCATCCAGTGCGTCAGCGCCCCGACCGGCCACGCGAGCAGCATGAGCATCCACTGCCCCAGGTACGGGGCGACCTTGCTGCCCACGTAGTTGCGCGGGACGTAGTAGCCCTGCTCGGAGTTGCTGGCCGCGAGGTCGCCGCCTGCCATCCGCCTGCTTCCCACTGATCTCTCCCTTCCGTGCGGTTTCCTCGCGGTACCAACGGTTTCGCGACGTCCTACTTGTCGAACTGGAAGTTCTTGCCGCGGTTCTTGGCGGTCATGTCGATCTCGGCGACGTAGTGCTTGCGGAAGCTCAGGTAGGTGCGCACCGCCGACGCGCAGATCACCTCCGCCGCCTCCGACGCGCGGCGCAGGTGCGCGGCGACGAGCTTGGCCCGCACCCGCGAGTCCAGACCGAACGCGTGCGGGTTGACCGACTTCACGTGCTTGAGCGCCGCTTCCATCTCCTCCGCGCTCACGTGCAGCTCGCTCACCAACGGGCGGATCAGGCCGCGCACGTTGTTGCAGTAGTCGTGGATGTGGGAGCTGGCGAAGAACTCCGGCTCACCGAAGGTCAGTTGCTTGCTCATGTGCCTTCCCCTTCTCGGGACTGTGGCCTGCCGACTGCTCTGGCCTGCCAGGCACGGCACCCACCGCGGGTGTGGGTGCCGCACCCCGCCGGTCATGCAGCCCGGTCGCGTTCGGCCAGCACCGCGTCATAGACCGCCTTGCGGCGCTTGCCCCCGACCGACAACCCAGCTGCACGCAGGGCGTCACACAGGGCGTCGCGGGAGAGCCGGTCGCCCAGCTCGGTCGCGGCCTGACGGGCGGCGGGCATGAGGTCCGTGATGTCCACACCGTCGATCACCACGGGCTCAACCCTGGTGGCCTTGGTCGCCTCGTGGTCGCTGCGACCGGCCACCCGCAGCCACCCGAACCGACGCGACCAGCCATGCCCCTCGTCGTCGCGGTCGTCGGTGGCGTTGTCGCTGGTCGGCCGCGGCCCGGCCGCGCCGGTCGCCTGCTGCCGGAGAGCAGCCGGACCGAACAGCAGTGTGGCTGCCCCGGTCACCTGCTCTGCCTCGCGGAGGACCTGTTTGGCCGCACGCCGGCGTTCCTCGTCGGTCGCCTCGATCCGGGCGGCCACGACGCGACCGAACCGGCGCCGCGCCCTCCAGCCAAGAGCCTTGTTCGCGGTCCGGCGGGCGCGCTGTTCGGTCGCCTCGCGGTCCGCGGCGGCAAGAGCGTCGGTCGCGTCGGTCAGGCCGTGCCGCAGGGCGACCGACCATGCCCGCCACGTCCACATCGGATAGCGCACCCACCGCACCGAACCGCGGGCGCCGCGCCGGCAGCCGACCGGCCACCGCGAGCGCCTGGCGGTGCGCACGGCGTTCGCGGGTCTCCCACACCGCCACACCGACGATCGACAACACGCCCACCGTCGGGTCACCCGAGTGCGCCCAGTTCGACCCGGCCGCGTACCCGACCACGAGCCACATCACCAGGCGCTCCACCCACGCGGAGTCATCCCGCGTCACCGCGACCTCGCCAGCCACCTCGACGGGCTGCCGGGCCACGTGTGCCAACCGGCCGCACACGAACCCGATGCACTCGATACCCGTCGCCGCGGCAGCGGCCAGCGGCGCCGGCCAGCCGAGCCGCTGACTGAACAGCTGGAACTGCCCCCACCACGCGCCAACCATCGCCAGCACGATCGGGACCACGATCACCCGGTCCGCCAACCACCCCGTCACCCGCGCAGACCAGGCTGCACGCTGCACCCGGCGCTGTTCAGCCCGCACCAGCCGTTCGGCCTTGCGCTCCTGGCTCTCTGCGTACTTGCGAGCGCGGTCCGCACGCCGATCCTCGTTGCGCGCCAGGCGTTCCGCACGCTCGTCCGCCGCACGCTCACGGGCCAGCTCGATCTCCGCGCGCTGTGCCTCCAGCGACCGCGTCGCCGCGGCGTCCGCGCGTCGGATCTCCGATTCGGTACTCGCCGCGATCCGCACGGCCTTGCGGTCCAGCAGCGTCATCACCGCTCACCCCGCCCCGAGCGCGACTTCGTGACCGCCTTGAGCACCAATGCCATCGCCAGTACGAAACCGCCCAGACCCGTGAAAGCCAACGGCAGCAACGACTCCGGCAACGCCAAGTAACAGAACAGGCCGATCACCACAGCCCAGAACACCAGCTTGACCAGCGTCCAGAACGCACCCAACGGCAACGTCGCGAAGAACCTCATCACGCCACCCCCTCGACCGCGGCGAACATCCGCAACTCCTCCACCGCAACCAGGCGGGTCTTCTCGGCGGACTTCCAGCCGAGGTGTTCGAGCAGTCCCGGCACGGTCGTCCACACCTCCACCTGCATCGCCGGCGCTCCGCCCGACACGTAGACGAACGCCTCGTCTTCGATGCGCCGGACTCGCACGTGCGGCTCGCTCAAGCTGTCCGCCCACTCCACCAACATGCGGGCGGCGGACCCGCGACGAACCTGGATCTGCTGCGCCTCGTCGCCGCCACGCTCGTGGACGTTGACCGGGCTCAGGTCGGGGTGCCTCGTCAGGTGCTGCGCCAGTGCCATGAGGTGCGCGGCCTGCCGCAACGCCGGAGTGATTTCCACCCTCATCAGGCCGCCGCCTTCCTGGTCCGGTCCGCGCGGTGGATCTCGCGGCGCTCCTCTTCGGTGGTCCCGCCCCACACGCCCTGCACTCCGTGCCGCAGCGCGTAGGACACGCACGCCGTGCGGATCGGGCAGGCCGCGCACACCGACTTCGCGTCGCTGATCTGCGTTACCTGACCGGGCTCAGGGAAGAACAGCTCCGGGTCGTCGTCGGCGCACGCGGGGTGGCCACCAAAGTTCGTGCCCGGCAGGTTCGTCAGCAGCTGGTACAGCCCGTTGTGCCTGCTCAGCGAGTGCTCTACACGGGCCTTCTCGATCTCGCGGGCCGTCTTCATGCCACACCGCCCAACACCAGCGCGTTGTGCTCCCGGCTGCCGTCCGACAGGCGGGCGCGGCGTTCAGCCCGGCGCAAGGTCAACTCGTCGACCTCAGGACCCAAGATCTCGCCGCTCTCCCGTGCCGCACGCGCCTCGGCCAGCGCATCGGCCAGCAGGTCGAGGTCTGAAAGCGGGCCCGCGTCCTCGATGACGTCCAACTGGATCAGCGACAACTGATCGGCCCGCAGGACCTCTGCGAGAGACCGAAGCGACATGGCTACCTCCTGAGACTGACCAACACCGGTTAGAACTATCTCTATTACGGCAGACACGAGAGGAGTTGTCAATAGAGATAGCTCTATCTGATAAAGTCGCTGGTCAGAGTCGTGTAGAGATAGAGTTATTCGTCCACACCGAGGAGGTGAGCTTGACCGGCTACCGCGAGCTGGCCGCAGTGCTGCGGGAAGCGATCCATGCGGGCGACTACCCGCCAGGAACCACGTTGCCCAAGCAGGAAGACATCGCTACCGAGCGCGGGGTGAACATCAACACCGTGCGCAAGGCCGTTGCCGTGCTTGAAGCAGAGGGCCTAGTCGACTCTGTCCGTCGACGCGGCACAGTGGTCCGTGAACGTCCTCCGATGAAGCGCCTCGGAGTCGAGCGCTATGCGAAAAGCAAGTGGAAGTTCGGGCTTGTCGCGTTCGCCGCAGACCGCGAGGCTTCCGGGCGGCAGTGGAAGCCTGGAGATCAGACGAACGCCGTCCGCGAGGTCAAAGCTGATGAGGAGATCGCCGCAGCCTTGAACCTTGAGCCGGGCGCGATGGTCTACGAGCGAGCACGGCTCGTCAAAGACGCTGGCACGCCGACTCACACCCTGACGAGCTACTACAACCCGGTCCACGTCGAGGGCACACCTCTAGTCGACCCGAAGCCAGGCCCAGCTACACCCGGTGGCGGTTTCGCCGTCCTGACGCTGCAGGGTCTCGAGCCTGACCACATGACCGAAAGCTTCCATGCCCGGATGCCGACACCCGACGAGGTTGAGACGCTGGAACTGCCCGCCGGCGAGCCAGTGATGATCCTCAAGCGGCGGACATTCACCAAGGACGACGTGCCCATCGAGTTTGCCCGCGGCGTGCACGCGGCAAGCCGTTTCGAGTGGTCGTACAGCTTCCCAATGCCCGATTGAGGTCTTGCGCCAATGACATCTAAGACGATCCTTGACGAGGTTCGCGACGACGTGCTGACGCTGTGGAACTACCACGACATGCGCCATGAAGTCCGGCGAACCGACATCGGCATCGGACTTGGCAGCCATGACATCGGCGTAGCCCTGCGCGCAGTCGCGCTCTACCACGCCGGCTTCGTTCCGCGACTGCTGTTCACCGGCGCCAACGCTCCGACAACCGTCAAGAGGTTCCCGCGCGGCGAAGCTGTGCACTATCGCGAGTACGCGCTGGAGCAAGGCGTACCGGACGAGCGCATCCTGATCGAGACGCAAGCAACGAACACGGCAGAGAACTTCGAACTGAGCAAGAAGGTCCTGGCCTCCAACGGCATCGAGGTCTCATCCGCCGTGCTCGTCTCACGCCCCTACCAGGAGCGGCGGTCGTACGCGACGTGCAGGAAGCTATGGCCCGAGCTGGACATCGTCTGCACCTCGTACCGGCCTCCGATCGATGAGTACGTCGCAGGGATCGGCGACGTCGACTTTGTGATCAGCATGTTGGTGGGTGACACACAGCGGATGAGTCTCTTCGCGGAAGCCGGCTACGCGATTCCACAGGAGATCCCGAATGAGGTCACGGAGGCCTTCAACAGGCTCGTGGAGGCCGGATACACCCAACGCCTCATCCCCACACCGGAACCCTAACCGCTGCTGATCAACGACAACGCCCTGGAGCCCTCAGCAGCTAAGACGTTCACCAAGCGCACTTGACCAACCGTCATACACGCCATGGTGACCAACTCCTGTGAGCTAACGGTTGAGCCGCTGGAGGGCTTCATCCCAGATAGACACATGCTCAGCAGGCAACGCGTAGCCACGCACTGTCTTGTCACGGGGGTTGTCCGGATCGTGTAGTCGCTGCGCGACGAACAGCCGCGACGCGTCACCCGGAACCGGCCCGACCCACAGTGATCTGGCCGCCGTGTTCAGCGTCTGAGTCATGTGGTGCAACTTGTCGCTGCTGGTGCGCTCCTTGAGCCGCTCGGCGCTGGCGGTGCCGCCCTCGTCAACCAGAGCCCGCAGGAAGACCGAGGCGGACGGCTGCGCCAGCCGCAGAACCTCCACCGCGAAGTCGACGTTCCACGTCGACGAGGGCTTACCCGCGTCGCGACGACGTCGAACTTCGGAGGCCACGCTCTCCCGACGAGGCAGCGGCGAATCGAGTGGGGCAACAACCGCGGTGTGCCCCTGGAGCACGAGCCGCGCGAGCAGCGGCCCTGCACAACGCTCACACCAGCGGCTGCGCTGCCCGAGCCCGCCGTGGTCATCGAGCACGTCAACCGCCATACCAGCATCGAAGCTGCGACAGCTGTCGCAGTCGTCGCGATCGTGCGGAAACACCTTGCTGCTCATCTTCCTTCTGCGACGCGTTGAGCTACCTCGCTGAGGTTCCCGTTTCGTACCTCTCGCTCAACAAGGTCACGTGCGTCCGCAGCACGGTCAGCCATGACACCCCCAAGAACGGTTCGCCAGATAGTCTTCCACTGGCTTGGCAGGCAACGGTGCGTACGGTGACCTTGTGGCAGACGATCATAAGCTGGGCGTGAATGTGCTGGTGTTCGTTGCGGAGAGCGAGAGCGTGTCGCCGCATTGGGACGACGTAAGCGGCGAACACGTGCTGAGCTACACGCCGGCGCGGTTGGTCGACGACTACGAAGCGAACGTAGTGCCGCAGGTAGGCGAGTACATCATGAGTGGATCACCGGCAGTCCCGGATGGGTTCACTCAGGTGAGGGTCGCCGCTGTGGTGCACCACTGGAGCGAGCAGGTCGGGGCGATGGCCTACGTCCTGACACGGCCTGTTGATCCGGCTGCGCCGTTGCGGCTGTAGTTCGAATGCGACCGACTTCACGCGCAGATCCGGGGCTTGTGCCCAGAATGCACTGGCGCTGTCATGTTGCCGCTCGACCTGCCACAACTCAAAGCTTGACTCGTGACCAGCGAAAAGGTCATGAGGGTCGACTGTGGCACACCAACTGCACTACAGCCGCTTCACAGACCTCATCCCGCTGTAGCAGGGGCCGACTGGCCATGCGCTGTCCTTGAGGGAAACACCGCACGATGGGCCTCGGAGCGTTGTGGCGGTTTGTGATTGCGTAACTCGCAGCACACCGCCGGCGATTGGAGATTCGTGGGCGACGAGCAGAAATTCCCGGCGTATCGAGTGTTGTCGACGCGCGCGATCGTGTGGGCCACGATGGGTTTGATGGTCACCGGAGTTGGCTTGGCAGTGTGGCTCCTACTGGCCTACGGCAGTGGCACGGACGCCGACAAGGCGCGCCTAGAAGCGATCAAGACTGCGGGCACGATCGTGGTTGGCACCGGAGGAGCTGCCGCACTGTGGCTGGCGGCCCGTCGGCAACAGACATCGGAGATCGCACTCCGCCAGAAGGACAAGGACCAAACTCACCAAGAACGGGTAGCGGCACACACGGAGTCGGTAGCCGCGACGACGCAGGCTCACCAAGAGCGGGTAGCACTCCAGAGCGAACACGACGCTGCCGAACGACGCGTCACTGACCTCTACACGAAGGCAGTAGAGCAACTCGGATCAGAGAAAGCTCCAGTGCGACTCGGCGGTATGTATGCTTTGGAACGCCTGGCTCAGAACGTGCCGGGGCAGCGGCAAACCATAGTCAACGTGTTATGCGCCTACCTGCGAATGCCTTACCTGCCGCCAACCGAGGACGATTCGACGGCTGACGAACCCGAAACGCCCACCGCATCATCAGACGGCGTCAAGGGTACAACTGCCGAAACGACTAGGCCCATAACTGGTGAAGAGAACAGACATCGACAACAGGAGCGCCAGGTGCGCCTTACTGCACAGCGCATCCTAGCCACACACCTGCGCAGGTTTAACGGACACAGCCGATCCGCCGACACATTCTGGACTGAGATTGACCTCGATCTCACCGGCGCGACACTCTTAGAATTCGACTTCCGCGATTGCCAAATCCGAACTGCCTCCTTTGCCGCCGCAAGGTTCAACGGGACTGCCGTGTTCAGCAGCGCAGGGTTCAGCGGGACTGCCGAGTTCAGCGGGGCGGAGTTCAGCGATGTCGCCTTGTTCGATAGGGCGCGGTTCAGCGAGGACGCCAGGTTTGTCGGGGCTCGGTTCCTAGGGGCGGGGTTCACCGGGGCCGGCTGGTTCAACGAGGCGCGATTCATCGGGGCCGCCCGATTCAACGAAGCGCAGTTCAGCTGGGACATCTGGTTCAACGGAGTGCAGTTCAGCCGCGACGTCTGGTTCAACGGGGCGGGGTTCAGCGGAACCGCCCGGTTCAACGAGGCGCAGTTCGTCGGGGCCGCCCGGTTTAGCGACGCACGGTTTAGGCAGAACGCCGAATTCATCGGGTCGCGGTTCGCCAAGGTCGCCGAGTTCAGCGAGGCGGGATTTAGCGGAGCCGCCCGGTTCAACGAGGCGCAGTTCAGTGAGGCCGCCCAGTTCAGTAAGGCGCGATTCAGCCAGGACGTCGTGTTCAACGAGGCACGAGTTCGTATCGATGTTTCTATGGAGATCGAGCGGAGTTGGCCGTCCGACTTGGTTGTGGTCGGTCCCTCAACCAAGGAAAACTCACACCTATCAAATCAGAACGGCAGGTGGGGGTACCTACGTCCTCCCAGCAGCGCGGACGCCAAGTCAGCTAAGCCGCAGGTGTAGGACTTGGTAACGGCTTGCCATGCAGCAACACAGCAATGATGCTGATCACGGACGATTGTGATTGACCACCGTAGCCTGCTTGACCTCGGCGGAGACTCTAATGGACTGTCTGGTCGCCAGTTCACACCCAAGTGGTCAGACTTAGGGTAACGGTGGACCGTTCTAACCTGCTCAAGTCATGGCATTGAAGGACATCACAAGGGCAGCCGTGCTTGCTGCGATAGCCGAGTGCGACAAGATCGGACAGGACGAGTTTCTGAGCCGTCACGGCTTCGGAGAGGCTCGGTTTCAGAATACCCAGCCGACCTACAAGGTTCTGACCGAGCGTTTAGCTACTGGACGCAGGTGAGCAAGTTGCCGTCTGCGTGACACTATGACGAGTTGGCGCCGCTCCGATACATCTCAGCTAGACCAATCGCTACCCACAACGTGACTCACGCCGGAGTTGTTGTACCCGAAACGGTAGCCGGGACAGCGCGCACCAAGACGCTCACGATGAGACACGCTGGGACGCCTCAAGACGAACCTCCAGTTCAGCGCGCCATACTTGAGTTCCGGTGGTGATCCTGGGACATGCCAGGTGCCGTTCACACCGAAGGAGTCTGCATCCTGCGCAATCGCAGGTATTCAAACTTTCTCTTCTTTTCATCAAGGCGACCCTGCGGGCCGCTGACCGTTGGTGCCAGGCCGACGGCGAAGGACCGACGCTCCTGTAGTGCGGGCGCGCCCAAGCGGGCCTTGCGGCCCCCGGAGGCGTCCGCAAAGGATCAAACATGCGCTCGCCGCGCGGCAGTTCTCCAGGGATGGTCGACGGGATGGCGCGAAGCACCTCTATTGACTTAAAGAGCCCGGTTGTAACCGTCAGTAGTCGACCAACGATTCTCTTCTCATGAGAGAACAGCAGGACCGGCCAACCTACAAGGTCCTATCTACCAGGACCATCGTGTGGTTCGGAGTGGTCTTGGTAGTGGTCGGGGCGGGTGTGGCGGCGGCGCTGCTCCTGGCATACGGCACCGGCACGGAGGCCGACAAGGCGCGCTTGGATGCGATCAAGACAGCCGGAACCATCGTCATCGGCACAGGGGGAGCGGCGGCGTTGTGGTTGGCGGCCCGAAGGCAGCAAGCTGCAGAGATCGCACTGCGGCAGAAGGACATTGATCAAGCGCACCAGGAGCAAGATGCTGCTGAACGACGGATAACCGAGCTGTACACCAAGGCGGTGGAGCAGCTCGGCTCTGAGAAGGCCCCGGTGCGCCTGGGCGGCATGTACGCGCTTGAACGCCTGGCGCAGAACGTACCGGACCAACGACAGACCATCGTCAACGTGCTGTGCTCCTATCTCCGGATGCCCTTCCAGTCGCCGGCCGATGAGCAGGCAGGGCTGACCGGGGACCGCGCCGAGAACGAACGCCGTATACAGGAGCGTGAAGTACGACTTACCGCGCAACGCATTATCACGAAGCATCTCCACCCAGGAGGCGACGCTGACCACCCAGCGGAAATCTTCTGGGAAAACATTGACCTCGATCTCACCGGAGCAACACTCACCGAACTCGACCTTGAGAATTGCCGCGTTCGGACAGCTGATTTCGGCGAGGCGACGTTCGAGGGAACCGCCTCGTTCGGCGGGGCGACGTTCGAGGGGACCGCCTGGTTCGGCAGGGCGACGTTCGGATATGCGAGGTTCGGCGAGGCGACGTTCGAGAGGTTCGCGGGGTTCGGCTCGGCGACGTTCGAGGACGCCTGGTTCGGCGGGGCGACGTTCGAGGAGGGCGTCGGGTTCGACAGGGCGACGTTCAAGGGGTCCGCGACGTTCGGTGGAGCGATGTTCGAGGACGCCTCGTTTGACGAGGCGACGTTCGAGGGAGGCACCGGGTTTGGCGAGGCGACGTTCGAGGGGCAAACCAGTTTCGACAGGGCGCGAGTTCGACTCGGCGTATTTCCAGAACCACTAAGAAGCTGGCCAGATCAATTCTTTGTCACTCGCCCAGATTCGCCGCAAGAAGCTGTGATAGAAGGACAAGAGGGGATCTGGGGCTACCTTGTATCCGTTCGTAACGGTAGCCAGTCTGGCGAGGGTGACGAATAGCGGATGTTGTGCTCAGTTGACAGCAACGGCAGCCACCTCCGCGCCACTCACGCACTCAGGTCAGAGACATGTTGCTTGAGATCATCGGGTTGAACCCACCTTGCTGGTTGCTGGCAGTGTGGTGCTCAGAGTGCTGGACAACCGGCAGGTGGTCGACGCGATCGAACTACCGGTCGAGGCGCTGCTGCACAGCAGCGAAGTACAGCAACCGCATCGGTCGAAGGTGACCGCGAGGGACTCGCATCGACCCGTCTGACCTCGACAGAGACCGTAGATGACCTTCATGCCGGTAGTTCACACCGAGGAGATCATCAGAGATCTCAGGTGTCGCCACACCGTCTAGTTACCAGTAAAGTAGGGAGCCATGTCCAAGCTCGACGAATACTCGCGGCGCATCATGACCGTCATCACCGAGCTGAAGAAATTTTCCTCTTCGGATGACTTCGTTACCTATCTAGGCGGAAATTGGCTAGAACCTGAGGGTTGGGAACCTGGGCAGCCCTATCGCGAAGAAGATGAGGTCCCGGTAGAATCAGCTCACCTAGATCCGAGGGAGTTCTTGGGGGTCGAACGCGAAACCGACGATGCCATCGATCTAGTGCTCTTTATCTCTCCCAAGGGGTGGCAGGTCACCCTCGAGTCGGAGCGCGACGAAGAATTTCATGAAAGCCATTTTGACCTACCCATAGAGACAGCCGAGACGGAAATCGCCGATATCGCCAAGCGTATGATGGAGATTAACAGGAACGCAGTAGAGACCTACTAGCCTACGATTAGATCAAACGGTTCAAATCTCACGCCAGTGGGAGGGAATGAAAATCAACCAGCACGGCTAGATATCTACGCCGACTGAGGAGCCGACGATAGTCATGCCCCAGTACGAGCCCAGCGTGTTACATCGAGCTTCGCACCACGACGCGCTTGGGCGTTAGCGCACGATCATTTCCAAGTCGAGCGCGGTCGAAACCAAGCGCGTGTTCGGCGAGGCCTCGGCGGCCGCCCGCCGGACGCCAAGCTCGCGCTCCGGAAGGCAGGCGAGCCTGCCTTCCGGAGCGTCGAACTGGACGTCCAGCGCTTCAGAGAGCGCGACGGGAAGAGCAGCGAGGAGCGGGCCGAAGTCGTGGAGCAGGGCGAGCTCGTGCCGGGCGTCGGCGAGCCCTCCGCCACTACAGCAGTGTCATGATCCACGCGATCGACCGGAACGTGGCACCGATTGTGCAATACAGCGGCGAGAACGCCAACCGCACGAGGGCGACACACCCCCGAGCTAGCTTTCCTTTTCCGAATCAAGCGCCAGGTACTGACTAACAAAGCGCTCCGGCCTGGTTAGCTGAGATATTTGATCCATCACCACCATAGGCATTGGGCTCACAGGCAGGCCGGAGCGCCATGCAACCAGCACCGCCCATCCACCAATGTCAGATTCATTGCGAAGTTCGTTGATCAATGCGCGTCGATTGGCTTCTAGCCAGCTTTCCTGCTCAACGCTGAGAAGGTATGCGAAATAGCCGGTTAGCGGAAGTTCTACTTTGACTGCAGCTGACCACGCGTACGGTGTCGCAACATAAGAAGCCGCAATTTCGTTGGCGTTTACAACGTCGCGCAGGAATTCCTGCAGAGAATCCGGCAACGTGGGCCTATACTTTATCGTTACGTACTGCAACCATGTGGTGCTGAGATTGAGCTCGTAGCCTCGGCTAGATCGATCGGCATAGTCGCTTCCTTGGATTTCACGGCGGGCATACTCCATTGCCGCGATCAAATCGACGTAGGATTTCCACAGACTTCCCGCACGACTGTCTGGCTGGATGTACTTAGGCAAATAGAGAAGCTCTTCCTTGATATCTTCTACGCGAGAGGAGACGTCATTGAAGATCCGAAGGAAGCGAACGCGCTCAGCAGGTGAAACACAGATAGCCCCCCACTCGGCGTCTCGATTAAATGTTGAGGATCCGCCAAAGTAGGGCACACCGGTAAACATTATGCTGACGTCTTCATACGGCTCTATCTCTGCCAGCTCACCGAGAATTCGGCGACGCACAGCTGCGCTGACGCGGTGTTGATCCAGCAGGCGCGCAACCTGGTCTGACAGGTCAGAGGTCGAACTGAAGGTCATGTCCACCAGCGCCGGCCGCAGTTGATCAGAGATGTCCTGGTAGAGCCAGCGCTGATCAAAATGGTATTGCAACGCGTTCTCACGAACCTGCACGACGTGTGCCGTGCCCTTGCCTGGCGCCCAACGCAGCGCACGACCAGCTACCTGCATCAGATGACTGATGCTCGTCGAGGCATAAGTAACAACAACGGCATCAATCGAAGGGTCGTCGAAGCCTTCACCTATCAATTGTCCGGTTGCGACCAGAAGTCCTGCAGGCCGTCCAGCAAATTCGTCCAGAAAGTCACTAGGGGCTATACCAACGCTCGAGCGCTCAGCGTGCACGTAGCCGATATCGCTTGCGTCGAAGGGGTGGTCGTCACGCGCATCATTCAAGCCAATGAGAGCCTGGTGCAGCATCTCAGCCTTGTCGCGCGTGGTGACGGTAACGAGCAACTTGCGAAAGTCGCTCTCAGTGCGATCCAGCAGGTAATCGGCAAGGTCATAGAGACCATTGACCGTGGTCCAATCCAGCCCATAGAGATCGAGCGGTGGATCGAAGACAGGCGTGACTAGGCAACCGCGTTCGAACAAATGACGATAGCTCGTCGTGTAGGCAACCTCGTCGATGCCGATGGCTTGCCGATCCGTACGATTAGGGGTGGCGGTCAACAGCAGAACGGGGGCCCTAGCCGCGGTAAAGATCGGCTCGTACGACGGTGCCGCGGCGTGATGCGCTTCATCGATGATGATCAGCTCTAGGCGGTCATTCAAGCGCTGAATAGTGGGCGCAAGGTCATTAACCATGATGAACTCAATGCGATGCGCAAATAGCGCGGCAGCGTTCTCAGGCATGTCTGGCCGCTGAAGGAGCCGCTGCAGGGAACGACGCGCCTGAGTACGCAGTTGTCGCCGGTGAGTAACCCAGACGACGGTGCTATCTGACCGAGTAGCGTCCTGATCCAGTCGCTGCAGTGCGACCTGGAGCGCAATGTTGGTCTTCCCGCCACCTGTGGGGATGATCAAACCCACGCGGTGTCGCGGAGCTTTACGCAGCGCATGGAGAGCTGCACGGATCGCGTCGTTCTGCCACGACCAGTCAGGGTCCGAGGAAGGTGATGCTGGCTGCGTTGTGAGGGTGTCGCCGGTTTCGCGCGGCGCAACCCGACGAACGACAGCCACGGGGAGCCCCAGGTGTGCAGCAGCCCACGTAATGCGGTCGGCCTCCGGAGGCGCCTCGTCGACCGCGGCAGCAATGCGCTGCTTGATCCGGTCATCGCCGGCCTCGACCGGCAACGCTTCCAGCTGCTGCAAACCTGCCTCGATCACCTCCAGAGTAGCGGTGTTGACGCTACGTGCGGCGTCTTCACTCAGCAGGCCATGCAGCCGGTTCGGATGAACACGCTTGCCCAATCCGGCGTCGTCGGCCGGAGAGAGTGCCTCGGCAAGTGCGTTTACGCTGCCCAGGCGAAGAAACTGGACAACCAAGCGATCTACAACACGTTGAACTCGTGGGTCACTGAGATGATGACGTGGCATGTTAGGCCTCGGCCGCGTCGATCATCTTGATGTACTTGTCGGCGAGTTCGCCGAGCCTCTGCAATTGGGCGCGCAGTACCCGCCCTTCCGAGGTCAGGGTTTCCGCCGAAAGCTCAGCCAGGCGACGCAGCAGTTCATCGAGGACGGCGTGCGGCTTGCGGCGCACCTTATGCATCCGCCACTCAGCCTCAACTTCGGCCATTGTCGGTGCGTCGTCGGGGTTCTCGACCTGGAAGCGGCCAGCGAAGTCTGAGCCGTGCTCATCGTCGTAGCGCTTCATCTGATCCCAGACCAGGATGTTCTCGTGGCGATAGAAGACGTTCGGGTTGTCCGCAGCGGTCTTGCCTCGAGGTAGCCGGAACACCCAGGCGAAGAGCGTCTGCTCGCTCTCCGGTGATATCACCATATCGTCTTCGCCAATGCCGAACTGTTGGCGGACCCACGGCTTGCGGCTGATATTCTCGAAAAGGTAGTAGTCAGAGGACTCGAACTCTTCCCCGTCGGGCAGTTCGTCCTCCCACTCCGCGCGGAAATGGCTGTACCACTTTGCGGCCTTGAGTTTGCGCTTGGCCACCGTGTGCCCCAACGACGCCTCATCAGCCACCCGGGACATCACGTTCTGATCCCAGAACATCGCGGCATCGGCGCCGTGGGTGTCCTCGAACAGCTGGTTGAACCGGTTGAGCAACCACAGATCCTCGGCGAAGTTCCCCCAGCCCTTGGCGCCAGTGATGTGACGCACGGCCAACACACGAGGCAGCTTGTGCTCCAGTTCCTCGATTGTCGTCGCGTTGATCGGGACGACGTCCAGAGTCGAGGTGTCGGCGATGATCTGCTCCAGGTTAGCCACCAGCGCAGCTTGCTCATCGATGTCCGTCTTCGGGTAAACGCTGGCCTTGGCTCGCATCCTGGCGAGCTTCTTCTTGGCCTTCTCAATTTCAACAGTACGGATGCGTTCGAGAGTCAGCCGCCGACGGTTTCCTTCAACAACGACGTAGCGACCCTGCATCAGCGGATGCTGCCACACAATGATGTTGTCGATCGGCATCCAGCCCTGAGCGATGACAGCCTCTACCAGGCCCGCCACGTCGTACGCGTCCTGGCCAAGATCATCGAAAATTCGCTGGCGAACCGCCTCGTCGAACAGAGCAGCTGGGTCCTGATAGCCCGGCGCGTCATCAAGCCCGAGCCTCGGGTTGTTTGGGTCTGGATACAGATCATCTAGTGCGACCTTCTCGAGATCGCGAAGGAAGCTCTCCACGCGCCTCACGCCCTTCCGAAACAACGGAACGCCGATCGAACCGTGTTCCATCATTGGAGCACAGCTAGTCCGGTGTTGTCCACAGGCTTGAGGGGGGTCGGGTGCGCAGCGCCTCTACCAGCGGTTTCAGCCCCCTCACCACGGCGCGCAGCGGATCAAGCAAGCTCAGCGGCCAGGTTCAGGCAGCGTGATCGTCGCGCAGTACGGACGATGCGGCGGAGGACGTTCGGGCCGCTGTGGCCGCAGAACGGTCAACGGGATGCCAACTGCAGGTCAGCCATGAGCGGCTCATACTTCGAAGCTCCGTACGACAGCACATCCACTGCCGCGCCCTACGAGCGTCATGTCGGCTGGACCAATTACTTGCGACGATGTCTTCGATGACATCTTCGGGAACACGGTGCATATCAACGCTGAGGGAGCGTTGGTGACAGCCATCGAGTCGACGTCGGTATCCGAGGGCGTTCCGTTCACCGAGGAAACGGTCAAGCGGATGCTGACGTCGGAGCCGATGGCTTCACCTGGAGCCTGCATACTCGCTCGCTCTTGGCAGTTCCGGAATCACATCCTCAACAACGCGTGACACATATCATCCGACCAGATCTCCATTTTATAGAGACTCCACCGGTTCAGTCGACAGGAGGTTTGCGCGCCTGGGCCACTACAGCAGGCTGGACCTGCTCAACACGAATGGCTGATTCACTTCTGCGGCCGACCAGGCGGCACGAAATCAACACCGTTAGTACCGTCCGAAATCTTGAAGCTCACAGCATCAGAACGGCTTGACGAAATCTTGTGGCATGAGAATCTACGCGGATTTCCACCATTCGGCGCACAGGCAGACCAACCGATGGTCTGCCTGTCCGAAAGCCCGCCAGAGCATCTGCGTTGGTTGCTCAATCAGGGATGGGCACCTTGGGGCGTGCTGTTCACGCGCCAGAGTGTCTATGACATCGAAGGAGGGTCAGTCTGGTACGCCAGGAGCGCACAGCACGACGAACTCCAACGGGCGCAACTACCTTGGGCAGTGCGATTCGAAACGGCTCCCGGAAATCGATCCGACTGGCTAGCCGAGCGAGAGTGGCGCATCCCAGTTTTACCCGAGCTTCCCGGACTTAACCTGGATGTCGTTCGTGTCGCAGCCCTGCTAATCGGAGAGCCGGACTGGCAGCCAAGCGTGCGCCAAATTCGAGTGCAGACTGGCGGCTTCGTCGACATGTCAACCGGTCAGCCGACCTATTTCGACGGCAGCAACCCATATCTCGTCCCTGAGGAGCGGGAAATCCTGGCGTTGCCACGGTTATGGCAAAGCACTCCACGCTGGTACTGGGACGCCACTGCCGAGGACTTTATTCAAACACCCTAGAGACCATCGATAGCAAGATTGACACGAACCAGACCTAGGTTGTACACCCCGAACGAGGTCGGCCCTCCCAGAGTGCAGAGTCCGCCAAGCCACGGAGACACGCGCACGACCACGCGTCTACCAGCACCGCTCGCAGACCTGGACTTCTCGATCGCCAACAGGATGTACCGTTCACCCATGTCAACGGACGACCATCTGTTCGAGGATCTTGCTAGCACCGATGACCGGACGCTACGTGACGACGAGCTCGCTGACCTTATCGACACTGAATCCTCACCCGCGAGGGTGACCTTCACAACGCAGGACTTCAATGTCGATGGCCTCGTCAAGCGCCTCGATCGAAAGTCGATGCTCGTGCCACAGTTCGGCGGCAAGGAAGAATTGGTCCAAGTTCCCGGCTTTCAGCGCGGATTCGTGTGGTCCAAAGCGCAAATGGACAGGTTCATCGAGTCACTATTGCTCGGATATCCGGTACCGGGAATCTTCCTTGTCAAGCAGGCCAATGACAACCGCATGCTCATCCTGGACGGCCAGCAGCGCCTAGTTACACTACAGCGCTTTTACAACGGACTGCATGACGGAAAAGAATTCTCCCTGAACTACGTTGCCGACGAGTTCCAGGGCGCAACCTACAGCACTCTAGATGAAAGCCTTCAGTTCAAGCTCGACGACTCCTACATACAGGCAACGATCGTTGCTGCGGACGGCTCACCCGAGGTCGACGAAGCCATATTCCAAATCTTCGAGCGTCTAAACTCTGGCGGCACTCAGCTAACCCCGCACGAGATTAGGGCGGCTTTGTACGCAGGCGCGCTAATGGCCTCGATCGAGAGCCTAAACGAAGCCTCAGAGTGGCGAGTCATGTTCGGGCCAAAGTCTAAGCGAATTCGAGACCATGAACTCATCACTAGAATTCTTGCACTTTACTCAATGGGCGACGAATACAATCGGCCACTGAAGAATTTTCTAAACAGGTTTGCACAGCGAAACCGGTCAGTGGACGTAACCAAGGAGGAGCTCGGGATCCTATTTACTCGCGCCTGCAGTGCGATCCATGATCAGGTTGGCCAGCGAGCCTTTCGCCGCCCTGGCGGCAAGCAGGTAAACACAGCCCAAGCCGAGGCTGTATGTGTCGCAACAATGGAGGCGATCGCAGGCGACCGACTACCAAATAATCTTGCCGACCGCATAACGCGCCTACTTGAGGATGGCCAGTTCCTCAAGCACACCGGGCGTGCAACAGCCGACAAAGATGCAGTCGAGACCAGGCTTATGCGAGCACGGACCGCACTCACGTAATGGTCAACTCAACGCCACACCTGGCAACTATCCGGCAGCGCCTCCTCGACCTCAAAGAGGTCGAGGATTGCCTCCGGAACCTCGACAAAAATCAGCCCGATGCCGTGTCGCGCGCTCTTGCTCGCTATCTCACGGTGCGGGCAGTCGGCTACATCGAGGCCGTCCGCGATGACCTGGCAGATTTGTATGCCTACTCAACTGGGCATCCGCGTCTACATCGACGCATCACACATCATCTACGCACAGGACAGGGGGTCATGCCCGACCAACTGCTTACATTTGTTGGATCATTTGATGCAGCATGGAGAGAAGCTCTCAAAACTGCGCTCGATGCCGACGATCAGATACTCCGAAGCCAACTTGGCGCCATGGTGGCCGCAAGAAAGAAGATTGCACACGGTGACGGTGAGCAAGTTACAACCAGCCGGGCACTGACTTGGGCTGGTGCAGCACAAAAAATCGGCCAGCACCTAGCAACTCTGTTCGATCCAACGCGCGTGAAATGACCACGCAATAACCCAATCAGGTCGACACCGAAGCCACGTGATCAGCGTGAACGCAGTCTGGCCGCTGCGCATCATTCCAACGTCCGGGGCGGCGAGATGGCCGGCGTGTCCTCGAAGGGAACATGACGTGTCCGACGAAGCAACTATCGTGATGCTGCTGGCAGAAGCCCCGGAGGTAACGCCGGTTTGGCGAGAGATACGCGGCAGCCGTGAACTGAGCCTCGAACCTGCGCAGGTGATGGACGAGTACCCCGGCAGCATCTTGGCTCGAGTCGGCGAGCACGTCGTGTTCGAGAAACCGGTCCGAGTTGACGGCCCTCTGCACGCACAGGTCGCCGCAGTGGTCCACCACTGGACGCTCGAGAGCGGACCAATCGCCTACGTGATCCTTCGCGGCTACGACGCCAACGCCCCGGTACAGATCGGCTAGACCAATTGCCGAGGTCGCAATCGGCTTGGTACAGCGCAGGCTGCGCTCGAAACGGTAGCCAGCACAGCACGCAACAGGCCGGGCTCAGCGAGACGCGGCGAGACGCCTCAGCAGAGACCACCAGCTCAGCGCGTCACGCCTGGGCACCAGGTGACCTACTGGGACATGGCCGGTGCCGTTCACATCGAAGAGGTCACTGGTTCGATCCCAGTATCGCCCATAGTGTGTTTTACCTGTTCAAACGGGGTGTCGATGATCTTCATCGACACCCCGTTTGCGTTGCGCGGGAGCAGATTGGGAGCATAAGTCCTCCCTCAACTCGCTAGGTCTATGCGAAGTCTTGTCACCGAGATTTGCAAATCCGCAGGTCAGCGAATTGGACTCATCGAACTGCTGGTGATCTCTTAGCTGCCACCTAAGGGGTCGCCAGGCCTCCGGCACGTCTACCTGGGCATCTCTCCTGGGACCTGAATCAGGCCGCCCGCGAACCGCCTCGGTAACGACCGCCCTCACTTGGCTGGCCCCTCAACCTCCAAATACGGGTTCACGGCTCGCTACCCTGCGAAACAGGCAAGTCAGGTGCAGTTCGGCGCGAGCGAGACCGTCACCTGACCACCCTCCTGGCCGGGGACCGTTCCTCGTTGAAAGTGTCGATCGGACGCAGCCGACTACAGGGCTGGAACGCAGGCACCCGACTCAGCAACCGAGAACCCGACCGGCCTGCTCGGCGTGATCGCCGGGCACAGACCCCACGCCTGCGAGAGAGCGTTCAAACGCCGGGAGACCGAACGCGAGCTGGATAGAACTCGGCGTCACCGCAGTCGGAGCCGGTGGCGACGTCGCGCCAGTTCATGCCGTCGGATCGGACATCGAGGCGGACGGCGCATCAAGCCGATGCAGGTTCGCACCCGTTGATCAAGTCGCCGACTACCCGGCCTCGACGTACGGACCTGCAGCCGGGCTCTGCGATCGGGTGGTCCGGTCGCGGTGGAGTGCGGTCCGCGCCGGTGTGATCAAAGATGGTTGCAGTAGGAAACACAGCGGTTGGACAACGAGCGACTCGTCGCGCCGCGCACCAACGCCCACCGTTCGCAGGCCACACCGGGAGCGCGGACAGTTGTGAGTACGGCGCGACACCGCGACATCGTGCCGCAGAGAGATCAACTCCAGGTCCTTGTTCGTGTACACCAGCCGAGCAGAACCAGACAACCGACGAGCCGGACAAAGACGAAGTGCAACAGGACAACCGGCACATTCACGATCGTGCCGCCCTCAGGCGACAGCACAACACCACCAATGTCGGGTAGGAGGCTGTCAGCCAAAGGTCATTGGACGATCGACCAGTAGGGCGATGACGGCAGGACAAAACGTGGCTGGTATCCGATGCCGATGTTGCGCACCCTCTCACCCGCCGCCGTGTTGGTGCGCGCGTGAACGACGGCCGTCGCCCAGAACAGCACCAGCTCACCAGGACTCTGGTGGAGGCGCAACGGCTTCTCCGGGCCGTGCGGGAACAGGACGAGGGTCGACCGCTCCGTGTTCTCGACGTCGTGCTGCAAAGTCATCAGCACGTTGAGCCGGAAGCCACCATGGTCGATGTGCGGGTCGATGCCCTGGCCCTGTTCGTCGTAGTAGAGGTAGTTCGCGCGTCCTGCGGGGGACGCGGGACCTGCGTGCTCGCGGATCAACGCGTGCATCTCGGGAGAGTCCGCGAACGCCGACGCCACTGGACCACACGGCGTGTGGTGCTGCCGATGCAGCTGCACCGCGCCAGGACGCAGTGCGTCCGCTTCGGCGACCATGCCGCCGAGCACGTCGTCGGTCAGCCAGTCCGGCCTGCCGTGGTAGAAGAAGCCGTCGGCAGGCGCCTCGATCGGCGCTTCGGTGGAAACGTGACTCACATCGACCCCTTGTTCTCGTTGGTGCTCAATGGTTGGTTTGATCGTCGGCCGGGATTTGTTGCCAGGCAAAGAGCTTGGCGACGATTCGCCAATCTCGTCGAAACGAGGCAGGAGATGAGCCGCGGGAGATCACACCCGCTGGCTCCAGCGTTCCTCCACCCGGAACACACGCCAGACGATCGCGCTGACCGCCCACGTGACGATGAACAACCCGACTGCCGCGTAGCCGATGTGTTCGAGGTCGAGCCCGGCGAACCACCCGAGAACCCCGGAGCTGATGCCGAACTCCTCCACCAGCAAGCCGATCAGACCTGCCCCGCCCACGAGGAAGGCCATTCCCACGGACAAGCCGGTGACGATGAGGTTGTAGTAGATCCGCCTGGCCGGGCTGAGCAGCGCCCAGTCGTACGCCGCCGACATGAACACGCCGTCCGCGCTGTCGAGCAGTGACATGCCGGCGGCGAAGAGCAAGGGCAGTGCCAGGAACGCGTACCACGGCAGGTCGAAGGCCGCGGCGCTGCTCGACAACACGAGCAGTGACACTTCCGTCGCCGTGTCGAAGCCCAGCCCGAAGAGAAACCCGATCGGGTACATGTGCCAGTCCTTGCGCACGGTCTTGGTGAGCTTCGCGAGAATGCGGGCGATGACGCCCCGCGACTCCAGAAGTCGCTCGAACTCGGCCTCGTCGAACCGCCCCTTCCGCACGTCCCTGGCGACCTTCAGCGCACCGGCGAACGCACGCGCGTTGAGCAGCCCGATCACCACCAGGAACAGGCCTGAGATCAAGGTCCCCCACAGCCCGGTGGCGTGGTGCAGCCCGGAAGACTCGTTCGTCACGTCGTCCGCGAGCGCTTTGATACCGAGACCGAGCGCCAGGCAGAGCACGAACACGACGCTGGAGTGTCCCAGCGAGAACCAGAACCCGACCGCCAAGGGCCGCTTGCCGTCGGCCAGCAGCTTCCGCGTGGTGTTGTCGATCGCGACGATGTGATCGGCGTCGAACGCGTGCCGCATGCCGAGCACGTAAGCCGTGACCCCCAGCCCGAACCCGAAGCCTTGGGCGGCTCCTGCCCCGCCGCTCACCACGAGCAGCAACAGACCGACGCCGAGGATGTGCAGGAGGACCACGAACGCTGCCATTCCGGTCAGCCTGGTGCGGTCACGACTGCTCAAGCGGCGCAGCAAACCGATTCGGGCCTCGCCCCCCAGTGCATTACCCATGCCCCCTCCTTCTGCTCGACGACTGAGCGATTTGACGACGATCCGCGCGCACGATCCATTGAATGGCGTGCACACGCCAACCGTTCTGGTGCAGCGGTGAACGGAAAGTACGGTCCTGAACGACGCACCGGACGTAAGGAGAAACCATGCTCATCCGACTTGAGAAGACCCAAACGGGCGGCCACGTCGCCACCGCCGTGCGCGAGGACGGAATTGTCGTCCACGCCTACGAGACCGATCACGCACACCGGGTTCCGCACGAAATGGCTCACTACGTGGTCGAGGACCACCTGCGCATGGACTGGGGCTATTGGGGTTCGATCGCGCAGGGAATGGTGTTCAGGAGCATGTCCGTGCTCGAAGGCGATCGCTCCGCCGCCGCGGCGAAGTCCGAAGCGGTGTCCGAGCGGTGCATGAAGCGCATCGGCGTGGCGGAGACGTTGATCAGCGCCATCGAGGAGGTACTGCCGCTGACCGGAACGACTCCAGCCGACAATCTGCGCGGGCGGATGGTCGAAAAGTACCCGCAGCTCGAGGAAGCTCCGCTGGAGCAGATCGACTTCACCGTTGTCGAACGGCTCATGGCTGCGGCGGCCGACGAGTGGGCAGCCGTACCCGAAGGCGGAACGCTCGAGCTGCGCTGGCAGGTGCCGCTCGCCTGAACGTCTCGTGGGGGCCCTGCCGGGCCCCCACGGCGTCATACCCAGTGGCGGCGCGCCGCCTCCACACCTGCCTGAAACCGGCTACGCGCGCCCAGCGCGTCCATCAGCTCGGAAGCTCGCCGGCTGAAAGTCCTCGACGACAGCGCCAATGCACGTTGAGCTGCCTGGTCGGTGGCCCCTTCCGCGAGCGTCTCCAGCACCGGCTGCAGGTGCTCTGGCGGCACCTGCGAGGCCCCTTCCAGCTCCGCCTCCCGGCCAAGAAGCAGCCACAACGCATCATGCAGCAACGCCAACGCACTGACGAGCTCCTTGGCGTTGGCCAGAACCCTGAGCACCTCCTCCTTGTCACGGATCACGACGAACGAGTGCTCGACCGCCACCACAGTCCACGGGAACTCGTGGTCCGCTACCCGCGCTCCGTCCAGCCGCGCGTCTCCAGAACTGCGAACCGGTATGACCTGGCCGCTCGCGAAAACGACCCTTCTGCGATCGACGAGAACGTCCGGGAGCAACCCGAACAGCTGGTCCTCACCTCGCATGTGGCGCAATGTCTGCGCCGGAACCAGTTCTCTACTGCGGACGACATCACCACCACTCAGGTCCAGACTTCGCGCCAGCGCCACCGACACCGCCGACCACCCGGCAGCGGTGTCGGGGAACGTGGCGTGCGGTGCACTGCGAACCAACGTGACGACGACATTTCGCAGCGCTTCGACTATTGCCGCGAATGGTCCGTCAACCCCCTGTGTCAAGCCTTGCCTGTCGGTGTAGCACAAGGCGCTCTCTCCGTTCCGTCGACGAGTGTCAACGAACACCGTCAGACTCGGCGGGACAGCGCGCCGACCGCATCAATGCGCAACACAGCACAGATGCAATAAACTGGCAACAACGCCACGGCCCCCCAGCCTCCGGCCCCGAACACTTCCCCCCAGCAGGGACGACTCGAATTTAATCCATCACCCCAAGGCCGACCACCCACAAGCCACACATCACCCGATTGGCGTAAGGCAGCGAAGATCGCCGGGATATTAATCGAGGCTTCTGCCGAGAACACACCGATGGCGAGACCTCGCCACTCCGCAGGTTATTAATCATCGCCGCCGCGACATTAAGCTCGCTTGACTGTCCCATTGCGCACGTTCCCGGGGGTCGGCGAGCATGAACAACCGAAGGTCGTTGCTGGAAGTGCACCGCCTCTCCGTGCCCGAGTGGGCTCGGCAGGGCGAGGAGATCGCGGCAGCAGGCTTCTGGCGCTCGGCACGCGGTGTGCCGCAGGCGGTGACGCTGGTCGCGCGCCTGGCCTGGCGCGTGTCGCGCCCACTCGCCGCGCTCGCCGTGCTTCTGCAGGTGGTGTCCGGCTGCGTCTCGGCCTTTGGGCTGTTGTCCACAGCAGAGGTGTTCACGGCGCTGCTGCAGGGAGGCTCACCGGCGCAGCGACTCACGGCCGCGGTGCCGGCGATTCTGGTCGTCGGCGGCTCCTACGCGGGAAAGGCGCTGCTCGACGCCATCTTCACCGCAACCGAGGGTGCGCTGCGCCCGCTGGTCGTCCGTGCCGCCGAGCAGAGGATCACCGAGGCGACCGCCGGTGTCGCGCTGATCGCCTTCGAGGACGCCGACTTCCAGGAGCTGGCGAGACGGGCGTCGAGCGACGGGATCGAGTCGGTGGGCAACGGAGTGCGGCAGATCGCCGGACTGACCGCGGCGCTGGTGTCGATGGGGGCGGCGCTGGTCACCGCGGCGGTGCTCAACCCGTGGCTCGCCCTCGTGCTGTTGACCGCTGCGAGCGCTGACGGATGGGCCGTACATCGGATCAGCAGGCTCAACCGCAGACACTTCCTCGACACGGTGACGCGCCAGATGATGAAAAGCGTCGTCACGGAGGCCACGACCTCACGGACCTTCGCCTTCGAGCGACACGCGCTGGCGCTGCAGGACCGCTTGCTCTGCGAGCACGCCCGCATCACCGCGGATCTGGCGCATGCGGAGGTCCGGCTGGCCCGGCGCAGCGCGCTCGTCCGGCTCGTCGGCAGGTCCGTCTCGGGTGCGGGTACCACAGCGGCCTACTGCGTGCTGGCCGTCCTGCTCTGGACCGGGAACATGCCGTTGGCCATCTCAGGGACAGCCGTGCTGACGATGCGCGTCACCTCATCGGCGCTCACCGAATGCCTCCGCATGATCAACGTGCTGTACGAGGGATCCCACTACCTCGAGCTGTACCGCGACTACCTGACCGAGGCGGCGCTGCGCTGCGGTCCTGTCACGACGGTCGCGGCTCCGTCCGATCCGGCGGTGATCCGGCTGTCCGGCGTCTCGTTCAGCTATCCAGGCCAGAACTGCCCCGCAGTCCAGGACCTCGACCTGACCATCAACCGTGGCGAGGTCGTCGCGCTCGTGGGCGAGAACGGTTCCGGGAAGACCACCCTGGGCAAACTCGTCGCGGGCCTGTACTCACCGGACGCCGGCACCGTCTCCTGGGACGGTGTCGACCTCAGCACGGCCCACCCGCTCAGCATCCAGGACCAGATCGCGGTCATCGCCCAGGCGCCCGCGGAGTGGCCGGTGACCGCAGAGCTCGCCGTGCGGCTGGGCCGGCTCGACCACGACGACCACAACGACTCCCGGTGGCGACGCGCGGTGGGCCAGTCCGGCGCCGAGGACGTGGTGCGCTCACTTCCCCACGGCCAGGAAACGTTGCTGTCGCGAAGGTTCGAGAACGGCCGAGACCTCTCAGGGGGACAGTGGCAACGGCTGGGCATCGCCCGCGGGATCTACCGCGACGCTCCGATCCTCATCGCCGACGAGCCGACGGCCGCGCTCGACGCCAAGGCGGAGGCGCAGGTGTTCGAAGCGCTGCGCAACGCGAGCGCCACGCAGGCCGGTGCCACCCGCACCACCGTCCTCGTGACCCATCGGCTGGCCAACATCCGGCACGCGAACCGCATCGTCGTCCTCGCTCACGGCCAGATCGTCGAGCAGGGCACACACGACGAACTGATCACGTCGAACGGCCTGTACCGCGAGATGTACGAGACCCAAGCCGCCGCCTACGGTGCCGCGACCGGCTCCGGGACCTCACCGGCCCTGCGCAGCGCCGCGGACGACAACGGAAGGACTCCGAGCACGGCGTAGGCCGCGGCCATACCGAGAACCACCGGGACCAGGCCGGCTTCGGCGAACAAGAACCCTGCGGTCGCGCTGCCCAGGGGGAAGCCCAGCGACGAGATCGCCGTCCGTGCCCCCATGACCTGGCCACGCACGTCGGGAGGCGTCAAGCGTTGCGCCAGCGACCGCTCGAAGACGTAGTACGGACCCCACAGGAACGCCGCCAGGCCGAGGAGGACCGCCGCCGCGAGCACGTGGTCCACGAAGGCCACCACACCGAACAACGGAGCTCCTGCCATGAGCACCAGCGACATCTTCAGCCGGGGCTTGAACCTGCGGTAGACGCTCGGTCCGAAGACCACGCCCAGCAGCGCTCCCACACTCGCCGTTGCGACGAGAACGCCGTAGACCCCGGGCCCGGCGTTCAGTCCGGTCCGGCTGTAGACCGGGAAGAACACTTCCGACATGCCCTGCAGGAACAGGAAGCCGACGGTCGAGATCGTCAGCACCAGCACCGCCGGAAGCCGGAACAACGCGCCGGTACCCAGCCACTTGCGGAAGAAGCTCTGCGTGCCGCCGTCCTGTTCTCCGTCCAGTTCGATCCGGGGCAACCCGAAGCAGATCAGGCTCATCACGCCGAACGACACCGCGTCCAGCACGAGCGCGGTCGGTGCGCCGACCCAGGCGATGAACAACCCCGACAGCGGGGGCCCGGCGATGTAGGCGATCTCCCAGTTCACCCCGAGCAAGGAGTTCGCCGCCTCCAGCTCGCGGTCCTCGACCAGTCGCGGCACCAGTGCGCTCTCCGCCACCTCGGTGACCGAGGACAGCACCGCGCAGCACACCGCGATCGCGCAGATCACCGGAATGCTCAGCGCCCCCAGAACGCTCAACAGCGGCAACAGTCCGATGAAGACTCCGCGCAGCGCGTTGTCCCAGCCGAGCAGCACCCTTGGCTGGAAGCGGTCGAGCAGCCGTCCCGCCACCGGCCCGCTGACCAGCCGCGGCAGGCCGAAGCAGAGCAGCACGACACCCAGCTCTGCCGGACCGGCGACGGTGAGCACGAGCCAGGACAGGGCGATCGTCGTGAACGCGTCGCCCGTCCGGGAGATCAGCATGCCCAGCCAGAACCGGCGGAACACCGGATTCCGCTTGACCAGAGCGAGGTTGTGGAGGGTCTCACGCACCGGAAACCTCCCCGGCCGCCGACCGGACCGCGGCGACGATCGCCGTGTATCCGCTGCAGCGGCACACGTTCCCCGCAAGTGCTTGGCGGACTTCGGTTTCCGACGTGGCGCGACCACCTCGCCCGATGAGGTGCGCCCGTGCGGCGACGAGCATTCCCGCGGTGCAGAGACCACATTGCACGGCCCCGTGCCGCACGAACTCCTGCAGCAGGGGGTCCTGTTGTCGCGCCAGTCCTTCCACCGTCGTGATGCGGGTGTCCTGATGCAGCACCGCCGGTGTGCAGCACGACAGGATCGGCTGATCGTCGACCAGAACCGTGCATCCTCCGCAGTGCCCGCTGCCACAAGGAGTTTTCGTTCCGGTGAGTCCTAGGTCCTCGCGGATCCAGTGCGCCAGGCTTCGTCCGTCGTCAGGCAGCTCGACCGCGGTGCCGTTGACCTCCGCCTCGACCATTGACCCCCCTCTATGTCAGTGATGAGCCTGCGCACGAGGACCGCCGCGGCCGCCTTCCGGTACCGGGTCGTCGCAGTGATGTCGTCCGTCGGCGACACCTCCTGCTCGACCACCGCAGCGACCTCGCGCGCTTCCGCCCCCTCGTCCCACAGGATCTCCGCCGCGGTGAGCCGGTGCGGCAGGACGCCGGGTGCCCCCACCGCGATCACCGCCCCGTCGTCGCCGCGACCGATCGCGACGCTCACCACGTTGGGCCCGCTGGCCGCGCGGATCGCCACCTTCGCGAAAGCCGAGTCGCGGTCCGAGAGCCAGCGGATCGAACGTAGCAGAATCCTTTGCGTCATAAATAAATCATTGAGAGAGAAGTTTCCGTTCACACTTCGGTGCCCAGGAGAAGATCCGAGTCCGGTCGCTCCTGCCGCCAGCAGGGCGACGGCGACGCAGCCCGGCCGCACGGCGACCACGTTGCCGCCCGCTGTCGCCATCGCCCGCACCGCGGGTCCGCCGATCGAGGCGGCGGCCTGGCGCACCGCCCTGGGGACGCGGTCGTCTGCGGCGAGGTCGGCGAGCGTGGTCAAGGCGCCGCATCCGTCGCTGCCGAGGTACCGCAGGCCGGCCACGCCACCCAGGTGCAGCGCCACCTCCGGTGGCTTCCCGTGACGCCAGTCCGGCACCGCGAGCGTTCCTCCCGCGAACAGCGCCGCCTCGGGGTGCTCCTCGATCATCCGGTCCAGTTCTCGCTCGGACGTGGGCCGCAAGATCCGGCGAGGAGCCCCCCGACCGATCACCTCTCCGCTCCCGTCAACGCAGACCACAGGACTTCCGGTCGCATCGGGATCGACGTCGGCACGACCCCCGTGGCATTCGCCACGGCACCGGCGATCGCCGCCGGCACCGGAACGATCGGCAGTTCCCCCAGGCCCAGGCCGCCCCACGGTGCCGCGGGCACCGGGTCACCTGTGAACAACGCGCGTATCGACGGGACGTCGACAGCCAGCGGCACGCCGTGCTCCTGGATCGTCGTCACACCACCTGGCGGGCAGTGGTCGATCAGGGCGAGCCCGATTCCCTGGACCACTCCTCCGTGCACCTGGCCGGCCGCACCGAGTGGGTTGAGCACTCGACCGCAGTCGGTCACGACGAGGCAGTCCTCCACCACCACTGTGCCCAGCTCAGCGTCGACCGCCACGCTCACGAAACACGCGCAGTAGCTCGCCGGAGCGCGGCCTGCCCGGAACGTCACCCGCTCGCCCGGACTGCTCAGGGCGCGCCGCGCCGCCTCGCGTGCCGCCCCCGTCCCGAGGAACACGCTGCGCTGTGCCGCGCTGCCGATGTCCGCCGGAGTGAGCTCGGTGTCGCCCTCGACGACCCGGACGTTGCCCACCGGCAGGCCCAGTTCCTCGGCCACGACCTGCGCGAGGACCGTCGACGACCCGGTGCCGCTGTCGCAGGTCCCGGTCACGAGGGTGGCTCGGTCCCCCTCGATTTCTACCCACGCCGTGCTGACTTCCGACTCTTCACCTGTCACGGTGGCCTTCATCGCCGTTGCGACGCCGTGACCCCGCCCTGGTGCAGCCGGACGTGGCCATCCGAACGCTTCGCGCCCGACTTCGAGGCAGTGCGCCAGGCGGGCGGGTGCGTTGCGGACGCGCACGTCCACCGGATCCAGCTCCAGCTGTCGCGCCGCCGCGGTCAGGGCGGTCTCCACGGCGAAGTTGAGCTGCGCGACGCCGTAACCGCGATATGCCCCGCCGGGCAAGGTGTTGGTGCGAGCGATCTCGCCGACGAACCGGTGGGCGGCTCGGGGGTAGGCGGTTCGGGCGGTGAGTGCCATCGCGTTGGCCACGTATGGAGCGTGAGAGCCGTACGCACCGGAGTCCACCACCGCTCGCACGTCGACAGCGCGCACTTCGCCGTCGCCGGCGATGCCGAGACGGACATCCGCGCGCACCCCGTGCCTGCGACGCGCCGCGACGAACTCCTCGGCGCGGTCGTAGGTCAGCCGCACCGGGCGCCCTGTCCCCATCACCGCCCACGCGACGAGCGCCTCCTCGTACATCTCCTGGCGGCAGCCGAACCCACCGCCCTCTTCCACCTTGAGGACCCGGACACCGGCCTGCGGAAGGCCGAGCACCTCCGCCACCAGTGCGCGCAACTCGCCCGGAGACTGGGTGTTCGACCAAACGACGATCCCGTCGCCATCAGCTTCCGCGCGGCAGCAATGGGTTTCCAGGCACACGTGTTGCGCACCGGCGACCTCGAACGTCTCGGCTACGACTGCGGCGGATCCCGCGAGCGCGCGGTCCACAACGGTCTCGTCCCCGAACCCGATCCGGCCCAGTCGTGCACTGTTCTCGTCCGTTGTGGACAGTGCTGGCTGCTCGACCTGCCACGTCGCCTCCGCGGACTCGACCGCGTGATCGACTTCCGCCTGGCTGTTCGCCACGACCAGAGCGACCCCGTCGCCGACGTGACGCGCCTTCCTGGTGAGCAACCGCTTGTCAGCTGCCCGCCGCAACTGGTCACTGGCAGGAGCCAAAGCCGGGTTGAATCGCTGCGAGGGAACATCTTCGGGCAGATACACGGCGATCACACCGGGCGAGTCGACCCGCAGATCGAGCAGAGTCGCCTTCGGGTACGGCGAGCGGACCACCCTGGCCCACGCGTCACCGGGCCATGTGCGGTCGCTGAGAAACCGCTGACCGCCCGTGACCTTGTCCCAGGCGTCGATGCGCTCCACCGGCGCACCGACCACCTCGGGTTCAGGCATGGGGCATCGGCACCAGGTTCACGTCGCTCTCCGGCAATTCCGACTCCCGCCAGCCCAGCGCCACCGCGGTGCGCGTGACCACTCCCAGTCCCAGGTGTGGGAACGCCGCCGCCGAGTTGGGCACCAGGCCGGGCACCAACGTGCGGACGACCCGCAGTCCTGCCGCCCGCACGTCCGGAGTGGTGATGTCGGCACAGAACACCTCGTAGCCGCGCGCTTCCACGGCCATGCGCAAGTCACCGTGCAGAGCCGGCGGCAGATCGCGTTCCTCCGGCACGTCGACCCAGGGCCGGACGAGGTTCTGTGCGCGGACGTCCAGATGAACCTGCACCTGACCCGTGAGATCCGCGACGTCGCGGAAGTCCGGCCGGTAGTCGTTCAGGTAACAGCGGTCCGCGCGATGCGGTTTGACGCCGGACGCGTCGATCCGGCCTGAACCGACGGCCTTGCGGTAGGAGCCGTTCGGCTCCATGAGGTCGCGGGCGATGTCTTGGAGCGTCAAAGCTTCCGTCCACGCTTTGAGTCCTGCTTGGACGGGGTCGGGGCGCGCGGCGAAACCGATGGTGAGGAGGTGGTCGTCCGGGTTCTCGACGCACCCGGCCATCACCGGCACGCCGAACTCGTTGTCCAGTGGGATGAGCCAGCTCCGCTGAGCGGTGCCCTCTGGCCACACAGCCCGCAGCGCCGCGGTCTGACGAGCCGCGGGCAGCCTGACGGCGTTGAGCCACCACGTCATCGTGGTGTGCCGTTCGACCAACTCCTGCAGTCCGGCGGCGACCGCCGAGTCGAAGTTCTCCCCTGCGGCAATGCCGGGGAAGAACGTCGGATTGGTCGGCGGATCGGCGGCAAAGGTCGGCGTGTACCAGTTCGCGTACACCATGCTTGCCGGCAGCCACGCCGACCTGTTCGTGGTGAGCGAACGTCCGCGGACCCAGTGCACGGGGAGGTCGCGGGTGAACCGCGTGAACGGAAAACCAGGAGCGTCGTACTGGCGCTGTGAGAACAGCACAAGGGCATCCGGGTCCACCGCGTGCTGTCCCGATCGCATCAAGTCGTCGTAGGACGAGTGGACGAGCAGATCCTCCTGCACGATGTTGCCGCAGTACCGCTCGACCGCCTCACCGACCGCGGCGCGCGCCGCAGCGTCCCTTTCGCCGAACGTGCTGCCGCCGGCCACCGGGTCGTTGCGCCAAGGACTGACCCGGCTGATGTCACTCACCTTGGCGTGCACGGTCTTCAGAGTGCGCGGGATCGACGGGTGATGACGCACGTCGGTGAGTCCGCGCACGATGCCGGTCCTCGGGTCGACCAGCCAGTCGTGCGGCTCCCTGCCGACGTGCGACGGCACGTCGACCTCGCCGAGTGGCAGTACGGGATGGGCGGTGACAGCGAGGCGCACCGGATCGAGTTCGACCTCGTGCCACGCCGCTCGTGCCACACGGCCGGAGACCCAGTTCACGATGTCCAAGACCACCGCGTCGATCATCCAGTGCAGTTCGGCTTCGCCTGGGAGCCGGGATTCTCCGACGTCGACCGGCGCGTTCAACGCGTCGAGGAGCAACCGATCCGCGGTGGCAGTGCGGCGGCGGTCGAGCAGGTCTCCGACCCCAGGACCGCGCCCGCTCTCGACGTGTGGGCCGAACCAGCCCTTGCTCGTCTCCAGGTGGAAATGCGTCCACCTGATCCCCCTTGCACGGCACCGCTCCTCGATGTCGAGCAGTTCCGCCTGGTCCAGCCTGGTGCGCAGTACGAGCAGAACCGAGGAGCCGGCGACTCCGGCCAGTTCCTGCTTCTCGCGGAGCGTTTCGGCTCCACCGAGAGAAGTGGTGCCGACCAGCCCAGCCAGCTCCTCGTCTCCCAGCACGAACAGCTGTGGCAGCGGGTCAGGATCCTCAGTGGACACACACCCGTGACGTGTCAGTGACTCCAGCACTTCCGCCGCAGTGCCGTTCAGCGGATGCCGCGCGATCAACTCGCCCATCGACGACGTTCCGGTGCAGTCAGCCAGCAACGCACGCAGTTGGTCCACCGGCAGGGGGACGCGGAACAGCCCGCCGTCCGGCGTGCCGAGGAGGGCGCCGCGCTCGGGATGCCGGAACAGCTCGACCCGCCCGAGCCGGGGCTTGTCGTCCACGTTCACGCCATCACCTCCTGCGCTCGCCACACAATTCTCGTCGGCACCGGACGAAGCCCGGTCCCCGCCTCATACGACGTGTAGTCGACACGGCTCATGACCAGCTCGTAGAAGACCGTGTCAGTCGCCTCGTCACCCCGCTCCTCCCGCAATGCCAGAAGGGCGGCGGCCTCGTCCACGGCGAACTGCCGGACGACGCCGCGGATGCAGAGCTCCGCGTTCTCGGGGCCCGGCAGGCCGTGCAGCACGAAACGCCCATCTCGGTCGAGGTCACGACGCTTGGGCGACGACCCGATTATCCCGACGAGCAACATGCCGTCACGGACGACGGGACTGATCGGGTGCACACGGGGAGCACCGTCGGCGCGAACGGTCGCAAGATAGGCAACTCCGTATTTCGAGAGAATGCGTCGACCGATCGCAGCGATTTCGGGATGCTCAGCGGTGAAATCCGCCCATGAAGCCATCGTCAACCCTTTCGGAAACCGGGCCTGGGCCGGCGTACCGGCCCAGGCCCGACATGCGCTGGACCGATCAGGCCTCGTCGGTCTCGTCGGCGTCCCAGGAGAAGGACGCGAAGACCTGCACGTGGTGGCCGGGGGCCAGCAGGTCTTCGCCGTCGCCGCCGCTCGTGGCTTCCTCGAACATGGTTACCTCCATGAGAATGAACGAACTGACGTTTGCTGTTCATGACCAGCAACAGCGACGCTAATGACGGCCGCAGACCATCGGCAACCGGATGGCGAATGCACGCCATCCCACACCGATTCGGCGCAGGAATGCGGTCGGCGGGATTGAATCGGCCTGATGGCCCGCCGCCACGCGGAGCAGGTCCACGCAGCAGCCCGTCTCCCACCGGCGTAGACGGTGAGTGAGCCGAGGCCGAACGCGACCGGCTGCACCGACAACGTCTGGAGGCCGAGTGTGACCTCATGTGGTGTCGCGCTTGATGTGGCCGCCGGTGGTTGTAGTGGGACACGTCGGGTTTCAGCAGTGACTTGAGGTGATGCTCGTTGATGATGAGCAATCGGTCGGTGAGCTCGCGTCTGACGGTGCCGACAAAACGTTCGGCGTAGCAGTTCGCCCGCGGACAGTGCGGCGGGATCTTCACGACGTCGGTACCGACGTCCGCGAGAACGGAATCGAACCACGCGGTGAACTGACCAGCCCTGTCACGAACTAGGAATCGAAAGTAACTGGCCCTGTCGCCGAGGCTCATCAGGAGGTTGCGAGCCTGCCGGGTGGTCCAGTGCCCGTCAGGATTGGTGGTGGTGCCGAGGATGTGGACGTAGCGGGTGCCGACCTCCACCACGAAGAACACGTACACCCGTTTCAGGGTGACCACGCAATCCACATGGAAGAAGTCGCATGCCAGCATGCTCACCGCTTGAGCACGCAGGAACCGCCGCCACGACGTGCCGGTGTTCCGGATCGGCGAGGGTGGTGTCCGCAGACGCTTCAGCACACGACGCACGGTCGACGCGGCCGTCTGGTGACCTAGCTCGAGCAGTTCACCATGGATACGGCGGTAACCCAGCCCGTGTTCTCCCGCGCCATACGCTCGATCAGCGCCACGACGGTATCGTCGACCCGCGGTCGCCCAGTCCGGTTCGGGTAGGTCCACTTCTTGGCGACCAACCGCCGATGCCACCCGGAGACACCAACCGGCGCTCTCGCAGCCACACCGGTAGCCGCCGCGTCAACGCGGCAGCACCGCGCGATCAACCCAATCCAACCGCGGACGCTGACTACCACGGCGCAACACCGCGACCTCGTGCCGCAACACCAGCAACTCGACGTCCTTGGCCACCGAAGACCGGCCGAGCAGAACCAGCCAGCCACCCAGCTGGACAAAGACGAGGTACAGCAGTCGCAGCGCCACGCCCACGACCATGCCGCCCGAACGACAGTGCCCGACCACCGCAGCTCAACGCATGTGTGCGGAGTTCTGGCACCCCACAGGTCTCCTTGTCCACCGCGACCACGTCGACGATGGAGATCGACTGGATCCGGGAGTACGAGGCCTGATCAGGGTGCTGAGGTCCACGGCGGCCCGGATCCTGGCCCGCAGCCCCCGCCTCGCGAGCCGCTGACGCACCAACCCGGCCGCGTGCCAGGCGCGATCCCGCACCTCGCCGGTGGTCTCGGCACCGGACCACAGCGCCTGGTCCACCGCTGACCCGAGCAACAGCAGTCCTTCCACTGCGGACTGAAGCCCGGCCGCGGGTGCGACGGCGGCCAGATCGCGCGGGGTCATGCCCTCGCTGAACGGCACCCCGTGCTCGCGCATCCGGTCGCGCACCTCCTGCCACGCACCGAGCACCGCGCCGCTGCCCGGCCGCCGTCGCCTGCGCCAGGCCCGGACCCGCTTCGCAAGCGGAATCCCGGCCAGCCAGCCGACGACAACGACGGCGAGCACGGCGAGCAGAAGTCCCCACGGGATCCGCGTGGCGGAGTCGTTCGCCGCTCTGCCATCACCGTTCGGCGCCGCGACCGGCGGGTCACGCAGCTCCTCGACGGGAGGCAGCTGGTCCCTCGCCCGCGCGACCGCCGCGGCAAGCCCTGCCCCGCTGCCCTCCCCCTTGCTCTCGGACCCGTACGGATCCATCGGCACCCAGCCGACTCCGGCCACCGCGACAGCTCCTATCAGCCGCGGTTTGCAGGTCGAGTTGCCTCCGCAGACCAGCGGGCAACCCCGCCGCACCGCGCACACCCACCAACACACCTGACCCGACCACACCCCTCACCGCATTGGCTCTCCTCGCCAACCGTCGGAAGGGGGTGGGCGAGCATCAGCGGCGCATGAACTCGACAAGAACCCCTGGCCTGACAACTCCGCGTGCTGGGCGAAACTACCCGGGCACTCTGCTCACAATGCGAAACCTCGTCGCGGTCCTGCGCGAGCTCCATCGAGCCCGACTCGGTAGCAAAACCGGTACCTGAGACGCATAGACGCCAACGAGATACCTGCGGCCCTCACCAGATCTGCGAGGCGCTTTCGCACAGGTCAGCGCATATCCATTGAGACTGACCAGACCGTCTGGCACTCGGCAGGATCCGTTCACACCGAAGAGGTCACTGGTTCGATCCCAGCATCGCCCGCAGAACCCTGTTTTGGGGGCTTCGGTAGCAGATCGGCGTTTTTCCACGTCAGATCAGCCCTGTGCGTGCCGAAAATTACGTCCGCACAGGTCAGCGGCATGCCGATACTCGTGGAGGACTCCGAAGCGGTCCTGTCCGATCTAGGGCTGGGCATGCGATCTCGTCAGGTACGAGTAGTACCGCTCCCACCCGCGCCGCGCGCGCCGCAGGGTCTGGTTCCAGACCAGCGGTGCACCCGGACGGTTGCCCAGCTCGGGGCCGAACCGATGTTGGCTGTCTTGACGATCTCCCACATCGTGGAGCGAGCAATCGCGACACCCAGCAGCGCGACGGCCGGCCCTACAGGCAGGGCCAAGAGCTGGGCTTCGGCCGGAAACCGTTCCACATCATCACTTGACGCTGTCATGCGACAAGGCGCGCCCGGCGGTTGCCGGGCGCGCCTTGTCGTGTGTGCTCAGTTGAAGGCGAAGTTCCGGTTCGGAACGACGACCTCACCGTGCGAGTCACCGATGACACCGCTCGTGGACGCTGAGGCAGCGCCGCTGAACGGGGTCAGGACGATGCCGGCGGAACGCGGGTCGCCGTCGTGCACCAGGGACTCCTGGGCCTGCACGTCGTCGAACGCGAACCCGTACGCCTTGCCGTCCACCATGTTCTGGTGCACGAGCTTGGAGTAGTGGTTGGTGATCGCGCCCTGGTAGAAGTCCGCGGCGCCACCGCCGGGCTGGACGTCGATGCGTCCGAGCGTGGAGCGGTGGAGTGCGGCGCACAAGGTGCGCGCGATCGGGCCGACCACCTGGTCGTTGGGCGCGTGCAGCTCGCCGTCGCAGCCCCAGACGCTCGAGGTGGACGGCTTCGCGAACGACGCGACCTGCTGGCCGGAGGTGTTCGTGAAGTTCATGTTGTTGCCCGAGGTGCGGCCGAAGTACTTCACGTCCGGACGGTCACCGAACGGCTGCACGGTCAAGTCCTTGCCCGTGTAAGCGTTCCAGGCCTCGGTGATGTAGGGGTCGAGGTAGTTGCGGTCGAAGTTGCCCACGTCGGCCGCCTTGCCCGGCGCGAGCACGCGCAGGACGGTGCCGTCCGAGCGGGACATGATCGACCCGCCCCAGCCCGACTGGGTGCGGATGCCGTTGATGACCGCGTCGCGACCGCCGGGCTTGAGCTCGCCGGTCTTCTTCGTGGCACCGCTCGCGCCCGTCACGGTGACCGCGTGCGGGACGGCGAACATGTCGACCTGCGAGCTGTTGAGCCACAGGCCGGCGTCGTTGTAGGTGAACTCGCTCCAGTCGAACAGGATGCCGCTGTTCGGGTCACCGCCCGCCCACGGCGCCGGCTGGACCAGGCCGTCGGGGGTCAGGAGGAACTTGAGCTTCTCGCCGAACGACATGTAGACGCGGCCCGAGATGAACCTGGGTACGTTCAGCGTGGCGCTGGCGCCCTGACCGGGGCCGTCGATGGACACGTCCGGCGCGGGCGTGGGCGGGTTGCCGCCCGGCGACCACGGCGTGAACGTGCCTGCCTGGTTGACGTGGCCCAGGCGTCCGCTGCGGATGTCCGTGCCGAGGACGTACAGGTGCACGGCCTCGGACCGGCCGCTGTTGTTGGTGACGTTCAGTGGCAACAGGTCAGGACCGATCGCCTGGGCAGGGGCGGTCGCGATGACCGCCGATGCGGTCGCCGCCACTGTGGCGAGCGCGCTCAACCACTTTGTTCGAGTGCGCATGCAACTCCTTGTGCAGGGGTTCTTCTGTCAGCAGGCTCCGGCCCTGCTTCAGGGAAAGGCCGGTGCCCGCGCTCCGACAACTGGTGCAGACCGGTTATGAGAGCGCTTCCATGGTTGATCGCCGATCCGGCTCTGTCAACACCGGCGGGGCGACGCGGGCGGCACGACTCGCAGTCCCCGCAAGGGACACAGCGTGCGGACCAGCAGCTAAACCTTGAAGAACAAGGAAATATTTCATCTCCAGGCCGATGTAGACGCGACGTCCGGTGATTTGACCCGGCTCTTACACGACAGCGGGCAGAGTGCCGAGGACAACGGAGCTCGTCGCACGAAGTCAGGAATCCACACGACTGCCGACGGTCCGCGCATGCGTTTGCGTGCGGCTCGGTGAGGGCATGCGGTCGACGGTCTGTTGTGGACACTCGACCCACGGCGAGACGCCGAACGGCCTGCCGATGAGCTCATCGGCAGGCCGTTCGTGCTGCGGGACGGACGTCAGTACCGCGGTTGCTTGAGCAACGAGTCGCGGCCGGCGATCTCGGGCTGGTACACCTGCTCGTCCCACGCCTCGGCCGGCACGGGCTGGAGCGCGATCGAGACGACGGTGTCCGGGCATCCGAACGCCTCGGTGATGGCGGAGGTCAGCGCGGTCGACAGCGCGGACTCCTGGTCCGGGGAGAGGGTGGCGGGAAAGTGCTTGACGGTCACGTGCGGCATTGTGGGCCTCCTGGGGCGGAACGGATGTGATCGATGAGCGTGTCGACGAGCGGGAGGCGGAGCATTCCGTAGTGGTCCGCCGGTACATCCACAAAGGACACTGATGCGCGCACCGCTGGGCGCTCGATGAACGACGGCTGGTCGCCCACGGCGCGGAAGACGGTCACGGGGGCCTTGATCGAGCGCAGTGCCAGGTCGTGGTCGCTGTGGTCGAAGCGGTACGTCTGGTGCACCACGCGCGCGATTCGGCGGACCAGGTCCGGGTCGAGGTCCAGGCGGGTGCTCACGAACGTGGTGAACGTGGTCTCGTCCCGTGTCGCTCGCAGGCACTCCTCCAGCAGGTCGCCGGAGACCGCGCCCGCGAAGACCGAGAACAGGATCGTGACGTAGCCGCGGCTGCGCCAGCTCGGGGTCCGGTCGGTGCCGCCCGCTCTCGGGTTGCCCGGTGCGATCAGGAAGAGCTGTTCCACGCGCTCGCCGTCCCGCTCCAGCTGGTGGGTGGCCTCGAAGGCTACGCGCGCGCCGAACGAGTAGCCCCACAGCGTGTACGGGCCTCTGGGCTGCCTGCGGCGCACCAGTTCCAGGTCGCGTGCCGCCATCTCGGCGATCGACGGGTACGCGGTCTCGCCCGCGTTCACGCCGTGGGCCTGCACACCGTAGAACGGGCGGCCCGCCCTGGCGGCCAGCTCGCGGAGGTTCATCGGGTAGCCGCCCAGGCCCGGCCAGCAGTACACGGGTTCCAGGGTGCCCGCGGCGGAAAGCCTGATGAGCCTGGACGTCGCGTCCGCGGCGCCGCCCTCCACGACCTTCGCCAGCGCTTCCACCGTCGGTGCGTCGAACAGCACCTGCAGCGGCAGGGACAGGCCGAAGTCCCGGTTGATGCGGTTCACGAGGCCCACCGCCAGCAGGGAGTTGCCGCCCGCGGCGAAGAAGTCGGTCTGGACCGAGACCGTCTCGATCTTCATGAGCCTGCCCCAGATCTCACCGATCCGGCGTTCGGACTCGGTGCGCGGTTCGACCACCGGCTGGTCGGAGAAGTCCGCGGCGGCCAGGTCGGACTCGGCCAGGGAGCGCGTGTCGATCTTGCCGTTCGCCGTGTGGGGCAGGCGGTCGAGCACGACCACCTTGTTCGGCATCATGTAGTCCGGCAGGAACGAGCGCAGGTCGTCGCGGATCAGCTCGGTCGGACCCTTCATGTGCACCGCGTCCTCCTTCATGCCGCGGTGGCGGATCTGCTCCTCGCTGACCTTGCCGCCGATGAAGAAGTACGACGGGCCGACCGGCAGCCCGCGTTCCCGCAGCAACGCCGTGAGCCGGCGGTGCGAGGGCAGGTCGTGCCCGCTCTTCGAGCTGTAACCCGAGGACATGAGTCCCAGGCCGCGCACCGCCTGGTAGCGGTGCAGCACCCGGCCGAGCTCCAGGTAGGAGAGCCACTCCTGCCCGGTGCGGCTGACCAGTGCGACACCGAAGGCGGCGCGTTCGTAGGCCTGCTGGTTGATGGCGATGACGTGCCTGCGCTCGATCACGCCGTCCGCGACCTGCTCGAAACCGTCCCGCTCGAACCGGTAGAGGCCGGCCGGGAGGCCGGGAACGCGGTCGCCGTGCGCCTGCACGTACACGTCCATGGGTTCCTCGGCCGGTTCCGGGTGCGCGGGCACGAAGTCGAACGCACCGAGGTAGTAGTCCTCGGAGGTGCATTCGAGGTGGGTCATGACCTCGGGTGCGTGCCCCGCCGCGCGGACCGTCAGGCCGTGCTCCGGCAGGATCTGCTCGAACAGGCCGACCATGTGCCCCGCCTCGATCTCCAGGACCTCGAGGATGTTGGTGCGGTACACCGGCTCGATGGCTCGCCGTCTGCCGACGAAGTGCACACGGGCGCGCTGCTGCGGACCGGCCGCCTTCTGCTGGATGAGGTACAGCCGGTGCTCGACCGGGTGGTAGTAGTAGAACCCCGGCTCCAGGCCGAACAGGCCGTCGACCTCCAGGTACAGCTGCGTGGCGTAGAGCGAGCCGGGCGAGGCGTACCCGTACTTGGGCAGCAACCGCTTGACGCTGTGGAACTGCCCGAAGTACCGCATGATGCGGCCGAACTCCTCCTGCCCCACCGACGCCGGATCACGTGACGTCGTCGCGGTCGTCCGCGTCCGCAGGAGGTCGAGGACGTCGTTCCTGGTGACGTCGCCACCTTCGTAGAAGCGGTAGGTCTTGCGGGCGAAGACGGTGCGGCGCTGCAACGCCGTCGGCTCGCGGCCGGGCAGGTCGAGCACCGGCTTGCCGCTCAGCTCGCCCTTCTCCCGGCACCCCAGGTTGGACAGCTGCGCGCGCAGCTGTACCCGGCCCTCCTTGGACTGGTGGTGCGCGCCGTGGCTGCCCTGGTCCATCAGGGCGGCCTCCTTGGGGTTCAGCTCGACGAACGCCAGGAGGTTCTGGAACCCCGTGCGCGGGTCGTCGCGCACCACCACGGCCGCGTGCTTGATCCACTCGTGCGTCTCCAGCGCCAGCCGCACCTCGTCGAGCTCGACCCGGAACCCGCGCAGCTTCACCTGGTTGTCCGTGCGGCCGACGAAGACCGCTGTGCCGTCGGGGTTCCAGTACGCCAGGTCGCCGGTGCGGTACAACCGGGGCGAGCCGAAGTCGGCGTGGAACGGGTTGTCCACGAACCGGTCCGCGGTCAGGTCCGGCCTGCCGAGGTAGCCGCGCGCGAGCTGCCGCCCGCCGATGTACAGCTCGCCGATCTCGCCGACCGCGACCGGTCCGCGATCACCGTCCAGGACGTAGTACTGCGTGTTGTGCACCGGTGTGCCGATCGGCACGGTCGGCGGCCCGTCCGCGACCACGGCCGGGTCCACCCGGTGCGAGGACGAGTTGATCGTGCACTCGGTGGGCCCGTAGAGGTTGACCAGCTCGCGGTCGGGCAGCTCGGCGAAGAACCGCTGGGCGAGTGACCGGGAGAGCGCCTCGCCCCCGCAGAAGACCTGCTGGAGGGTCGCGCACTCGGTGATCCGCTCGGTGTCCACGATGGCCTGCAGCAGCGTCGGCACGCACTGCAGCGTCGTCACGCCGTGCGCCTTGATGGTGTCCACGAGCGCATCGGGGTCGCGGTACACGCCGGGCGCGCCCATGACGACGGTGCTGCCGCAGGCCGACGCCAGGATCTCCCACTGGGCCGCGTCGAAGCTCATCGGCGTCTTCTGCAGCACGACCCGGCTGTGGTCGATGCCGTGCGTCTCGGCGAGCCAGCACATCTGGTTCACGATCGCCCGGTGCTCGATCATCGCGCCCTTGGGCTTGCCGGTGCTGCCGGACGTGTAGATCACGTAGGCGAGATCTCCCGGCGAGGGCCGCGCCGGCGAGCCCGCGGGGGTGTCGATGTCGTCGAGCACGACGATGGTGGTCTGCGGCGGCACCATGCGGCGCAGCTTCCCGGCGAGCTCCCGCTGGGTGAGGACGAGGTGCCCGCCGAAGTCCTCGACCATGTACCGAAGGCGGTCCTCCGGGTACTCCGGGGCCAGCGGGAGGTAGGCACCGCCCGCGTGCAGCACTCCCCAGGCACCCACGATCAGATCGGACGACGGGTGCACGAAGAGACCGACGCAGTCGTCCTCGCGCACACCCAGGCCCCTCAGGTGGGTGCCCACAGCCGCGGCCCGCGCCGAGAGCTCCGTGAACGTCAGCCGCTCGTCGCCGTGCACCACCGCGATGTCCTGGCCGCGCCGGCGCACCTGCTCGTCGAGCAGGTCCACCAGCGTCCGGTCCGGCACGTCCCGCAGGGTCCGGTTGAACTCCCGTGTGTGCGCATCGGCGTCCAGCAAGGCGCGTTTCACGTCGACCCCCTTCGTTGCAGCAGCCTTCTCCCTGTCAGGTTCAGAAAGAGCGCTGTCGAAGCGCTATCGGTCCGGTATGGACGGCGGAGAAGCGAAAACGCCCGGCGGAGAAACCACCGGGCGTTTTCAGTCCACAAAGGATCGTCAAGCCGGTTGCGGCACCGGGACGGCGATGCGCACGGCCTCCTGCGGCAGCCTGGGCTCCAGGCGCACCAGCGCCAGCGCGGACGCGGTCACCCCCGCGGCCAGCACCAGCCACATGCCCGTCGCCGAGAACGTCATCAGCCACGTCAGGACCGCCGGCGCCAGGGCGGTCGGGATCGCCCAGGAGAACTGGTACACCGACAGATGACGCCCGCGCGTCTCGGCCGGCGCCGCGGAGGACACCAGCGCCGAGGCGGTCGCCCCGTGCATCAGCTCTCCCAGCGTGAACAACGCCGTGGCGGCGAACGCGCCCGCGAGCAGCACCGCGGCCGACGACGACACCACCCCGAGCGCGGCGAACACGACGAACGACACGCCGATCACCGCCGCACCAGCGGCCGTGGTCCTGGTGCGCGGGTACCGCACCAGGTACCGGGTGACCGGGATCTGGAGCAACGCGATCCCGATGGTGTTCACCGCGTACAACGTGCCCACCAGGCTGGTCGGGGCACCGAGTCGTGTGGTGATGTACACCGGCAACGCCACCGCCAGCACCATGTACCCGAAGGCGACCGGCACGTTCAGCGCGGTCAGGGTCATGAACGGCCGGTTCGCCAGCACCGTCCGGTATCCGCCGCGCGCCAGGGTTCTCACCGCCGGCGCCACCGGCCGATACCGGATGGAACCGACGATCACCGCGGCCAGCACGAACGCGAGGCCCGTGCCGAGCACGATCACCTGGTACGCCGCGTCACTGCCGAGCGTCAGCGCCCCGGCCGCGACCAGTCCACCCGCACCGAGTCCCGCGTTGCGCAGACTTCGTTGTGCGGCAAGCAGCTTGTCCCGTTCGGCGCCCTGGGCGATGTCGGCCACCAGCGACTGGACCGACGGGGAGAACGACCCGTCGCCCACCGCCACCAGCGCGACGGCGAGGAACATGCCGAGCGCCGAGTCCACGAACGGGTAGAGCCCGAACCCGAACGCCCGCAACAGGTATCCGCCGACGACCACGGCACGTGCACCGAACCGGTCGACGAGCACCCCCGCGATCGGGTTGCCCACCAACGCGAACAGCGCGCCCGCCGTCAACAGCACGCCGACCCGTTCGATCGGCAGCCCGGTGACGTGGTGGAAGTACAGCAGGGACAACGGCAGGTACATGCCCGCACCGGTCGCGTCGACGACCATCCCGGTCAGGTACCGGGTCCTCCAGCCGTTCATCGCCGGTCCTTCCTCCGCTGCTCGGGAATCCGCGCGGCGGGCCGCTCGACGCGGGCGCCGCTCGGGTTGGCGGCGACGAGCACCAGGTCGACGGGGTTGAGGACGTCCATCTCCGGCAGAGCGTGCTTCTTCATGACGATCCCTCCTGGACTATGCGGGTCTGGGACTCGAACCTGGCCCCGAGCGCGCGCAGGCGGGACTCCGCCTCCGCCCGGTCGGCGCCGGTGGCCACGGCGGCGAGAAGGAAGTCCGCGGACCCCGCCGCCGGCGGGATGACGTCGCCGACGGCCGCGTAGCGCCAGAACCGCGCCACCCAGGGCTCGACGACCGTCGACGGCAGCGCCTCCACGAGACCCGGCCGCTTCATCATCAGCACCTGTCCGGCCATCCGGGCGGGCCTGGGCCGCGGCCCGCCGGCGAGGGTGGCGGCGAGAAGCGGAAGGGACAGGCCCAGCTGCGCGCGCGTCGCGTACTCGCCGTGGTTGATGCCGAAGATCGCGGCACCGACCTCGCGGATCTTGGCCCCACCGGTCCTGGCCGCGATCTCGCACACCACGAGCCGGTCGTCGGGCGTGTGGAACACCTCGGCGTGGAAGCCGTGGTCGAGGTGCCGGTCCGACGTCCGCAACGCGGTCACCGCCCGCTCGGTCAGTTCCAGCAACCGCACCGACAACGGATCCGCCACGTCGAGCGTCAGGTCGACGCGCGCACCCGGATCGGAGCCGAACGACGAGAGCGAGTACTGGTACTGCGACGCCCACTCCAGCACGACGCGCCCGCCGACGACCAGGCCGTCGACGTGGCACATCCGGCCCGGCACGAACGACTCCACGAGCACCGGGCCGCCGAGCTCCAGCGGCTCCGGGCCGTGCAGCACGCGCAGGCCGATCGAGTTGAACCCGGCGACGTCCTTGACGACGACCGGGAACCCGTTCTCCTCAGCGAACTCCCACACCTCCGCGGCACTCGAGACCACGGCGTGGCGTGCGACCTCGATCCCGGCGTCGACGAGCATCCGCTTCATGACCGACTTGTCCCGGTACGGCACGGTGTCCGCGGTCCACGCGCCGGTGAGACCGAGCTCCTCGCGCACCCGCGCCGCCACCAGCATGTCGCCCTCGTGGTGCGCGACGACGTGGGTGACCTCGAACTTCGTGGCCAGCGTCAGCGCCTGGTCGAACACGAGCTCCTCGTCGTGGAAGTCCGGCACGACCTCGAGGTGGGTCAGCCCCAGGTGATCGGCGGGAACCTCCTCCCCCGCACCGGTGATGCGGTCACGAGCGGCGAGGACGACGACGTCGGCGTCGTACCCGGACAGCCAGTGGCGGTACGGGAACGGTTCGAACGGGTTGCGGTGGATGATCAGCACGCTCATGCCGGCACCGCCTCGGCGACCTCCGCGGCACCCGCGCGGACGACGGTGCCGTCCTCGGTCTCGACCTGGATGTCGATCACCGACTCGATCAGCCTGGCGCCGTTCGCGATGGCGTCGTCGGCGTCGAGACCGGTGACCGCGACCAGCCCGAGCCGGTCCCAGTTGTCACGCAGTGCGCGGACCTCGTCGCCGGGCTTGGCGCTCACCCGCACCACCAGGGCCACGGGTGCGGCGGCAGCGGCCTCGACACCCGAGACCGACAGGACGCGGCCGGGCGTTCCGACGACGAACCGGGTGCTCGCGCCCGCGTGGGCCACGGGCCGTTCCGGCAGCTCGGGCACGAGGCCGAACGGCCAGCCGACCGAGTACGTGATCAGGTCGATCCCGTAGGCGCCCTCGACCAGGTCCGTGATGGCGTCACCGGCGACCCGGTTGTGGCTCTCGATCACCTGCACGCCGCGCGAGCCGACCCGGACCTCGGTGTGCGCGACACCGTCGCGCAGCCCCATGGTGGTCAGGAACCGCGGCACCTCCGCCCGGATCAGCTCCTCGTCGGCCTCGCTCATCCGCGCCGGCACGACGTGCCCGACCTCCGCGAACGACCGCGGCTCGACCCACTTCTCCGTCACCGCGACCACGACGTGGCGACCGTTGAAGCTGAACGTCTCGACGCTGTACTCCTCGCCGTCGATGTACCGCTCCATCAGGAACTCGCCCAGCAGGAACAGCGTCGAGACGCGGTCGGTGCGAGTCCCGCGAAGACGCGTCACGTGCTCCCAGGCGCGCTCGAGCTCATCCGGTCCGTCGACCTTCAGCACCCCGATCCCGGCGGTCGCGTCGGTCGGCTTGACGATGAACGGGAAGCCGTGGCGCGCCGCGTAGGCGTCGAGGTCACCGCGCTCCGCCAACGGCGCCGCCGGCACCGCCGAGGGGTCGTGCAGCGCCAGATGCGCCCGCATGGCGAGCTTGTCGCGGAACAGCCTGGTGACCTCGAGACCGGTGCCGCCCAGACCGAACCTGTCGTTGATCCGGCCGGCGTTGTCGAGGCCCGGTTCGGTCAGCGACAACGCGACGTCGAAGCCGTGGACGTCCCACAGCTCCTCGGCCACCGGCTCGACAGCGGACCAGCTCGTGAAGTCGACGATCCGGACGGCGTCGGCAGCCGCCTCCTGGATCGCCGAGATCTTGGTCGGGTGCTGCAGGAGCAGCACCGTGACACCGAGCTCCTTCGCCTTGACGACCGTGTCGTCCGTACCTCCGACCAGCAGCAGAGTGCTCATCGGTCAGCTCCTCTCGTGATGCCGGCCGACGTCAGCACGCTCAGGTAGCGCTCACCGGTGTCGGGCAGGATGGTGACGATCGTCTTGCCTTCGTTCTCCGGTCTCTCGGCGACGCGCAGTGCGCCGAAGGCGGCGGCACCGGACGAGATCCCGGCGAGCACGCCGACCTGCCGGGCCAGCCACAGCGCGGTGTTCGCGGCCTCGTGGTCGGTGACCGTCAGCACGTCGTCGATCAGCGCGACGTCCGTGGTGTCGGCGACGAACCCGCCGTTGAGGCCGGGAATGGCGTGGCTGCCCGCGTACCCCCTCGACAGCAGCGGGGACCCCTCCGGTTCCACGCCGACGGCCTGCACCAGCGGGTTGCGGGACTTGAGGTAGGCCGCGGTGCCGCAGAGCGTGCCGCCCGTGCCGATACCGGCGACGAGCACGTCGACGGTGCCCGCGGTGTCGGCCCAGATCTCCGGCCCGGTGGACTCGAAGTGCGCGGCCGGGTTGTCGGGGTTGGCGTGCTGCTGCGGGAACCACGAGCCGGGCGTCGCCTCGTGCAGTTCCCTGGCCCGGTCGATGCACCCCTGGTAGCGGAGCTCGGCCGGAGTCAGCACCACCCGCGCGCCCAGTGCCTCGAGCAGTCCGATGCGCTCGCGGGTGGCGTTGTCGGGCAGCACGATGACGCACCGGTAGCCGCGTGCGGCGCTCAACGCGGCCAGCGCGATCCCGGTGTTGCCGGACGTCGCCTCGATGACGGTGCCGGATCCGGGGACGAGCAGGCCGTCGCGCTCGGCGCCGCGCAGCATCCACAGCGCCGCCCGGTCCTTGACGCTGGAGCCGGGGTTGGCCGACTCGAGCTTGGCGAGCACCGTCGCGTTCGCGGTGGGCAGCCGCAGCAGAGGTGTGTTGCCGACCAGCTCGTCGATCGACTCGGCGACCCGCCGGGTGCCCAGGGTCGTGGTCATGACGCCGTCCTCCGAAGGGTGTGGCTGGTGGACACGGCCGCCGTCGGCGCGAGTGCCGCGGCACGGCCTGGCACGTCGTTGACGACGAGAGCGCAGGCCCCGATCACGGCGTCGTCGCCGACGGTGATCGGGCCGAGCACGGTGGCACCTGTGCCGAGAACGACGTTCCTGCCGATCACGGGATGTCTGCGTTCGCCGGACGGGCGCAGGTTGTCGCGCCACCAGCCGACCGCGCCGAGCGTCACCTGGTGGTAGATCGTGACGTCGTCGCCGACGACGGCCGTCTCCCCGATGACGACGGCAGTGCCGTGGTCGATGAACACCCGGCGGCCGAGCCTCGCGCCGGGATGGATCTCCACCCCGGTCGTGGCACGCACGAGCAGCATCAGCGCGCGTGCGGTCCGTCGAAGTCCGCCGGTGTGCAGGCGATGCGAGACGCGATGGGCCCACATCGCGGGCAGCGCCGGGTGCAGCAGTCCCTCCACGTGGCCGCGGATCGATGGATCCCGTTCGACCACGGTGTCCCAGTCCTCGCCGCACAGGCGCAGCAGTCCGAGCTCGGTGCCCGGCGCCGGCGCGGCTGTGGTGACCCGCTCCATAGTGAGGGCCTCCTCCCCATCCGTCGGTTGTCAGCAACCTCAGGGTGGGCGGAGGCCCTTTGGGTCGGCTTTCGGCGATGGCACGCCGGCCGATAGCGGATCGATAGAGCTAAATCGCCTGGTCAGACGGCACCGGACGGCTGCGGCGCGCCCAGGCGACCGCAGGACCGGTCGCCAGCGCGGCGGCCAGGAAGAGCCCGCCGAGCGCCAGCCAGCCCACGGCACCGCCGTCGATCACCAGCGCGGTCAGCGCCAGCGGGCCGAGCGTCCTCGCGACGGCGATGCCGCTGCCGAAGAACCCCTGGTACTGCCCCTGCTTGCCCTCCACCGCGAGACCAAAGCTGATCTCCCAGTAGCCCGAGGCCAGCATCATCTCGCCGGCGACCTGCAGCACGGCGCCCGCCGCGAGCACCACCGCCGCGACCCAGGCCGCCTGGTTCCCCGACGAGAACGCGAACACCACGCACGCGGCGAGGAGGAACACTCCCGACAGGCGCACGATCCGGACCGCGCCGGCGAGGTCGTGCACCCGGTTCGCCACCGAGACCTGGAACAGCACCACCGCCACCGTGTTGATCACCATCAGCACGGACACCATCCAGCGCGGCGCACCGGTGTGCCCGACCACCCACAACGGCAGCACCACGCTCAACAACGGCATGTACAACATCAGCACGGAGTTGAGCGCCGTCAGCACCGCATAGGGGCGATCCCGCAGCACAACGAGCACCGGCTCGCCTTTGTCGGCCCTGGCGACCCCCGGTACCCGAGGCAGGCGTCGCAGTACGAGTGCCGCGGCCAGGAATGTGGCGGCGTCCAGCGCGAACGCGATCAGATACGCGGCCTCGGTGTCGAACTGCAGTGCGACGCCACCGATCACGGCGCCGATGGCGATACCGGCGTTCGCAGTCGACTGCATGTACGCGCGTGCCTTCGTCCGCCCGGCCGCGTCGACCACTCCCGCGAGAAGGGCCTGCCGGGCCGCGACCAACCCGCATTGGCAAATCGTATAGATGCACGCCACAACGAGGAACGCGGGGAAGGAACGCACCACCGCGAATGCCGCGACCGCGATCGCCGTAGCCGCCGCGAGCGCCACCGCCACGCCACGTGGACCACGCCGATCCGCCAAATGCCCGAGCGGGACGCTGGCAAACGTTCCTAGCGTCCACCCCACGGTCAGACCCAGTCCCACCTGCGTCGGCGTCAAGCCGACTATTCGGGTGAAGTACAGGACCGAACAAACATAATAGGCACCATCACCAATCGCATTGGTCAGCTGCGCAACGGCCAAACTATGAGATGGCCCTGCCGGAGGGAGCAATTTTCTTAACATCGCGCTCCTTTTTCCTCGTCACGTGACATCATCATCACTCGGGAACCTCGCACCGTGAGCCGATCGTCATCGTCGACTCGCGGGGCGAACGCATGTCCGGTTCTTTCAGAACCGAAGAGACAAAACGGACTGCAAGGGCAGCGGGTAGTACTGCTAGGGCGGGTAGTTGAGGGGCGGACCAGCCATGCTGAGACTTCTGGGACCAGTGGAACTGGTGGTGGACCAGCGGTCGCTCGATCTGGGCGGGCCTCGTCAGCGAGTGGTGCTGACGATGCTCGGACTCAACGCCAACCGGGTGGTCCCGGTCGACCAGCTCATCGACGCGGTGTGGAACAGCTCCCCGCCCTCCACCGCGAAGGGCCAGATCCAGATCTGCATCTCGGCCCTGCGCAAGGTGTTCACCGACGCCGGACTCCCCGAGGCCATCCGCACCAGACCACCCGGTTACGTCCTGGAGATCCCCGACGACGCCCTCGACAGCATCCAGTTCACCGCGCTCGTCGCGCGTGCCCGTGAGGAGAGCGACGCCGGCTCCGGTGAGATCGCGGCCGCCACCCTGCGCTCCGCACTGGCGCTGTGGCGGGGGTCGGCGCTGTCCGGTGTCTCCAGCGACCTGGTCCAGCGCGCCGCGGTGCCGCTCGACGACCTGCGCCTCGCGGCCGTGGAGGAACGCATCCGGCTCGACCTCATGCTGGGCAGGCACGAGGAGATCTGCGGGGAGCTGCGGACCCTCGTGCACGACAACCCGTTGCGCGAGCGGCTGCACGGCTTCCTCATGCTCGCCCTCTACCGCGCGGGCAGGCAGGCAGACGCGCTCGAGGTGGGTCGCGCCGCCCGCACGGTGCTGATCGAGGAGATCGGCATCGAGCCCGGCCAGGAGCTGCAGGACCTGGAACAGGCCATCCTCAACCGCGCCCCCTCCCTCAACGCTCCCCCGGCGCGCGAGAAGACCCCGGCAGGCCAGGCCGCGCCGCCCGCGGCGGCCGAGGCCCCGGCGACCATCCCGCGCCAGCTGCCCGCGAGCATCACCGACTTCACCGGGCGCGACGACCTGATCGAGGTGCTGCGCTCGGGCCTCGCCGCCGAGTCCGAGCAAGAGCGCTACGCCGTGCCCATCATGGCCATCTCCGGCAAGGGCGGAGTCGGCAAGTCCAGCATCGCGGTGCGGGTCGCGCACGAGGTCGCCGACCGGTTCCCCGACGGCCAGCTCTACGCCGACCTGCGCGTGCACAGCGCGGACGACCGCACCGGAAAGCTGCTCGCCCGGTTCCTGCGGTCGCTGGGCGTGCCCGGCACGGCGGTGCCCGACGACATCGACGAGCGGGAGGAGCTCTTCCGCAGCAAGGTGTCCGGCAAGCGGCTGCTGCTCGTGCTGGACGACGTCACCAACGAGGCCCAGGTGCTGCCGTTGCTGCCGGGCAGCGCGTCCTGTGCGGTGATCACCACGAGCCGGTCGCGGCTGTCCGGGCTGCCGGGCGCCCAGTGGATCGACGTGGACGTGTTCGACGTCGACCAGTCCGCGGACCTGCTCGCGCGGATCATCGGTCAGGAACGGGTGAACGCCGAACCGGAGGCCGCGGTCGAGCTGATCACGTTCTGCGGCGGCCTTCCCCTGGCGTTGCGCATCGCCGGGGCCCGGCTCGCGTCGCGGCCGCACCTGCGCATCGACGGACTGGTCCGCAGGCTGCGCGACGAGGCGCGGCGGCTCGACGAGTTCGAGCACCACGGGCTGGAGCTGCGGTCCAACATCGGCCTGACCTACAAGGGCCTCGCCCCGGACGCCCAGCGGTTGTTCCAGCTGTTCTCTCTCATCCGCGCGCCCGAGTTCCCCGCGTGGACAGCGGCCGCGCTGCTGGACATAGACATCTACGACGCCGAGGACATCCTCGAAAGCCTCGTGGACGCGCAGCTCGTGGACACCGTCGAGTACGCCGACGCGACGGCGACGCGCTACCGGTTCCACGACCTGATCCAGGTCTACGCCAGGGAGAAGCTCACCGAGTCGACCACGCAGGAGGAACGCACCGAGGCCCTCGCCCGGCTGCTGGGCGCGTGGCTCTCGCTCGCCGAGGAGGCGCACCGGCGCGAGTACGGCGGCGACTACACGATCATGCACGGCGGCGCTCCCCGCTGGGCGGACGCCACCTGGGCGAACATGGGCCTGACCGCGAACCCCATCGACTGGATGGAGAGCGAGCGGAGATCTCTCGTCGCCGCCGTCCGCCAGGCCGCCGCGGCGGGGATGGACGAGCTGTGCTGGGACCTCGCGCTGACGTCGGTGACGTTGTTCGAGTCCAAGGGCTACTTCGACGACTGGCTGGAGTGCGCGAGGACCGCCGAGACCGTCGCCAGGGTCGCCGGCAACGACATCGGCGTCGCGGCGATGCGGTACTCGCTCGGCACGCTGCACATGTTCCAGACCCGGCTGCACGAGGCGGCGCAGTGCTTCGGCGAGGCGCTGGCGGGTTTCCGGGTGGCGGGTCACGAGCACGGCCAGGCGCTGGTGCTGCGCAACGACGCCCACGTCGACGGACTGCGCGGCGACGTCGGCTCGATGCTCGTCAAGTACGGCGCGGCACTGGTGACGATGCGCGCCTCCGGCGACCGCATCGGCGAGGCGCACATCCTGCGCAGCCTGGCCAAGCACCACCTGGAGGAGGGCGACACGGCCACCGCGCGGGAGCTGCTCGACGACGCGGTGCGCATCACCCGCGAGGTCAACTGCCTGCGCGCCGAGGCCCAGGTGGAGCACCGCGTGGCAGAGCTGCACGTGGTGACCGGCCAGATCGACCAGGCGCGCAAGTCGTTGCACCGCGTCCTGCAGATCGTGCGCGACACCGGCGACCGCATCGGCGAGACCTACGCTCTCTACAGCCTGGGTGTGGTGCGGCACAAGGAAGGCCGCCTCGACAACGCCGAGACGACCCTGGTGCACGCCCTCGACCTGTCCCGCAAGATGGGCGAACGGCTGATCGAGGCGAAGACGCTGTACTCCCTGGGGCAGATCGCACTCGCCCGCGGCGGTGGCGCGGCGGGCACCACGCATCTCGAACGCGCGCGGCAGCTGTTCGAGGACCTGGGTTCGGCGCTCTGGCAGGCGAAGACCCTCCTCGCGCTGTCCGAGGCCTCCGAGACCGGCGAGGACGCTCTGGTGGCCGTGCTCCGCGCGGCCGAACTGCTCGCGCCGCTCAGTTCCAAGGAATCCGCTCAGCTGCTGGCCGAGGTGGAAATGACCCGCGCCGCGCTCTCGTCCTCCGTTTAGAAACACTGCCCGGAACGTCGTGCGTGACGTTCCGGGCTGGACGGGTGCGAGATCGTGAATTCTCTTCATTTCTTGCCTGATCACCAGTGCGTGTCTTCGACGCAGATCAGGAGGTCGGCGCTCCAGTGTGTGTCCTGGGGGCAGTCGTTCGGTCCCTGAACGGTGACGTCCGTGTTCTTCCAGTGCGTGTCGGCGGAGGCGGTGCCGCTCGCAATTCCGAGGACGGCGATCGTCGCGATGATGACGGAGACCAGCGTCGAGGCGGCGGACTTGCGGCTGGCGAACATTTCTACCTCCGGATTTGTCGGGGGCGTTCCCCCTGGCTGACACCAGTTCAGCCACCGGCTCCATCGGTCCTCGTTCCGTCCGCCATCGAGGTGCCTTAAACCGGCCGATAGGGCCTCGAAAGTCGATCGACAGCCCCGCCCTGCAACGTTCGTCCCGTCGAGTTCAACGAACACGGGAGGGACCGGCGATGAACGCCACGACGCTCCGCCTCAGCAACGACGACCTCCGGCACGTGGTGGAGGACGCCGACGCGGTCCAGGCGATGGCGACGGCGTTGATCGCACGCTCAGCGGGACGCGAGGACCTCACCGGCCTCGCGGCCGTCGGTGCCGCCGTCCGCGACGACGGCGAGACCGCGATCTACGAGACCGCGCAGGACAGGCAGCGGTGCGTGATGTCCGCCGCCGGCCTGCGCGAGTACCGGCTCGCGGTGCTCACCGCGCTGGCGACCCGCCACCTGGTGGCGCCCGGAGTCGTGACCGCCTCGGTCATCGGCTCGGGGTTCGCGCTGGAACTGCAGCTCACGATCCTGCGCACCCACGTCCCCAACGTCAGCCACATAGCTGTGGCGACGCTGGGGAACCAGCCGCCCGACCGGGCGGTGCTCGACCGGCTCGACCGCGACGGCATCGGGTTCTCCCTGGTGGAGACCCCCGCCGACGCGATGTTCGGCGCCAACCTCGTCGTGCTGGCCGGGTCCACCCGGCTCGGCGCGCTGAGGCTGGCGAAGGGCGCGGTCCTCGTCAACACCACCGGTGTCGACCTGCCCGTCGCCCTGCTCGACGGCGTGCACGCGGTCTTCGTCGACGACCAGGAAGGGCTCGCCGACAGCGACCGGACGTTCGCCAGGACCCGCCGGGAGACGCGCAGAGGCGGCCGTGGACACAGGTCCCCGTCCGTCGTCTCCGACCTCGGCCGGGTGCTGGCGGGCGAACACCCCGGTCGCACAGACCACGACCACGTCCTGCTCGTCGAGCTGATCGGCGGCGGGACGGAGCTCGACCCCGTCCTCGCGGGCCGCATCCACCAAGCCGCCGCCGCGGCCGGACTTGGAACCTTCGCTGACAACTGATTCCACCCGAGAAATGTCCGTTCGCGGCGAGCAGCCGATACCCAAGGAGCCGACCATGTCCGTGTCCCAGAGCCACTGCGAGTTGCGCATCGTTCCTTCCTGCACCTCGACTGCGCTGTCCGGTCTGCGCAGCTGCGACCAGTGCCGCCAGGCCCTGCGTGACGAGCTGCGGGCGCTGCCCGGACTGCACGAACAGTGCGCCCAGTCGCTCACGCCGGGTCGCCGGCCCGAGGTCGTGCAGATCAAGAACTCGCGCGTGCCCGGCGGGATGAGCCTCAACCTCACCGCGGTCTCGGTGCGCACGAGCATCCTCGGCGTGCTGGCCTCGTGGTCGTCGATGGTCATCGAGGAGACCGGCACCGTGAAGCCGCCCTCGCGCCGGGTGCACGTGCTGTCGACGTTCCTGTACCGCAACCTCGACTGGATCCTGAACCACGAGGTCGCGCAGGACTTCGCCGAGGAGATCACCGACCTGGCCGACGCGGCGCGGGCCGTGCTGGACCCGTCGATGAGCGAGCGCCTCGACCTCGGCCCCTGCGGCGAGGCGGGCTGCGGCATGACCGTCTACGCGGCGATCGGCGCCGGCGCCGACGCGGGAGCGCACGCCGCCTCCTGCGGTGCCGGCCACCACATCTCGGCCGGCCAGTGGCTGCTGCTCGAGGAGTCCGACGACGTCCAGCAGCACTCCGCGCAGGGGACCGTGGCATGAAACAGCGGACGCGCGGGCGAACCGTGCCGACCGAGCTCGCGGCGCTCGCCGCCGGAGTCTCGACGGCCACCATCCGCAAATGGGCCAGCCGGGGAAAGCTCACCCGGTACGGCAGCAGGAACAAAGCCGAGTACAGCCTCGACGAATTACGCGAGATTCTGCGCGAGAACGCGGCGAGAATTGCAGTCTGAAAAACGGCCACGAACAGGGTCCTTCCACACGGGAGGGCCCCTGTTCGCGTGTCCGGAAAAAGCACGAAAAACTACATGTGGACTTTCTCGAACAAAGGGTTGACCGACCACCCCCGAGATGTCACGCTGTTCTCGGGGCACCGCTTTGCCCGCACGGCGGACAGACACCGGAACTGACCCTGATTCGTTTCCTCCCACGCGACTGGATGCGCGTTGTGGAGATGACTGCATTCACTTGATTCTCTGTTTGGAGCGCCGCCATGTCCGAACCGTCGTTACCGAGAGCATTCATCCTGGCCGGCTCCTTGCTGGCCGTCTGCCGCGCGCCGCGTTATCTCGCGGAACTGCGCGAGCGCGGACTGCGGGTACTGCTGATCACCTCGGCGAACTGGCGAGCCGAGGCGGAGCGGGTGGCCGGGGACTCCGGCCACCCGCTCGCGGGCGTCGAGGACATCGCGTTCGTGGACGGTGGCGTGCGCCACGAGGGATCGCTCATCGCGGGCCCGATCGCCGCGGCGCTCGCCTGGCGACGCCGGTACGACGTCGTCGGTGCCTACGCGGTCGGCGAGACCATGGTGGAACCGGCAGGGCTGATCGCCGACGCGCTCGGCGTACCGGGGCCCGGCCTGCGCGCCAGCCGCGTGTGCCGCAGCAAGTACCTGCAGCGCTGGTACCTGCCGGAGTTCAGCCCCCAGGTGGCGTTCGCCGGGGACGACCTGTCCGGCGTGCGGTTCCCCGCGGTGGTCAAGCCGTCGGGCCGGCACTCCAGCTCCGGTGTCGTCACCGTGACGGACGCAGAGTCGCTGCGCGCCGAGCTCGCCGCGTACGGCGACCAGGAGACGGTGCTCGTCGAGGAGAAGGTCGTCGGCCAGGAGTACTCGGTGGAAAGCCTGGTGCAGCACGGGAAGGCCATCTTCGCCTCGGTGACCCGCAAGGACACCAACGACCACGACGGCAGGCACTTCGTGGAGCTCGGGCACACCGTGCCGAGCGACCACGCGGCCGTCACGGAGCTCCTGCTGGACGCCAACCAGGCGGTCCTCGACCGGCTGGACGTGCGGGACGGGATCACGCACGCCGAGTGGCGGGTCACCGCGAACGGACGCCCGGTCCTGATGGAGATCGCGGCCCGCCCGCCGGGTGACGGCCTGTGCTCGCTCTACGAGCTGGCCACCGGCCGCCCGCTGGAGACCGAGGTGCTGCGCATCGCGCTCGGCGAGCACGCCGACTACCCGGCACCGCGCCGCCACACCCGGCAGGTCTACGTCGAGCACCCCGAGGGCGTGCTCGACGACGTCGTCGTGGACTGGCCCGGCGTGGAGGTCGAGTGGGTCGGCGAGGCCGGTGTCTGGGAGCAGCCCGAACCGCTGCCGGCGGACGCACCCGCCACGCTCCACGCCGTGCACGTGCACGCCGAGCGCGGCGCCGTGCTGGGCCCGATCACCTGTTCCGAGGACCGCTCCGTCACGTTCCTCGTCGACGCGCCCACCGCGGCCGAGCTCGACGAGATCACCGAACGCGTCCGGCGCGCCGTCGACATCCGCACGACACCGAAGGAGGCGTGAGATGAGCAACCTGTTGATGGTCATGCCCTACCGCGCCTACCTGGCGAAGGCCAAGGCCGAGGGCTTCCGCGTCGGTGCCGTCTGGGACCCGAAGGTGGCGACCGAGATCTTCGGCGGGCTCGCCGACCGGTACCTCGACGACGTGCGGGCGCAGGCCGACGCGTTCTGGGAGGCCGACTTCGCCGACCCCGCGGGGTACGAGCAGGTGCTGCGCGAGGCGGCACGGGAGTTCGGCGCGGACCTGATCTGCCACGTCGGCCAGGAGGAGAGCATGGGCCTCGCCGTCCGGGTCGCCGGGGACCTCGGTTTCGCGGCGAACTCGGCGGAGTCCGTGCACCGCCTCAACGACAAGGTCGCGCTGCGCCGGCTGCTCGACGAGCACGGCCTCTCCCCCGTCCGGCACGCCGACGCGGCGGACTGGCGGTCGGCCGCCCCGCTGCTCGCGGGCTTCGAGCTGCCGGTCGTGGTGAAGCCCACGCAGCTGTCCGGCAGCCGCGGGGTGGTGCTGGTGCGCGACCTGGCCGAGTTCGAGGCCTGGGGCGCCGCGCTGGACGAGACCGGCTACACCGGCCCCGTGCTGGTCGAGGAGTACCTCACCGGCCAGGAGTACAGCGTGGAGACGATCAGCGTCGACGGCAGGCACCACGTGATCGGCGTGACGCACAAGAGGCTCGGCGCGCCGCCGCTGTTCGTGGAGGCCGGGCACGCCCATCCCGCACCGGCGGCCGACGACGCCATCGGCGCCACGGTGGTGGCGATGCTCGACGCCGCCGGGTACCGCACGGGTCCGGCGCACACCGAGCTGCGCGTCACCCCGGCCGGACCGAGGATCATCGAGTCGCAGGCCCGGCTGGGCGGTGACCGGATCCCGCGCCTGGTGGAGCTCGCCACCGGCATCGACCTGGAGCGCGCGGTGTTCGCCGCGCTGGCGGGACGTGACCCGGCGCCGCGTGCGCGGCAGGACGTGGCGTGGATCCACTACTTCGCGCTGCCACCGGGCGTTCTGCGGTCGGTGAGCGGCCTCGACGAGATCCGGGCGCTGCCCTTCGTCGACGAGCTGTCCTTCCCGTTCGAGCCCGGTGCGCGGGTGCCGTTCACGGTGGACTGGCGTTCGCGCCACGGTTTCGTGGTCGTGTCCGCCGCCTCACACGAGGAGGCGGCGCGGCGGGTTACGAACGTGGAGGCGCTCCTGCAGGTGTCCGTGGACGATCTCGCGGAGGTGTCGACATGAACATCAGGACGCTGCACCCGAGTCTCCGCGTCCGCATCGGCGTCGGGTTCGTCAACCGGCTCGTGGACTCGATGATCACGTCGTTCATGGCCGTCCACCTCGCCCTGGCGTGGGGGGTGGCGGCCGCCGGCGTGCTGCTGATCGTCGTGGTGGCGCTCGGCGTGGCCGGAATGCTGTTCGGCGGCCACGTCGCGGACCTGCACGGCAGACGGCGCACGCTGCTCGCCGCCGAGGCGGGCGCGGCCGTGACGTTCGGCGTGATGGCGCTGGCCGACTCGCCGGTGCTCTCGAGCGCGCTGCTGGTGTACCTGGCGTACGTCGCGAACAAGTTCGCCGCCAGCGTCGCACTGCCCGCCAACGACGCGATGATCGTGGACCTGACCTCGCCGGAGACCCGCAAGGGCGTCTACACGATCAACTTCTGGGCGACCAACCTGGCGCTCGCCATCGGCGCGCTCGTCGGTGCCGCGCTCTACTCGCGGTTCGCGGTGGTGCTCGCGGTGGCGACGGGGGCGACGCTGGCGGTGCTGGCCACGACGTACTTCCTCATCGCGGAGTCCAAACCGGACAGTGAGGTGCCCCGCGAACGCCCGCAAGGGGTTCGCGCGCTGCTGCGGGAGTTCGGCGACGGATACCGGCTGGTGCTGCGCGACAAGCTGTTCCTGCGGCTCATGGTCGCCGGGACGCTCACGCTCGCCGTCGAGTTCCAGCTCGTGAACCACATCGCGGTCCGCCTGGCCACGGACTTCCCGACGCAGCAGCTGCTGTCGTTCGCGCCCGCCGTGGACGGGGTCGGGATGATCGGCCTGCTGAGGGCCGAGAACACGATCCTGGTCGTGGTCCTGGCGTTGTTCTCCACCGTGCTGTTCCGCGGGGTGTCCGACCGGACCGGCCTGTACCTCGGCACGGCGTTGTTCGTCGGCGGGTACGCGGTGATGGCGGTGAGCTCGTCCGGCTGGATCCTGATGGCCGCCGGCCTGGTGTTCACCGTCGGCGAGCTGATGAGCGTGCCGGTCAAGCAGGCACTGCTCGCCAACCTGGTGCCGGACCACAGCCGCACCCGCTACATGGCCGTCTACAACCTCAACATCCGGGTCGCGCAAGGACTTGCCGCCGCCTGCGTCACGCTCGGCGCCCTCGTGCCGGCCTGGGGCATGGCCGCGCTGTACGTCGCGCTCGGCGCGGTGATCGTGTGGCAGTACAGGTTCGTCCTGGCCGGCAGGCCGGTCGCCGAGAAGGTGGGGGTGCCGTCGTGATCCGTCCCGTCGTCGAGTCGTTGCCGACCTTCAAGCCGGGCCCACCGGTCGTCTCCCCCTCGGGAGAGACGTTCCTGCTGGCCGCCAACGAGTCCGGCGACGGCCCGCTGCCGTCGGTCACGGCCGCGATCTCCCGCGCGGCCGCGGACGTGCACCGCTACCCGGACTACACCTCGGCCGAGCTGGTCGGCGAGATCGCCTCGTCGCTGGGCGTCGGCACCGGTCAGGTCGCGGTGGGCTGCGGGTCGTGCGGCGTGATCGCGAACCTCCTGTCCGCGGTGGAGGAACCCGGCGGCGAGGTCGTGTTCCCGTGGCGGTCGTTCGAGGCCTATCCGACGATGACCAAGCTCGCCGGCATGAACCCGGTGCCCGTGCCGTTGCTCGACGAGCGGCACGACCTGCCCGCGATGGCGGCCGCGGTGACGCCGCGGACCCGCGCGGTGATCGTGTGCAATCCCAACAACCCCACGGGGACCAGCGTGCGCCGGGCCGAGCTGGAGTCCTTTCTGGACTCACTGCCGCCGGACCTGCCGGTGCTGCTGGACGAGGCGTACTTCGAGTACGTCCGGGATCGGGAGTCACCGGACGGCCTGACGCTGCTGGCCGGAAGGCCGTCGCTGGCCGTGGTGCGCACGTTCTCCAAGGCGCACGGCCTGGCCGGTCTGCGGGTCGGGTACCTCGTCGCGGACGAGCGGCTCGCCGGTGCGGTGCGCACGGCGAGCCTGTCGTTCGGCGTGAACCGGATCGCGCAGGCCGCCGCGGTGGCGTCCCTGCGCGCCGGCGACGAGCTCACCGCCCGCGTCGAGGCCACGGTGAAGGAACTGGCCCGCGTCCGGGCCGCGTTGCTCGACCAGGGCCGGACCGTGCCCGAGTCCGAGGCCAACTTCGTGTGGCTTCCCCTCGGTGAGGAGTCGGTCGCGTTCGCCGCCACCTGTGCGGCGGCCGGGGTGGCCGTGAGGGCCTTCCCCGGCGAAGGCGTCCGGGTGTCGATCGGCGACACCAGGGCCAACGACGCCTTCCTCGCGGCGGCGGAGCACCACTCCCGCTGCCACTAGGGCCGTCGTCAGGGCCGCCCGCGACGACGTGGGCTTCGTCCGCGGGCGGCCCTGACGATTCCGCGACACACTGAGAGGAGGAGTCCGTGATGGATCCCTCAGAGAGATTCAGCATTCGCAGCCGGGGTCTGCGCGCCTCGGAGATCCGGGCGCTGTTCGCCGTGGCCGCGCGCCCCGGCGTGGTGTCACTGGCAGGCGGCATGCCGGCCGCGGACGCGCTGCCCAGCCAGGTGCTGGCGCGCATCCTCGGTGAGGTCGCCGCCGAGCCCGGCGCGCTGCAGTACGCCACCGGGCAGGGCGCTCCCGGCCTGCGCGAGATGATCTGCGGCGTGATGGCGCAGGAAGGCATCGCCGCACACGCGGACGACGTCGTCGTCACCACCGGCGCACAGCAGGCGCTCGACCTGGTCACCGCCGTGCTGGCCGATCCGGGCGACGTCGTGCTCGCGGAGTCGCCCGCCTACGTCGGCGCGCTGGCCACGTTCTCCGCACACGGCGTCCACGTCCGGCACGTCCCCGACGACGGCGCGGGCCTCAGCGGTCCCGCCATCGCCGAGGCGGTGGACAGGGCGCGCAGGTCCGGCCGGCGGGTGGCGTTCCTCTACACGGTGCCGAACTTCGGCAACCCCTCCGGCGTCACGCTCAGCGCGGCGCGGCGGGCGGAGGTGCTCACCACCTGCGACCGGATCGGGCTGCAGGTGGTGGAGGACAACCCGTACGGGTTGCTGCGCCTGGAGGGCGAGCCACTGGCCGCATTGCGCGCCGCGCACCCCGGCGTGGTTTACCTCGGGTCGTTCTCGAAGATCCTGGCACCGGGGCTGCGGGTCGGCTGGGCGCTCGCCCCCGCGGAGGTCACCGCCAAGGTGGTGCTGGCCGCGGAGGCCGCGATGCTCTGCCACTCGGGGCTCGCCCAGGTCGCCGTCGCCCGGTACCTGGCCGACGAGCCGTGGATCGACCACGTCAAGGCGTTGCGCGAGCTCTACTGGGAACGCCGGCAGACCATGGTCGCGGCGCTGTCGGCCCTGATGCCGCGCGGCACCCGGTGGCAGGTGCCCGAGGGGGGCTTCTTCCTCTGGCTCGCGCTGCCGGACGGCGTGCGGGCCAAGGCGATGCTGCCGCGGGCGATCCAGGAAGGTGTGGCATATGTCCCCGGAACGGGTTTCTTCGCCGACGGCAACGGTGACGATCACCTCCGGGTGTCGTATTCCTATCCAGAACCGGAAGCCATCACGATCGGCGTGCGCAGGCTCGCCCGCGTCGTGAAGGAAGCCACCGAACCGCAACTGAACCGGAGAACACCCTCATGACGGCCCAGAAACCGCGCGTCGACTTCTACTTCGACCCGGCCTGCCCGTTCGCCTGGATCACGTCCCGCTGGATCCTCGAGGTGGAACAGCACCGCGACATCGACCTCTCCTTCCAGGTGATGAGCCTGTCGGTGCTCAACGAGCACAAGGAGATCGAGCCCTGGTACCGCGAGTTCTGCAACCGGGCCTGGGGCCCGGTGCGGGTCGCGATCGCCGCCGCGGAGAAGTACGGCGACCAGGTTCTGCGCGAGCTCTACACCGAGCTCGGCACGCGGATCCACAACGGCGGCAACAAGGACTACCCGGTCGTCATCGCGGAGGCACTGGCCGCGCTCGACCTGGACGCGTCGCTCGCCGAGGCCGCCGGTTCCGACGCGTACGACGAGAAGCTGCGGGCCTCGCACCACCGCGGCATGGACCCGGTCGGCGAGGAGGTGGGCACGCCGACGATCCACATCGACGGCGTGGCCTTCTTCGGTCCGGTCTTCATGTCGATCCCGCGCGGCGAGCAGGCCGCCCGGTTGTTCGACGCGGCGGTCGAGCTGGCCGCGTACCCCCGGTTCTTCGAGCTGAAGCGCACCCGCACGGGCGAGTTCGACTTCAGCTAGTGGTGGTGTGGCTCGCAACGTCGCCGGTGGAGTTCGTGGTCAGACGGGTGCGTCGTGGTGCCGCTCCACGTCCTCATACCGGAGTCGTATGGGGGCGTGGGGGCGGTGCCGCGAGGCGCCCTGCTGAGCGTGAACTACGCCGCCGGCGTTGAGAGCCACACCACCGACCCCCACCGGCGAGGCCTCTGGAGACGAATCCAGGGGCCTCGCCGCGTACCCACAGACCCCACACCTCCCGCCGACGAGGCCTCCGGACGCACGAGCCGGAGGCCTCGTCGCACACCCAAGCCGGCGGCCCCCTGGACGTACGAGCCAGGGGCGCCGCATGCCCCTACTTCACCCCGCCGACGAGGCCTCCGGACGCACGAGCCGGGGGCCTCGTCGCACGTTCGGAGGTTCCGACATGACCGCTCCGACCACGGTCCCCGTCACGAACGACGCCCTGGAAGCCCTGCGCGCCAAGCTCGACGCGATCGACGTCGTGCTGCTCGACACGCTGCGCCGGCGCATCGGGGTGTGTGTGGACATCGCGGTGCACAAGCGCGAACACGACGTGCCGATGATGCAGCCGCACCGGATAGGCATCGTCCAGCGCCGCGCGGCCGACTACGGCCTCGAGCACGGCGTCGACCTGGACTTCCTGCGCAACCTCTACGACCTGATCATCGCTGAGACCTGCCGCGTGGAGGACGAGGTCATCGGCGCCTGAGCCACCGCGAGAGCTGCGAAAGGGCGGCCCCACCATGCGCACGCTTCTGATCGACAACTACGACTCCTTCACCTACAACCTCTTCCAGCTGCTCGGCGAGGTCAACGGCGTGGCACCCACCGTGGTCCGCAACGACGTCGACTGGTCGTCGATCGACGTGAGCGAGTTCGACGCGGTCGTCATCTCCCCCGGTCCGGGCAGCCCGGACGTCGCGACCGACTTCGGGGTGAGCGCCAAGGCGATCCTCGAGAGCGGACTGCCCGTGCTCGGCGTCTGCCTCGGCCACCAGGGCATCTGCCACCTCTTCGGCGGCACGGTCGGGCTGGCGCCGGCACCGGTGCACGGGCGGGTGTTCCCGGTCGAGCACACCGGCGTGGACGTCTTCGCCGGACTGCCCTCGCCGTACAACGTCGTGCGCTACCACTCGCTGGCCGCGACCACGCTGCCCGACTGCCTGGAGCCGATCGCCTGGACCGACGGCATCATCATGGGCGTCCGGCACCGCAGCCTGCCGATCTGGGGCGTGCAGTTCCACCCGGAGTCCATCAGCAGCGAGTACGGCCGCGAGCTCCTCGCCAACTTCCGGGACCTCGCCCTGTCCCGCAAGCGCGGTTACCAGGTGCACGTGCGCAAGGTCGCGGCGCTGCCGGACACGGAAGCGTTGTTCCGCAAGCTCTTCGCCGGTGGCAGGCACCCGTTCTGGCTCGACAGCAGCTCCGTGATCGACGGTCTGTCGCGGTTCTCCTACCTGGGTGACGCGTCTGGACCGCTCGCCGAGTACCTGAGCTACCGGATCTCCGAGAACACCGTCACCGTCGAGAAGAACGGCACCACCAGCCGGATCGAGTCGCCCTTCTTCGCCTACCTGGAAGAGCAGCTCGCCCAGCGCGCCATCCCGACACCGGAAGGCGTGCCGTTCGACTTCAACCTCGGCTACGTCGGCTATCTCGGCTACGAGCTCAAGGCAGAGTCGGGCGCGCGGACGGTGAACGAGGCCGAGGAACCGGACGCCGCGATGGTGTTCGCGGACCGGCTGGTCGCGGTCGACCACGTCGCGGGCGAGACGTACCTGCTCGCGCTGAGCCTCGACGGCGCCGACGCCGACGCCCTGGCCTGGCTCTCGGTCATGGGCGACCAGGTCGCCGCCACGTCGAGGGCAGGCAAGACGGCCGCCAGGACGACGCAGTGGTCCGACATGAACTCGCCGGCGGTGCGCAAGGTCGCCGTGCTGCGGCACGACCACGACGCCTACCTCAAGCGCATCAACGAGTGCTTCCACGAGATCGACCACGGCGAGTCGTACGAGGTCTGCCTCACCAACGAGGTGAGCATGGACGTGCGGATCGACCCGCTCACCACCTACACGCACCTGCGCGGCATCAGTCCCGTGCCGTACGGCGCGTTCCTCGACTTCCCCGGTGTCTCGGTCATGAGCGCCTCGCCGGAGAGGTTCCTGTCGATCGGCGTGGACCGCGTCGCCGAGGCCAAGCCGATCAAGGGCACGCGGCCGCGCGGCGCGACGCCCGAGGAGGACGAGGCGCTCAAGGCCGACCTGTTCTCCAACGAGAAGGACCAGGCCGAGAACCTGATGATCGTCGACCTGATCCGCAACGACCTCAACGTGGTGTCGGAGATCGGCTCGGTGCACGTGCCGAAGCTGTTCGACGTGGAGACCTACGCCCCGGTCCACCAGCTGGTGTCGACGATCCGCGGCACGCTGCGGCCCGAGCAGTCGTCGGTGGCCTGCGTGCGCGCGGCGTTCCCCGGCGGCTCGATGACCGGTGCGCCGAAGCTGCGCACGATGGAGATCATCGACCGGCTGGAGGACGGCCCGCGCGGCGTCTACTCCGGCGCGATCGGCTGGTTCGGCCTGAGCGGTGCGGTGGACCTCAACATCGTCATCCGCACGCTCGTGGCGACCGAGTCCGGCGTCCGGTTCGGCGTCGGCGGCGCGATCATCGCGCTGTCGGACGCCGAGGAGGAGTTCGCGGAGACCGCGGTGAAGTCCCGCGCCATGGTCACCGCGGTCGTCGACACCGCCCTCGAGACCGCGCTCGGGGACGTGGCATGAGAGCCCGCTGCGTCGTCGCCGGCGGTGCCGGCGCGGTGGGCACGTTGTTCGTCGAGCTGCTGGTCGCGGCGGGTGCCGAGGTGCACGTCGCGGACAGCGGGTCCGGAGCGGACATCACCGATCCGGACCCGCTGCTGACCGCCGAGCTCGCCATGGCCGACGTCGTGGTGCTCGCGGTGCCGGAAACCGTTGCGCTGCGGGCGCTGGGACCGGTCACGGCGGTGCTGTCGGCCGGTGCGCTGGTCGTCGACACGTTGTCGGTCAAGAGCCGTTACGCCGCAGCGGCGGCCACCACGCGGTCCGATGTGGAGCTTCTCGGGCTCAACCCGATGTTCGCTCCCTCACTGGGTTTCCCGGGAAGACCGGTGGCCGCCGTGGAGCTCAACGGCGGCCCGCGCACCGAGGAGCTGCTGGACCTGCTGACCGGCGCGGGTGCGCGCGTCGTCCGCGTGACGGCCGACCGGCACGACCGGCTGGCCGCGGCGACCCAGGCGCTCACCCACGCCGCCGTCCTGTCGTTCGGGGCGGCGCTGGCCGAGCTCGACGTCACCGTCGACGAGCTCGCCGCGCTCGCCCCTCCCCCGCACGCGACCCTGCTGGCACTGCTGGCGCGGATCGCGGGCGGCACTCCCGAGGTCTACTGGGACGTCCAGTCGGCGAACCCGTTCGCCGAGACCGCCCGCGACGCACTGCGCGCGGGCACATCCGCCCTAGCCGCCGCGGTCGGCGCGGGCGAGACCGAGTTCACCGATCTTCTGTCGGCTCTGCGTTCCGTGCTGGGCGATCGTCTGCCCGGTTACGGCGCCTCCTGCGCGCGGATGTTCCAGGCGCAGCAGCACGAAGCCGGCCAGAGCGAAGTACCTGTCATCACCGCGAGAGGGGATTCTTCATGACCAAGTTCGCACCCACCGTCCTGACCGTCGAACAGCGCGCGGCCGTCGCAGCCGATCCCACGATCGGCGGCGGCAACCTGCTGGCGTCCGCCATCGCCGCGAGCCCGGCTCCGGACCAGCCGTTCCTCCGCACGCTGAGGCCGCTCCTGAATACCGAGGGCGAGGCCCAGAACGAGTTCAGCCTGCTGCAACTGGACGAGCTCGTGCAGAGCTGGGCGGTCTGGTACTACGACACGAAGGGTGTCCGCCCGCGCGACCGCGTGGTCGTGTGGATCGAGGACACCTTCGCCTACCACGTCCACTTCTACGCACTGGCCCAGATCGGCGCCATCGCGGTGCTGATCAACACCAAGGCCTCCAAGGAGATCGCCGAGTCGCTGACCGGTCAGACGACCCCGGTCGGCATCTTCGCCGGACAGTCCCGGATGGACATGCTGGCGGACTTCGCGGCGACGCTGCCGTCCGTCCAGTGGAAGCAGGTGGCGGAGGAGCAGCCCTTCCCGCCGAAGGCCGAGCTGACGACGGAGATGAAGTTCCGCCACAACGACGAAGACCCGGTCACGGTCCTGCACTCGTCGGGCACCACCGGCCTGCCCAAGCCGACCATCCACACCCACGGCTCCATCGTCGCGGGCCCGAAGTTCCGGCTGGTCGACTTCAAGGAACAGCCGGGCTCGATGACCATGACCAGCCTGCCCCAGTCGCACCTGGGCTGCATCGCCTACACCGTGTACGCGGTGCTGTCGGGCTCGCAGACCACAGCGGGATTCGACCGCCCCGGCGAGGAACTGGCCGAGGCGGTGGCCGAGTACAGGCCGACCACGGTCATGTCGTTCGCCCACGCGTACTCCGAGATCCCCGCGCTGGACCTGGCGCCGGGAGCACTGGACTCGGTGAACGTGTGGGTGTCCATCGGTGACGCGGTGCACGAGGCGCACATCAAGGACATCCTCGGCCGGCGCAGCCCGGACCTGCCGCAGTCGGCGTTCTTCGACCGGCTCGGCACCACGGAGCTCGGCTGGGGCGTGCTGCTCAAGATCCGCACGCTCGACACCGAGCGCAACGACCGATGTGCGGGCAAACCGGTCGGGGTCGCCGAAGTGACGATCCTGCGTCCCGACGGCACGTTCGCCGACGACAACGAGGTCGGCCTGCTCGCCGCCAAGGGCCCGGCCATCACGCCGGGCTACTGGGACAACCACGGCCTCAACTACAGCAGCCGCCTGTCGGGCTACTGGCTCACCGGCGACAACGGCTACCGCGACTCCAACGGCGACCACTTCCTGGTGGACCGGACGGTCGACGCGCTGGTCACCCCCGAGCGCACCGGTTACTCGGTGTTCATGGAGGAGATCCTGCTCGCCGACGTGCCCGACGTCGTGGACTGCGCGGTCGTCGCCGGCCGGGCCGACGGCGTCGTGGTCCCGGTCGCGGTGGTCGTGCCCCAGCCGGGCACCGACCCGGACCCGGACAAGATGCTGAGGTTCGCCAACGAGGAGCTCGCCCGCGCGGGACACCTCACGCTCGGCGCGCTCGAACTGGCCCGCACCGACGAGGACTTCCCCGTCGGCGTCACCGGCAAGGTGCTCAAGCGGAACCTCCGCGAGAAGTACGCCGACCTGCCCGCCTACACCACGTCCGCAGACCCCCGGTCCTTCGCCGTGACGGCCTGACCGGCCCGGTCGCATCCCCTACTCGTGCCCCGCGGTGGTCCACTGCCGCGGGGCACGAGTGTCCACACCAGACTTTCTTCCGCGCCCAGGAGGTTCACCGTGTCCAGTCAGTCGATCCTGTCCTTCGCCCCCGGCACCCCGGCTTCCCGTCTCAACGAGTGGCTGCAGTTCTTCGACACCAACGGCACCACCGCCGTCCAGCAGTTCCTCGGCGACACGCCCGTCATCCTCGCCCACGGTCCGGGCGTCGATACCAGGGCACCCGAGACGTTCACCGCACCGGTCGCGAAGGTCGCGGTGACGGGCGACTTCCGGCTGGGCCGCAGGGAGCTGCGCCCTCAGGGCACGATCGTGCGCATCGGCGACGCGGCCGTCGGCGACGGTTCGCTCAACGTGTTCGCCGGTCCCTGCGCGGTGGAGAACGAGCAGCAGCTGCTCGCCTGCGCCGACGTCGCGGCCAACTACGGGTCGGTCGGGCTGCGCGGCGGCGCGTTCAAGCCCCGCACGTCCCCGTACTCCTTCCAGGGCCTCAAGTGGGCCGGCCTCGAGCTGCTCGCCGGAGCCCGTCAGCACACCGGTCTGCCGATCCTCACCGAGGTGCTCGACCCCCGCCACGTCGAACGGGTCGCGGAGATCGCCGACGGCCTGCAGATCGGCGCGCGCAACATGCAGAACTTCGAGCTGCTGACCGAGGTCGGCAAGTCCGGCCGCCCGGTCGTGCTCAAGCGCGGCTTCGGCTGCACCGTCGACGAGACGCTGGCGGCCGCGGAGTACGTGCTGGCACAGGGCAACGACCAGGTCATCCTGTGCGAGCGCGGCATCAGGACGTTCGAGCACGCCACCAGGTTCACGCTCGACATCTCGGCGGTGGCGCTGATGAAGCAGCGCTCGCACCTGCCCGTGATGGTCGACCCGAGCCACTCCGTCGGCATCCCGGCGCTCGTCGAGCCCGTCTCGATGGCCGCGGCGGCCGCCGGCGCGGACGCCCTGCTGATCGACGTGCACGTCGCGCCGGAGCAGGCGCTGTGCGACGGCAAGCAGGCGCTGCTGCCGTCCGACTTCGGCGCTCTCATGGGCAAGCTCGAGCTCCTCGCGATGGGTCTCGGCCGCAAGATGGCGGGTGTCATGCGCCCCGTTCTCGCCGACAGCGAGCGCTGATCTCTTCCTTACCAACCCTTTTCCGACCGACTCCCCCACCGCGAGGGGCCGAGTGTGGTCGTGCCCACTGGAGGACACCGTGACGCACATCTGCATCATCGGCGCGGGGCCACGCGGGTTATCGGTGCTGGAGCGCCTGCACTCGACGGCCGCGGCGCAGAACCCACCCCAGTCGATCACCGTCCACGTCGTGGACCCGAACCTGCACAGCGGCAGCGCGGTGTGGCGCATCGACCAGTCACGCGAGCTGTTGATGAACACCGTCGCAGCCCAGATCACCATGTTCGCCGACGAGACCGTCACCTGTGCGGGGCCGATCGTGCCGGGACCGAGCCTGCACGAGTGGGCGCGGTTCGCCGAACACCTCGGCAAGGAGGACGCGCTGCCGGACTGGGTGCGCGCCGAGTGCCGGGACCTCGGCGCCGACTCCTACCCCACCCGCGCGCTGTACGGCCACTACCTGCGGTGGGTGCTGCGGCACCTGCTGCGGACGGCCTCCGCGAACCTGACCATCACCCTGCACACCGTGACCGCTGTCAACCTGACCGACGCCGAGGACGGCACGCAGGTCGTCGAGCTCGGCGACGGCACCGTCCTCGAAGGACTCGACTCGGTGGTCCTCACCCAGGGCCACCTGCCGACCATGATGTCCGAGACGGAGCTCGAGCTCGCCGAGCACGCGGCCCGCAACGGGCTGAACTACGTCGCTCCCGGCAACCCCGCGAACGCCGACCTGTCGTTCGTCCAGCCCGGCGACGAGATCGCGTTGCGCGGCATGGGCCTCAACTTCTTCGACCACATGGCCCTGCTGACCACGGGACGTGGCGGCCGGTTCGCCCGCTCCGACGACGGATCGCTCACCTACCACCCGTCCGGCGCGGAACCGGTGCTGATCGCGGGCTCCCGCCGCGGTGTCCCGTACACCGCCCGCGGCGAGAACCAGAAGGGAGCCTTCGGCCGGCACGAACCGCTCTTCCTGACCCCGTGGGTGATCCGCACCCTGCGCCGGCGCGCCGAACGGGGCCGTCCCGCCGACTTCCGCACGGAGATCTGGCCGCTGATCGACCGCGAGGTCCGTTCGGTGTACTACACGGCACTGGTCGCCCAGCGCTCGTGCTCCTGCGAGTCGGAGGTGTTCTCCCGCCGGTACCGCGCGGTGTGCGAGGAGGAGTTCGCGAACACCCCCATCGGTGAGCCCTTCGACCAGCCGAGGTCGGATGCGGAGAACATGCTCCTCGACCGCTTCGGCATCGCGGAGGCCGACCGCTGGGACTGGAACGCCATCTCCAAGCCGTACGGCGACCTGGAGTTCGAAGACGCCGACGCGTACCGCGCCTGGCTCGTGTCGTACCTGAAGGACGACGTGCGGGAAGCGTTGCGCGGCAACGTGCAGAGCCCCGTCAAGTCCGCTTTGGACGCCATGCGGGACCTGCGCAACGAGATTCGCCAGATCGTCGACCACTCCGGGATCAGCGGCGACTCGTACCGGGACGACCTGCAGAAGTGGTACACGCCGTTCAACGCCTTCGTGTCCATCGGCCCGCCCGTGCGGCGGATCGAGGAGATGATCGCGCTGATCGAGGCGGGCGTGCTGCGCGTGATGGGACCGGGCATGGAGGTCCGTCCGGCTCCCGACGGGTCCGCCTTCCTCGTGAGCTCGTCCCAGGTGCCGGGAGAGCCGGTCCAGGTGACCACGCTGATCGAGGCGAGGCTGCCGGAACCGGACATCCGCACCACCACGGACCCGCTGCTGGGCGGACTGCTCGCGCGAGGCGAGTGCGTGCTGCACCGCATCCCCCTCTCCGGTGGAGGCCACTACGAGACCGGCGGCCTCGCCGTCGGACCGCGCCCGTACCCCGTGCTCGGTCCCGGCAGGGTGCCGCACCCCCGGCGGTTCGCCTTCGGCGTGCCCACCGAGACGGTGCACTGGGTGACGGCGGCGGGCATTCGTCCCGGCGTCAACTCGGTGATCCTCGCCGACGCCGACGCGGTCGCCCAGGCGTGCGTCGCGGTGGCCGTGGCGGTGCCGCGGTCGTCGCTCATCGCCGGCTTCTAGCGGTGTGGCTCGCAACGTCGCCGGTGGGATTCGCACTCCGACTGCCGTGAGGCGTCCTGTCGAGCGCGGATCACGCCGCCGGCGTTGCGTGACGCACCACCGGTTCGCCCGATCCCGCGGGGCGCCGCACCTCCCCCGGCGGCGCCCCGCTCCCTTCTGCCCAGACCCCAACCCCCTTCCAGCCAGGAGTCCGTCATGCCCGACAGCGCTTCCCGTGACAGCGCTTCCCTCGACAGCGGGCTCCTCGCCCCCGTGCGCGCGGGCGTCGTGGCCGCGTCGCTGACCGACGACACCGCGTGGTTGCGCGCCATGCTCGACGCCGAGGCCGCCCTGGTGCGTGCCCAGGCGGCGCTCGGCGTGGCACCGCGCCACGCGGCCGACGTCATCACGAAGGTCGCCGGCACCGCCGAGTTCGACGTCGTCGCCCTCGCCAGGGCGGCACGCGGTGCCGCGAACCCCGTGGTGGCCGTGGTGAGCGCGCTCGGCGCGGCCGTGGCGGAGGTCGACCCGGCTGCCGCGCAGTACGTGCACCGGGGCTCCACGAGCCAGGACATCCTGGACACCGCCGCCATGCTCGTGGTGGCGCGCACCAACGCCGAGATCCTCGAAGACCTCAGGCGGGTGGAGACCGCCGCGCTGCGGCTCGCCGCGGCCCACCGCGACACGCTGATGGCCGGTCGCACTCTCGGCGCGCACGCCGTCCCCATCACGTTCGGCCTCAAGGCCGCGGGCTGGGCGGCGGCCGTGCACGACGCCGCGAAGCGGGTGAGCAGGGTGACGCTCCCGATCCAGCTCGGCGGCGCGGCGGGCACCCTCGCCGGCTACCTGGAGAGCGCGAAGGCCGAGTCGGGTGGCGAGGTCGCCGAGGACTACGCGCGCCGGCTCGGCGAGGAGTTCGCCAAGCAGACGGGACTGTCGGCGCCGTTGCTCCCCTGGCACACCAACAGGATCCCCATCGCCGAGACCGGCTTCGCCGCGGCACTCGTCACCGGTGTGCTCGGCAAGATCGCCGTGGACGTCCAGGTGCTGTCGCGCACCGAGATCGGCGAGGTCGCCGAACCCTTCGCGGAAGGCCGCGGAGTCTCGTCCGCCATGCCGCACAAGCGGAACCCGGCGCTGGCCACCCTCATCCGGGCGGCGGCCACGCAGACACCGGGCCTGGTCGCGACCCTGGCGTCGTGCCTGCCCGCGGAGGACGAGCGCCCCGCCGGCGCCTGGCACGCCGAATGGCACCCGCTGCGCGAGCTGCTCCGGCTCAGCGCGGGCGCCGCCGAGACCGCCGTCGAGCTCGTCGAAGGTCTCACCGTGGACGCCGAACGGATGCGCGACAACCTCGGCCTCACGCACGGCCTGATCGTCTCGGAGCGCCTGTCCGCCACCCTGGTGCCCCGGCTCGGCCGCACCGAGGCGGCCACGGCGATCCGCGCCGCGTCCCTCACCGCCCATCAGACGAGGACGCCACTGCACGACGTCCTCGCCGCGGACCCCGCGGTGACCGCGCACCTGACCGCGACCGAGCTCGCCGACCTCACCCGTCCCAGCGGCTACCTCGGTGCGGCGCAGGGCTTGGTCGACGAGACCCTGGCCGCTCTCGCGTGGCCCCGCACCGACACCGAATGAGGCGATGACGTGAACCAGAAGGCAACGACGTTCCGGAGCCTGCACGACGACGGCCTGCTGATCCTGCCCAACGCGTGGGACGCCGCCAGTGCCGCACTCGTCGTGCGGGCTGGGGCGAAAGCGGTCGCGACGACCAGCGCCGGCGTGGCGTGGTCGCTCGGCCGCCGCGACGGCCAGGGACTCAGCCGCGCGGAGGCGATCGGCGCCGTCGCCAGGATCGCGGCCGCGGTCGACGTACCGGTGACCGCCGACGTCGAGGGCGGCTACGACGACCTGGCCGCCACCGTCAGCGAGGTGATCGGAGCCGGCGCGGTCGGCGTCAACATCGAGGACTCGAAGGGCGACGGCACCCTGTTCCCCGTCGCCGAGCAGGTGGACCGCCTGCTCGAGGCCCGTGCCGCGGCGGTCTCGGCTGGCCTGCCGGAACTGGTGGTCAACGCCCGCGTCGACGTGCACCTGCTCGGGATCGGGGCACCGGAGGGACGGCTCGACGAGGTCCTGGCCCGTGCCGCCGCGTACGCGGACGCCGGCGCGGACTGCCTCTACGTCATCGGGCTGAGCGACCTCGAGGCGATCCGGCACATCGCCGAGGCGTCCCGGCTGCCGCTCAACGTGCTGGCCTTTCCCGGCGCCCCCACCGCGGCCGAGTTCGAGGCGGCGGGGGTGCGCAGGCTCAGCGTCGGCCCGCTCGTCGCCCAGGCCGCGTACGCCGTCGCCGAACGGGCCGCCGCGGAGCTCCTGTCCAAGGGCACCTGCGCCGAGCTGGAAGGGGGTGTCGACTACGGCACGCTGAACGCCCTTTTCTGAGCGGAAAAGACCCGTCTCTCCCTCTATCGACTCGCTATCGAACCACCCTGCACAGACCGACAGAGCACCGATCGAGGACCGATGGAGCCGGTGGCTGAACTGGTGTCAGCCAGGGGGAACGCCCCCGAAAACACCGGAGGTAAAGATGTTCGCCAGCCGCAAGTCCGCCGCCTCGACGCTGGTCTCGCTCATCATCGCCACGCTCGCCATCCTCGGAATCGCGAGTGGCACCGCCTCCGCGGCCGACACGCACTGGAACACCCCGGCGACCACCACCGAGGGCCCCGGCAACTGCCCGGAGGACACCCACTGGAGCACCGACCTCCTGGTCTGCGTCGAGGACACCCACTGGTGAACCTGCACCACCGCGAACCCCCTGACGAACCCCCGTCCTGAAGTCTCAGGACGGGGGTTTTTCGTGTTTCACGCCCCTGGGCCGAACAGCCGCAACGGCCGGGAAGCATCTGCTTCCCGGCCGTTGCGGCTCAGCGAGGTCAGCCGACCGGCTGCTCCTTCGGCATCATCAGCGCGGAGGCGACCGCCGGCACCGCGCCCACGACCAGCATCACCACCGGCCACGACGACACCGACAGCACGATCGGGATGATCAGCGGGGTGACGAACGCGCCGCCGAACACCATCGTGTTCTCCAGTCCGAGCGCGGTACCCGACCGCTCGGCGCCGGCCATCGTGGCGATCTCGGCGTAGTGCACGCCGTGCCAGCCGCAGGCGAGGAACCCGGCGATGACGAAGAGCGCGATCACCAGCCAGGTCGGCGCGAACGAGTAGCCCGCCACACCGACGAACGCGGCGGCGATCGCCCAGCTGTACCCGCGCACGAGGGTCCGGCGGTACCGGCCTCCCCGGTTGTCGGTCCACCGGCCGCTCCACACCCGCGAGGCGGCGGCGAGGACCTGGACCACCACGAGCGCCACCACGACGCCCTCGATCGGCAGGCCGATCTCCGAGGTGAGGAACACCGTGCCGAAGGTGAGGACGGTGAACTGCGGGAGGTCGAGCAGGAACGCGGTGATCGCGACGCGCCAGATGTCCCAGCGCCGCAACGGGCTGATGGTCGTCGTCGCCGCGATGCCGCCGGACGCCTTGGTGCGCGCGATGGGCGGCTCGTCCAGCCACAGCACGACCGCGACGGTCGCCGCGAGCATGAACACCGTCAGGAACGCGAACACCCACCGGAAGCCGGCGCCGAGCGCGAGCGCGGGCAGGATGGCGGCACCGAGAGCGCCGCCCAGCGGCACGGCGGCGACCCTCAGGCTGATGGCGAAGCCCCGCTTGTTGGCCGGGAACCAGCCCATGACCGCGCGGCCGGACGCGCCGTTGACACACCCGCCGAGCGCACCGGACAGGAACAGCACGGCGGCCAGCGCCCACGCCGCGGGAGCCGTGCTCCCTCCGGGAACCAGGAACGCGGTGACGTAGGCGAGGGTGGCGGTCGTGCCGCCGAGGCCGACGATCAGCACGGTGCGCTCACCGATGCGGTCGGAGAGGATGCCCCAGAACACGTCGGTGACGAAGATGCCCGCCGTCACGGCCGCGAGCACGAGCCCCAACTGGGACAGGGAGTAACCGTAGGCGGTGGCGAGGATGGAACCCGAGGTCGGGATGCCCTGGAACGCGGCGCTGAACGCCGCCTGGGCGAAGATCCCGATGCCGAGGATGCCCCAGCGGTAGCGGGAGGAGTGCCTCTTTCCGGTGCGCCCGATGACGATGTCGTCGGACTGCGGGGGCTGGGTGGTCTGTGGTCGGTCCTGCGTCTGCTGGGACATCGGATGTTCTCCTGGGTCGTTGCACGAGGTCGCCGGTCGTGAGGACACGGGCGTGGTGCGGTGGGGCCGGAGCCCGGCCCCACCGCGAAGGGGACCTACTCGGCCGCGGCGCTCGCGGCGACGGTGGCGTTCACCTCGTCGTCGGTGAGCCGCCGGGTGCCCTTCTCCCGCACCACGAGCGCGTAGCACCCGGACGGCGACGACACCTGGTGCACGCTCTCCGGCTTCTCGATGAACATCGTCCCCGCCGGGTAGCGGTCGCCGTTGTCGTTGTGCAGCTCGCCTTCGAGGATCAGCAGCAGCTCGAAACCGAGGTGCTCGTGCAGGTCGCCGTGCGAACCGGGCTTGAAGTGGGCGATGTAGGCCTCGGCACCGGTGGGGCCGGTCTCCGCCGCGGTGTAGAGCCATTCCACGTCCACCTCGTTGCGCCCCGGCTGGACGTACTCCTCCCACTTGATCTGGCCGTTGTGCAGGCCGCCGGTGAAGAGGGACGAGTAGATCTTGATGTCGCGCATGGCGGTTCTCTCCTCGGTGTCGTGGTGCGGGTGGTGGAACTGATGTCTCTCAGCCGATTCCGGGAGCCGCGGGCAGCGCGGTCTCCAGCAGTTCGGCTGCCAGGTACTCGGTCGTGCCGGGGAACTCGGTCCCCGCGGCCCGCTCGACGTCGCGGGCCCGCAGCTCGTTTCGGCGGATCTTCCCGGACGTGGTCTTCGGCAGCGTCGTGAACTCCAGGCGCCGAACCCACTGGTGCGGAGCCAGGTTCGCGCTGGCGTGGCTGAGGATCCGCCGCGCGGTGTCGGCGTCGGGCAGCTCGCCCGCCGCGAGCGCGACGTAGGCCTTCGGCACCACCAGACCCACGGGGTCGGGAGCGGGTACCACCGCGGCCTCCGCCACGGCGTCGTGCTCGAGGAGCACGCTCTCCAGCTCGAACGGTGAGATCCGGTGGTCGTAGGACTTGAACATGTCGTCCGTGCGTCCCAGGTAGTGCAGGTAGCCGTCTTCGTCGCGGTGCGCGATGTCACCGGTGTGGTAGTAACCGCCGGCGAACGTCTTGGCGTTCTTCTCGTCGTCGTCGACGTAGCCGGGCATCACGCCCAGCGGCCGCGGCGTGAGGCTGACGCAGACCTCGCCGTCGTCGCCCGCCGCGCCCGTGGCCGGGTCGACGAGCACGATGTCGTAGCCGGGCAACGGTTTTCCCATCGATCCCGGCCGGACCGGCAGCGTGGGGCTGTTGCCGATCTGCGCCGTCGTCTCGGTCTGCCCGTACCCGTCCCGCACGGTCACGCCCCAGGCCGCACGGACCTGGTCGATCACCTCGGGGTTGAGCGGCTCACCGACGCTTCCCGCCTCCCGCAACGACACTGGCCACCGGCGCAGGTCCTCCTGGATGAGCATCCGCCACACGGTCGGCGGCGCGCAGAACGTCGTCACGCCGTGCCGGACCATGCGGTCCAGCAGGTCGTTGCCGTTGGGGGTGGTCACGCTCAGCACCGACGCCTCGGCGTTGAGGGGCACGAAGAACGAGCTCCACGCGTGTTTCGCCCAGCCGGGAGCGGAGACGTTGAGGTGGACGTCCCCCGGGCGGACACCGTTCCAGTACATGCCGGACAGGTGCCCCACCGGATAGCTGACGTGGGTGTGCCGCACCAGCTTCGGGCGCGAGGTCGTGCCCGAGGTGAAGTACAGGAACAACGTCTCGTCGGCACGGGTGGGCGCGTCGGGGGTGAAGCCGGCCGGCGCCGACCGCAGGTCGTCGAGGGCGAGCCAGCCGGGTACCCGTCCGGCGCAGATCCTCGTGACGTGGCCGGGCAACCAGTCGAATCCCCCGGTCAGCTCCGGCGTCGTGAGCACGTGCCGCACGCCGGCCCGTTCGACGCGGTCGACCAGGTCGGCGCCGGACACGGTGGTGAAGGTCGGGACGACGACGATGCCCAGCTTCATCGCGGCCAGCTGCGACTCCCACACGGCGAGCTGGTTGTCGAGCATCATGAGCAGTCGGTCGCCGCGGCGCACACCGGCGGCGCGCAGGCCGTTGGCGAGACGGTCGGACCGTTCCGAGAGCTCCGCGTAGGAGACCTTCTCCTCGGACCGGCCGCCCACGACGTGCAGCGCCGTGCGGTCGTTTCCCCTTGCCACGGCGTCGAACCAGTCGAGCGCCCAGTTGAACTCGTCGAACTCCGGCCACCTGAACTCGGCGTGGGCGCGGTCGTGGTCGTCGCGGAGCTCCAGCAGCAGGTTCCGGGCGGCGCGAAACTTCTCGGTGGCTGTTCTCGGTGACATGACAGGTCTTCCCCTCAGATCGCGGCGGCCGGGTGCGCGACGGCCGATGCTCTCGGCGTCCGGGCGGCGGCGCGGTGGCGCAGGACGTCCTCGGCGATGCCGTCGGCGTCGGTGTGGAAGCCGGTCATCGGACCGGGCCTGCCGGTGCCGATCTGCGTGAACCACCGCGTGTTCTCGGTGGGCACGCCCAGCGCGTACAGGTCGGGGTCCGGGTTGCCGAGCACGTCGATGACGTGGAACGGGCGCCGGGTGACCGCGACGCTGCCGGCGCGGAACCGCACACCGCTCGACAGGTCGGTGTTGACCATCTCGGTGATCAGCCCGTCGGCCACCAGGCCCGCGATGAGCGAGTCGGTGTTGGACGACAGGGTCGACCGCGGGATGCGCGCGTCGATCAACGTGGAGACCTCGCGCCGCGATCCGGCGACGCAGGAGGACTCCAGCACGAAGGTGCCGCTCGAGTGATCCGCCCTGACGGACGTTCCCGGCCCGACCACCGTCAGCAGCCCGGCGCGGATCACCGCGGCCGCCTGGTCCACTCGGATCCAGGGCGGACCTGCGGACACCATGGTGTTGATGGGGTTGAACCACGTCACGAACTCGCGGTGCGACTCGGGTCGCAGCCCGGCGAAGTCGACGGCCTGCCGCACCATCCCGCGGGTGTCGCGCAGGATGTCCAGCGACGCCTTGAGCGGGTTGTCGACGTTGCCCTCACGAGCCTCGGCGACGTCCTGCCGCAACAGCTCCAGCAGCTCGTCGTGGAAGGCGTCCGGGCTGTCGAACTCCCTGTCGACGAACGGGCGTGCGATCTGTTCGAGGTCCAGTGGCGGCACGTCCTCGAGGTCCCACGCCGCCAGCAGTTCCTCGCGGTCGTCGGACGCCAGGTGACCGGCCGCGAACCACTGCGCCGCCTCGTCCCCGTGCCTGCGCCGGACGTGCGCGGTGTAGTAGACGTGCTCGATCTCCAGGCGCAGCAACGACAACACGTCCCGCACGAAGTCGAGCTGCGCGGAGCCGGTGATCCGCTGGGCGCCGCGCCGGGCACGCATGATCGCGTCCTCGGTCACGAACTTGGCCTGGTAGCGGTAGGTCGGGGCCTTCTGGTTGCGGCCGCGCGCCAGCATCACCAGCCCGCTGCGGGAACCCGCGACCAGGTGCGGCTCCCGTCCGCTGGGCAGGTACTCGGTCTGCCCGTCGCGCTCGACGAACCTGCCGCCCCGCCCGATCGTCAGCTCCGCGAGCACGTCGAAGAAGGTCAGCCCGAGGCCGATCACCCCGACCTGTTCCCCCGGAGCGATCACGCCCAGCGGCATGTCGGCCGCGGAGTCCCCGCGCAGGTACGTCAGGCCGGTCCTGTGCCGGGCGAACGTGAGGAGCTCCTTCTCCCCGTCCTCCGGCCTGACCCGCGGGTGCCCGGTGGTCAGCACCACCTTGTCGGCGGTCACCACCGTGCCGCCGGACCCGGTCACCGTCGTCAGCCCGAACTCACGGGTGAGCGACACGGCCTTCTCCGCCACGTGCCGGATCGTCACGCCCTCGGGTGCGTTGGCGACGATCGCCTCGAACGCCATCCGGAGGTACTCGCCGTACACGGCCCGCGGCCCGTAGTCGTCGGGCCCGACACCGGACCAGCGCGGATGGGTCGAGAGCCAGTCCGAGAACGACGGCCCGGACCCCGCCCTGGCAGGACCGCCGTCGGGTCCGGAGGAGAACACGCTCACCTCACCGGCGGCCGTGTTCATCAGGAAGCACACCGACTGCGAGGTCCTCCAGATCCTCCCCGTACCGGCCTCGTCGGGGTCGAACAGGTGGACGCGCACCTCGCCGTCCCTGGGCGAGTCCGCCAGACGCGCGACCAGCCTCTCCAGCACGGAGAGTCCTCGCGGGCCCGCGCCGACGATCACCACGTCCAGGTCGGCTCGTGGAACGAAGTCAGTCATGGCTTTCCTTTCCAGGGGCCGACCTCTCCGCCGGAGGTGCGCGGCGGTCGGCCCTATCGACACGGGTCCGGCCCTGGTGACGCGGGAGGAGGTGACGAGGCGTCCCGTTCCGCTCTCTCCCGTGCACGTCGGGCTTTCTGTTGCCACGATGGGCATTCCGGCTGTCGACCCGCTATCGATCAGGTATGGGTCGCCGTCCACGGGTGTTCGGGGGTGGCCCGCGCGTCCATTAGCGCAGTTCTCAGCCAAAGACGAAGAACGTCACCCACACGAGTGGAATCTGACGCTGATGAGTGAGCAGGTGCCCCACCATCTCGTTGTCACAGAACGGACCCCAAGACCGGACTACGCGCAGGAGCACCCAGGTGGCTGGCTCGAACAGCGGGACGAGAGCAGGTCTGCTCACCAAGCGGACCCTCGTGATCGCGTCGCACGCGGTGGAACGAGCGGCCTTGGCGGGCCGCCGGGACGAACCGGCGATCGTCCTCGCGATGTTCCAGCGGTTGCCCTACTTCGAACGCGAGGCGGCGGTCTACCGCGACATCGGCGCACTGGCGTCCGCGACGATCGTGGGCATGGTGGCGGACACACGTCCGGACCTGCCGACCGGTGTCACGCCCGTGCTGCTGCACAGGGACGAGGACCTGGCCGACGAGTGGTCCGTCGTGGTGCTCACGCCCACCTTCGGCGCCTGCGTGGTCGCGACGGACCTCGACGAGATCGACTTCGAGGGCACCGCGGTCGAGGCGAGCCGGCTGTTCCGCGGGCGCTGGGGATTCCGGCGCGACGAGGCCTACGCCGAGGCCGTTCGCCTGCGGGACTCGCTGGGTCACCGGCTGCCGCCGCACGTGCGCACCACGTTCGACCGGGTGCTGGCGAGCATCGTCGCACCACCGTCCGGGGAGGTGGAGCGCCGCGCGGAGGCCGCCGTGCACCTCCTCACCTCCAGGCTCACCCGCTCCGGCCGCAGGGCGGAGCTCGCGGCCGCCCGGGCCGCGGACGAGCGGCGTGACGCCCGAGATCCGTGGACGGGCCTGCACACCGTGGACTCGGTGAACGCCTGGCTCGGTGACGCCGTCTCGGACACGGTGAAGCTGGGCATCGTGGTCATCGAGGTGCCCGGGCTGAGCGCGGTCGAGGACCTGCACGGCGCCAGCGCGGCCATCCACACCGAGAACAACGTCGCCGACGTGCTGCGTGCCGAGCTCAGGCCCATCGACCGCGCGGCACGGCTCAACGCCGAGGAGTTCCTGCTCGTGTTCCCCGGCGCCACGCCGGAGACCGCACGGGCCAGGGCGGATCGGGTGCTCGGCACGCTCAACGACCTGCACCGCGTCTACCCGCATCTTCCCGTCAGGGCACGGGTCCGCCTGCTCAACACCACGCAACGCCCGATCGACCTGCGCGCGCTGGCCACGCCCTCAGCGCCTGTCACACCAAGGCGATCGCACGTGCTCTCCGGCACCTTCAACGACGACGAGTGGGTGGCGGCCCTCACGTCCTGACCGCTCCCGCTCATCATGCACACCACCCGAGGCCGCAATAGCGTCGACGCAAGGCAGTTCTTCTCACGAGAGGGCAACCCATGCGGCTTCTTGTTGCGGTGATGGCGACTCTGCTCGGCGTCGCGGTGATGACCACGCCGGCCTCCGCCGCGGGACAGACCGAGGTCAGGCCGGTCCGCTCCGTCGACCTGGAGCGCTACCAGGGCCGCTGGGTGCAGCTGGCGGCCATCCCGCAGCCGTTCCAGGCCCAGTGCGCGCGCAACGACAACGCCACGTACACCTTGCTCCCGCAGGGGCAGGTCAAGGTGCTCAACTCCTGCACGCGCCAGGACGGGTCGACGTCCTCGATCGAGGGAAGGGCACGTCAGTCCGAACCCGGCTCCACCTCCAAGCTGGAGGTCTCCTTCGTCAACGTGGGCGGGGAGTGGAACTTCGACAGGCCTGGCACGTACTGGGTGATCGGCCTGGACTCCGACTACGCGTGGGCGGTGGTCGGTGCGCCGGACCGGAAGTCGGGCTTCGTGCTGGCACGCACTCCCCGTCCGTCCGGAAAGGACATCGCCGGCATCGTCAAGGCGCTGGTGCGCAACGGATACGACCCGTGCGACTTCCGCATCACCGCGCAGGACGGCGGCGCTCCCGACAGCGTCGAGGTGTGCGCCGCGCGCTGAAACAGTCGCATCCCGCCCGAAGCACTTCCCCCACGTCGACGAGGTGCGGACACCCGCACCTCGTCGTGCGGGTTCAGCGGTGCGCCAGCCGGTACGCCGTCGCCGCCACGCCGACGACGGTCGCTCCCGCCACGAGCCACACCCACCACGGCGTCGGTGCCCTGCCCTGGAGCGAGAACCGGTACTCCCCCTTCACCTGCACGCCGTCCGGAGGTGTCAGCTCGTAGCTGACGAGGTAGTCGCCCGCCGGCATCGCGGGCCGCAACGGCACGGTCAGCACGGTGTCGTCAGCGCCGATCATCGGCTCGGACCACTGCTCGCCCCCGCCCGTCACGGCGATCGAGTACGGACCGGCACCGCCGATCGTCCGGTCGAAGGTCAACCGGACGTCCCGCGGTGCCACCGAGATCGTCGAGTTCGTGCCCGGGTTGGCGGACACCAGGGCGGGCGACGCCGAGGCCTGCGGTGTGAGGCAGAGGAACAGCAAGAACATCACGAGCAGCACGCGTGTCATGAGATCCCCTTGCGGCGGATGAGGACGAACCCGCCGACGGCGAGCAGCAGGCCCACGGCGAGCAGGCTCACCACAGCGCCCCAGGGCACGTCGGAGGCGATCGTGGCGTGGTGTCCGTGCCCGGACGGTTCGGCCAGCGCGACCATCGGCGCCGGACGGTCCGGTTGGTCGTCCCACCTCACCGTGCTGCCGTCGGAGAGGAACTGGGTCGCGGGCAACAGGACGTGGTCGGCGTCGGCGGGCAGGGGCCCGAGAGTGACGCCGAAGTCCTCGTAGTGCTCGTTGCCGCCGGGGATTCCGCTGTCCGCACGGGCGGTCCAGACGACCGAGGTGACGACACCGCCGTCACCTCGCTGCACCGCGGCGTCCCAGCCGGGGACGGGACGGGTGCGGGCGGTCGTGATGCCGAAGGAGGGGGCGAGCGTGACTTCGAAGCGGGTGGTGGCTCGGGTTTCCTCGTTCGGCACGCGCAGCACGACGGTGCCGTGCCCGCCCTTCTCCGGCGGACTGTCCGGCGCGTGCGCGGTCACGTGGGCGGCGGCGGTGCCCGTGCCCAGTGCGAACAGCAGGGTCAGGCACGCGAGCGACTTGATCAGCATGGTGGGCCTCGCGGGTCGAGGGGGCCCCGGACGGGAGAGTGCCGGGGCCCCGGTGGGCGATGGGACTCAGCAGACCGCGTTGACCTCCTCGGCCCTGATGTCCCACGCCTGGCCCTTGGTCTGGCCGTCGACGCTGCCGTTCACGTACCAGTAGTAGTGGCCGTAGTAGCGGCTCCCGAAGTGGATCTCCCACGTACCGTTCACGCGCGACTTCTGCTTCGAGGCGAAGATGTTCACCTTCTTGCGGGGCTTGATCTCCTGGCGGACCTCGTCCGTCTTCGTCTCCGAGAACGACCACTCACGGGAGTAGTTCGCCTTGATGGACGCCTCGAAGATCTTCCCGAGCTCGACGCCGCCGCTGATCTCCACACCGAACGTGTTCTTCGTGCCGGTGGTCGCGGAGTAGTTGATGACCCTGGTCATCAGGCTGCTCGTGCAGTTGGTCCCGCTGCCCGCCAGCTGACGGGAGCCGTTGAAGATCTCCATGGCGCCGTAGGGCTTGAACTGGCAGTAGTCCGCACCCGCGCACCTGTACATCAGTTCCTGCGTGGTCGGCTGGCCGGCGTGCGTGGCGTTCGCGGCCGGCAGGGCCGTGAACATGGCCGCGACCGCCATCGCCAGCGCCGCCAGCACCTTGCTCCTGCTGATCATGTCGTGCTCCTTCAGCTCAGGCCGATCTGGGAGGTGCGGTACCCGGCGAACGTGAGGTCCGGGTGGTTGCCCTGGAACGGACCGTCGCGGTTGCCGTCCTTGCGGTAGAGCCACACCCAGCAGGTCGAGAACGCCTGCGCGGAGTTGACCCGGTTGCGCCAGGAACTGTCGTTGAGCGCCAGGAAGTGGTCGACCCTGTCGTTCTTGGGGCACGGCGCCGGCACCCAGATCGTGAGCATGTCGCCGGTGTAGTCGGTGCCGGTGTAGATGCGCGCACCGATGACGTCCGTGCTCTTGCGCACGCTGCCGGCACCGCTGCAGCCGAACTTGCCCGTGCTGAACGAGAAGTCGCACTGCTGGGCCGCACTGGCCGCCCCCGCCGGTACCAGACCGAAGATCGCGGCACTCACGGCCAGCACGGCCGCGACCCTCCGCGAGAACATCTTTTTCATAGGACTGAACCCTTCTGTGGAACATGTGCAGGGTGTCCGGCGCGAATCACCTGTCCCGCGGGACGATCCGTCGACCGGAGATCCGCGGCGAACACTAGGAAGACGAGGACGAGAGCCTCAACGGAAGTGCCGTCCACCGAAACAAGAGCTCGCGGTTCTCCGTCGAATGCCGGTCAGACTCCGAAACAGTCCAACGCGATCGCCCTGCCCTGCAGCGCGTCCCGGATCCCGCTGTGGACAGTGCCGTCGAAGGGCATGCCGAGGTGGACCACGACCCGGTACGGGCACTGCGACTGCACCAGGACGTTCGTGGCGCCGTCGTTCATCCGGGCGTTCTCGATCGGTCGCACGAGCGCGTCGAAGCGGGTGTAGAGGTTCGTGTACCGCACCGCTCCGACCGTGTCGTCCCCGGCGTTCAGGCTGTTCAGGAAGTCCGATCCCACCTTCATCTGCTGGCAGGCGACGATTCTCAGGCAGTCGCCGCCGCCGAAGAAGTCGGCGATGTTCGCGACGACGGTGCCGTAGTGGGGCGTGGAGAGGGTGACCAGGTTCGCGACCTCTCCCGCGCCGCCCTCGTTCTTGAGGTACTGCCGGGCGACCAGTCCGCCCTGCGAGTGCGCGACGAGGTCGACCTGGCTCGCGCCCGTCGCGGCGCGGAAGTCGTCGGCGAACCTGTTCAGATCGCGTGCGGAGACGCGGATGTCGGCCGTTCCCAGGCCGGTGAGCGGGAAGACCGCCACCGCACGTCCGTCCGCGCGGAGGCGGTCGGCGAGGGGCTTGTAGAAGAACGCGGGACCGAACGTACCCGCAACGACGACGACCGGGCGCGGGACCGCGGCGGCGGCCGGAAGCGCCAGAACAGCGGATGTCATCAGGAGAAGGGAGATGCAGACGGCGGAGATTCGTCGAATCACAAGGCCTCCTTGCCCTGGAACGAAGAACGCCGGAAATCCCGCACTCGGGGAGCACGGGAGGAACGAGATCGGCGAAGGTGTTCCGGACGCTAACAAGGCCCGGCGCGCGGGAACGTGCTCGTTCCGCTCAGCGGCACAACCTGCCGCACGGCGGGAAAGCGTTGCGCCGGATCAGGAGACGGCGAAGATCCGGAGCCCCGCGGCGCGCAACGGCCCGGCCACCGCTTCGTCGAGGGCTCGGCTCGTGATGCACGCGTCGACGTGGTCGAGGGAACAGACCACGTGCTCCCCCGGCTGGTCGAGGGCATCGGGCGGTACCACGACGATGCCCCGCCGGGCGGCGAACGCGGCACGGCGCCGGGCGAAGGCCTCGGGTTCGGTGCGCGCGAGGAGTCCGTCGACGCTGACGCCGGCACAGCCGAGCACGGCGAGGTCCGCGTTCGTCTCGGTCTCGCGGTCGGGCACGACGCGGTGGGTCGCGTCCAGGGTGCCGGCGGGCACGACGACGGTGAAGCGGTCGGAGTGGCCCGCGAACGGCGCGAGGACGGGGAGCGACTCGGTGTGCACGACGACGCCGGACAGGTCGCGCCGGGAGACGAGCGCCTCCGCGACGGCCCGGATGCCGGGGGCGTGGTCGAGGACGATCGTGTCCCCGCTGCGGACGAACGCGGCCACCATGGTGCCCACGGCCGGGTCGGCCCAGTCCGCGCGCGCCGGTCGTGCCGGCGCGGCCGTGCCGGAGCTGGCCGCCGCTCCCCCTCGGACCCGGTGCAGCGCACCGCACTCCTCGAGCGACCGCAGGTCCTGGCGGATGGTCACCTCGGACACGCCGAGCTCCTGCGCGAGCGGGCGCACCTGGACGAACCCGAGCTGCCGGACCACCGCGACGATGCGGTGCCGGCGTTCGGTGACGGTGAGATCGCCGGGTCCCTGCTCGGTGGCCACGACCCCTCCTCGCTCGCCGTCCCGTACCCGGCCTTCACATTCGAAGGCGAGAATGTTGAAACCTAAATGTACACTGGGTGAGCGGCGGCTCCAGCACGCTCACAGCCCGTGGCGACGCCGGCGGGTGGCGAGGAGGACGGGATGGCGGGACGACCACCGTCGGACCGTGTCCGCAGGCAGGGGCAGCTCCTGGAGATCGTGGCACGGGCGGACTTCGTCGGCATCGGGGACCTCAGTCAGCGGCTCCAGGTTTCGGAAGTGACGATCCGGTCCGACCTGCGTGACCTGGAGGCCGCCGGGCACGTGCGCCGCGTGTGGGGAGGCGCGCAGCCAGCCGCGAGCGAGTCACTCCGAGTTCGCCGCGATCCCGTGGCGGAGGCGGTGATGGCCGCGGCCCTGCTGCGCTCGCACGACACCGTCTTCCTCGGTGCGGGCCGGCTTTCGGCCGACGTCGCCGCCGCGTTGCACCAGCGCTCCGACCTCACCGGCATCACGGTCGTGACCGGCGACCTGGCGGCGTGCGAGCAGCTCGCGGGCGACCTCGACCGCTTCACCGTGCGCGTCACCGGCGGAACGCTGCACGGCGGGGTGCTGAAGCCGGCTCCGGAAGCCGGACAGCGCGATCGTGTCGACGTCGCCTTCCTCCCGTGCCACCGCGTGGACACCAGCGGCGTGGTGCACCTCGACGAAGACCAGTCGGCCGCCGTCGAAGCGTTCTCCACCATCTCCTCCGGACGCACCGTTCTGCTCGCCTCCGCCGATGTTCTCGCCGCGACCGGCGGAACGCCCTGGCTCGCACTGGGCGGAGAACACACCCTCATCACCGCACCGATCCAGAACCGCCGTGCTCTAGAACGACTGCGCGCCACCGGAGCACAGCTGCTCGTGGCAGCGTCCTGAGCGAGCCCGAACACCGGGAGCCCGGGAAGTCGGCAGGCCTCTACCGCGGCGTTCTCGATCTGGCTGCAGGACGACGAGGTCGACCCCGCCCACCGGAAAGTCCTGGCCCAGCGCCTCGCCGAACTCGCCCACCGCACCAGAACGCTTGTGCTGCAAGCGGAAACGACCCGCGTGTTGCTGGAGGTCGTCCGACTCGGCGGCGACCCGCGACATCACCCGACGCATCGCGGGATGAGTGGTCGAAACGGAAGCCGCGCTACCCGAAGGAACGACCGGCGATCCCGGCTCCTGGCGAGGGCGGGTCCTCCGGAAAACCGTGGACGGGCGAGGTGCGGATGCTCTGGTTCACGGCGTGACAGGTCGCCATGATCGCGGCGCGCAGGGCCGGGACGTTGCAGCCGGGCGCCCGCACGACGACGGTGAGCGAGGCGATCACCTGTCCTCTGTGGTCCACCACCGGCGCGGACACCGCGGTGTGCGCCTCCGGCACCGCGCAGCTCACCACCGCCACGCCCTCGCTCCGCACGGCGGCCAGCCGCGACCGCAGCCGCTGAGGGCAGGTCGGGACGTTCTCCGGCACCGCGAGCAACTCGCCCGTGAGGACCTGCTCCTGCAGGGCCGCCGGGCCGTTCGCCAGCAGGCACTGCCCTTGCGCGGTCGCGTACAACGGAGATCGGCTGCCCACGCGGTACGGCGTCCGCACCGCGTCCGGTGCTGACAGCAACTCGGTCATCACCGCTTCCACGCCGTCGAGCACACTCAGAACCACGTGCTGCCCGGTGACGCCGTGCAGCTCTCGCATGAACGGGAAAGCTCGGACACGAAGCCCTTCCGCCCGCGGCGCGAGCGTCGCGAGCTCCCACAGACCGAGCCCGATGGTGTACCCGCCCTCGGCGCACCGTTCCAGCGCCCCGAGCCGCACCAGCGTCCGCGTCAACCTCAGCACGGTGGACTTCGGCAGGCCGGAACGCGCGCTCAGCGAAGTCAACGACAGCGGCCGCCGTTCCGCACCGAACGTGCGCAGCACCCGAAAAGCCCGCTCGAGCACCGGTTCGCCGATGGTCTTCGTCTTGTTCACGTCCGCTCGCACCTCCATCCGTCCCGAAGTGGCGGTGGCAGCCCGGCTCACCGCTCGGCGTGACGCTGTCGATCACTTTCGAAACTGTAAGTTCGTTGTTTCTGATGTGTCAAGAAAGCCGAGCTGCCGTCTCAACTGGAGAAGCTTCGACACATGAGGGTTACTCGCACCACAGCACTTTTTCGCGCTGAGCAGCAACCTGATCGCCAGCACAAGAACAGACGCGGAAAACACGTCCACGTGGTTTCACTTTCGAAAGAAAGTTCGTGTTCATGCGCGCCTGCGAACCCCTGAACGGCCTTCGCGGTCAGAGGCCGTCCCGGACGCTCCGCATGATCTTCGAGCGAAACCCCGAGAAGGACGCCCATTCGAGCCGGTCGCTCCACTCGAGTTCGTGGACCGCGGCCTCGTGCCTCTCCGCGAGCATCGCACTCAGCAGGGTCTCACCGGCTCGTTCGGAGAGCGCCAGGTACAGGCGATAGCTCTCGGCACGGAGCACGAGCGTGGGCATGCGCACGGCCAGATCCGTGACGCCACGGCCGAGCTCCAGCATGGCGCGGAGCTCGGCCGGTCGAGACTGGTCGCCGCGCAGGAACGCGCGCAGCCGGCACAGCCCCCACATGATCGCCGCGGTCATGTCCAGCGGGTCCAGGTCGGACCGCAGGACGGAAGAGGCCGGGATCTCCAGCTCCGTCCCCTCCTCCCCCACGGCGATGCGCGCGAAGGCGTGGTGCGCCTTGAAGAGCGAAGCCTGTCGTTCGAGCGGACCCACCCCCACCGGCGACGAGGGCCCGTCACCCGTCGTTGTGGAAGCGGGGCCGCACCCCGCCTGCTGGACGAGGTGGACCACACTGCGGTACAGCTCCGCGGCGCGCTCCGGATCACGGGATTCCAGCGCCATGGCCAGCTGACAGCGCCTCACGACCATGAGTGCGTGGAGCATGCGCATGACCCCTGGGTGGATCACGCCGGCGGATGCGGCTCGCGTCACCTGACCGACGACCTCGGAGATCAGCCGGTCGCTCAGTTCCGAGAGCCCGATGATCCCGGTGGTGGTCGCGGCGGCGACGAGCGCGAAGGTCCGCTCCGGCCCGGGGTCCATGGTCTCGGCGGCGGCCAGCACCTCGTCGAGCCGGCCCAGGGCTTCGTCCACCTCCCCTTGCAGGAAGGCGGCGGCGATGCCGTATCCCAGAACCCTGATGCGCGCGACGTGGTCGCCATCCGCGTCCGCCGACCGCAGGACGGCCTGACACGCGGCTTCCGCCTCGTCGTAGCGAAGGAGGTTCACGAAAGCCACCGACCGGATGTACAGCGCCAGCCGCCACCGGGCCCTGTCCACGGGCAGATCGGGTTCAGGGCCGAGGTTCTCGGTGCGGTCCACGACTTCCGCGAACCGGCATTCGATCATCATGCAGGCGAGTTCCGCCGCCACCGGGTCCGCGTCTTCCCCGCTCGTGAACACAGCGGATCATTGTTCACCATCGATCACGCGGTCGCCACACACGTCCTGATCGCGTCCGCCGATCACCCACCATGACGTACGAAACCGATCTCCCAGACGCATGCACGCACTCGTGCAAGTCCAGTTTGGACAGACCTCGGACCGGTTCAGCCGCGCCGCGCCGGGGCCGGCAGACTGCCGATGATCTTGTTCGTGATCCAGGCGACGGCGTCGGCCGAGGTCAGTGGCCGACGCGAGGAGAGCAGCAGCTGCGGGGCGTCGCGCCAGACGCTCGTCCACGCGTCGAGCGCTGCCTGCTCCGCTGCCGTCTCGCGATCGGCCTGGGAGCCCCCGGTCCGCACACTGATCAGGACCAGGCGGTAGAACCGGACCGACAGCAGGTCGTAAACACGGCCGAAGGCGGTCCGGTCACCCTGGGCGACGGCGGTCATCAGCTCGCCCAAGCACATTCGTTCGAGCGCGCATCCTGGAGTCCGCGCCGATGGCAAGGCTCCGCGAGTCGGCGAAGCCTCCTCCACGTCCTGCGCGGTGGACTCGCGCGCCGGAGACGCCATCACTCGGCGGGACACGGTGACACCCAGTACGTCCCCGGCCGGTCGAAGTTCCGGGTGCACTGCGCCTGGAACGGCTGAGGAACTGCCGCCGTGGTGAAGCGCATGAGATCACCTTTCGCCGTCTTCTGCTGCCCGCAACGCTAGGGCCGTCCCCGGCCGTCTGCACGACGGCGGCCGCGTGCGTGGTCACCGCACGATTCGCCCAGGCCAGAGCACAGGGTGATGCCGGCGTCGGGTGTGACACCGAGGCCGTGGTCAGGACACCGCCGCGCCGATGGCCCCGGCGACCATGGCCATCGTGGTGCGGGCGCGGACGGGGTTCTCGGTGAGGAAGTAGTGGTCGGCGCCCGGCGTCTCGTCGTGGTGCACCGGCACGCCGGCCTCGCGCAGACGTGCGGCGTAGCGTCGGCCGTCGTGGCGGAGCACGTCGCGTTCGGCGGTCAGCACCACGGCGGGCGGCAGGCCTGACAGGTTCGGCGCCAGCAAAGGAGAAGCCCACGGCTCCAACCGGCTGGCGGGGTCGGGGAAGTAGGCCCGGCGCACGAGCCGGCGGAGCTGCGGCGTGATCATGCCGGGCTCGTGCCCGGGTTCGTCGTGGAAGTCCAGCACGGGAATCCCGAGCACCTGCAAGGCGGGCAGCCAGCGTCCACCGTCGCGGGCCTGCAGGCTGACCGATGCCGCCAGGTTGCCGCCGGAGGAGAACCCGCCGACCGAGATCTTCTCGCCGTCGAGCCGCAGTTCGTCGCCGCCCGCCGCCGCCCACGCCGCGACGTCGTGGCACTGGTGGTGAGCGACGGGATAGGCGACGTAGGGGGCGGCGCGGTAGTCGACGTTGAGCACGGGGACGTTGGTCGTCGCGGCGAGGTAGCGGCACCACCAGTCGTCCATGAACGGGTAGCGCATCAGGAACGCTCCGCCGTGGAAGTGGACGTGCGCGGCGCCGGGCACCGGCGCGGAGTGCGGCTGGTAGACGTGCACGCGGACGCGGCCGTGCCGGGTGGGCACCCGGATCGTCCGAGGCCGGGGCAGGTCCGAGCCCGCGAAGCGGAGCACCTCGCCATAGCGCACGGTCCAGCGGGCGGTGGCGTGCGTCGTCGCTGCGGCCATCCAGTCACTGAGTCTCACACTGGTTCTTTCGTCGCCCGGGGGTTCAGCGGATCGAACCTCGCCGTGACGCGTTCCGCTGGCCTGAGTGAGCGGCGACTTCAGCAGTAAACCCGCCTCGTTGCGTGTCCGGTCAGGCCCGTCACTAAGGCAACAGAAACAGACCGATCGCTGTCTAGTACTACAGCAGTAGGCCGTGTTCTTTGAGTCGTCGCTGATAGTGGCATCATTGGGCTCGGTTTGGTGGCGTCGAAACCAGTGTGACCAGGCTTTGGCGTGGGACCGCGGGTACGGGGTGCAGGTCAAGGCGGCGTGCATGCGCCTGATCTTGTTGACGCTCAATGGGATCAGGCCATCATCACGGTCTGCAGAGCCCACCCGATGTGCTCATTTGCCGACCACTGCACAGGGCACCGGCAAACCACTGGCGATCAGGCTTCGGCCGGGCAACGCTGGATAAAACACCGCCGCCGACCACATCGCGTTAGCTCGGGATACGTTGCGGCAGTTGCCATCCACCACCAAGCGCGGACGGGTCGACCGAAAGGTCCTCGTCCGCACCGACGCCGCTGGCAGCACTCAGGAATTTCTTGAATGGCTGCACGTAAGAAACTGGGCTACTCACTCGGTTCACCTACCCGACGACGCGGTCGAGCGCCTGGCCCGCGTCCCCGCACACGCGTGGCCCCCGCCTACGACAACCGCACCCCACGCGACGGACCCTGGGGCGCCAAGGCCACCGGCGTGCTGGAGCTGTCCAGATGGCTTCAGGGCATGCGGATCATCGCGCGGAAGGAACGCCCACACGCCGACGCGCAGCTGCGGTTCACCGACGCCGACGGCCCGGCTGATCGCGTTCGCCACCAACGTCAACTGCCGCTAGCTCGCCGACCTTGAACTACGTCACCGCCGCCCGGCCCGCGCCGAACACCGCATCCGCACCGCGAGGGCCACCTGGCTGACCAACTTGCCCTTGCACGGCTACGCCCACAACCGGATCTGGGTCGCGATCGTCGCCTCGCCCTCGATCTGACCGCCTGGACCCCAGATGCTCGCCCTGACCGGCCATCAAGCCCGCAGATGGGAATCCAAACGCCCGCGGCTACGCCTGTTCTCCATCGCCGGACGCTCAAGCGCCACGCCTGACAAATCCATCTCCGGCTGGCCCGCCACGCACCCTGGACCGAACTGGTCCTGACTGCCCAACAACGCCTGCACCGCCTACCGCAACCGACCCGACCCGCATGAACCCGTTCCCGCGAACCAAGTACCACCCTCATCGAGCAGTGGATCCCAACGATGCCCAGCCGAAAACGGTCCACCGTGACGACCCCGAACACCGAAAGGAGGACGCCCACGAGCTACCTGACACGCCCTCAAGCCGGACCGTCACCTACACGAAAGGCCCGGGTCAGTAGTGCCGCCGCATACTCGCACCGCCGCTCCCGACCGTCCCGTCCATTTTGAAAGCGCTCCCGGCTTGAGACGAGGGTGACCAGAGGTCGCAATCCACCTGATCAGCAGGCACTTCGGTCGACTCGGCACCTCCCCTCCACCACAGACATCTTTTGGCCATAATTTGTCCACTATTCAAACGATGCGGACACCAGGAGTCGCGAACGGCAGGCAGAGCGTTTCACTGTCGCACATTTTTCACCCGCTTAGCGCAGCAAGTCGCAATCCAATAACAGTGGAATATTTTGGACCCAGCGCTGCCTGCGACCCAGTCGCGAGAGATCGAGGTAACGAATCGCCGCATGCCCCCGATCGAAATACCGCGATCTGCCCGTGCTCCATTCCACCAGCGTCAGTGGGTGAATTACTCATGCGTCTCTCAGTGCTCGCCACAACGGTGGCAGCCGTATTGCTGGTGCAGCCGTGGCCAGGCGCGGCGGCGCGGCAGCAGCAGCCCGTTCCGACGGTCTCACCCGCGCACATAGTGGTGCTGGTCGACGAGTCGAGCAGCATCAGTGAGCAGGACATAGAACGTGAGCGGGAGGCCGCCGCGCTGATCGCGCTCGGCGAGTTCGCGCCCTCCAGCTCGATCGCGGTCGTCGGTTTCGGCAGCGACAACGGCGCCCAGTCACCGGTCGACGTGGTGTGCCCGCCGAGCACCGTCACGACCGCCCAGGACCGGCAACGGCTCAGCGAGTGCGTGCGGAACCTGCGCAGCCGCCCTTTGGGCCAGGGCGACGGCACCGACCACGCTGCCGCACTGCAACAGGCACTCACCTATCTGCGTGGCGACAAGCAGGGCCCGAAGCTCGTTTTCATCCTCACCGACGGCGAGCTGAACGTGAGTGACAGCCCGAGGTACGGCACCGACAACGTCGGCGACGAACGCAACAAGGAAGCCTCCCGGCGGGTCGGCAAGACGCTCGAAGAGGCGGTGGCCGAGAAGGTCCAGGTCTGGCCGCTCGGGTTCGGCAAGGTCAACCGCGGACAGCTCGACCGGTTCGCGGCGGAATCGTTCCAGGGCAAGTGCGGGCCCAAGTCACCCACGCCGTCCGCCACCGTCGTGAACAGCAGCGCGGACGTGGGCGAGGCGTTGGTCCAGGCGTTCCAGGCAGCGCGGTGCGCGGGCGCCGGCGCGATCCAGCGCACGCCCCTCAGCAGCGGCGGCGAGGCGGAGGCCGAGGTCGTCATTCCCGCGATCGCGACCGACGGCTCGATCATCGTGACGAAGCACGACCCCCGCGTCTCGGTGTCCTACGCGGACCCGGCGGGAAGGACGGTGCCGAAGTCCGGCGACCAGGACGGTTCGTCTTTCCAGATCAGCGGGGAGAACGGCGTTGTAGAGGCGCTGCGGATCGTGAACCCGGTGCCGGGCACCTGGACCGTGAAGATCAAGTCCGCGCCGGGGGTGCCCGCACTCAACGTCAGCACCGTCGTGATGTACCAGGGCGCGGTGCGCTCGAACATGACCGCTAACCCACCCGCACCGCGTCCCGGCGATGAGGTCACCGTCACGCTGAGCCTGCAGACGCGCACCCGGTCGATCACCGACCCGTCCGCGTTGCGCGACCTCTCATTCACCGCAGACGTGACAGGGGACGGCTGGGCCACACCCATCACGCTCGGCGACGACGGCCAGAACGGTGACCCCACCGGCCAGGACGGGATCTACACCGGCAAGGTCGTCATTCCCCAGCAGGCCAAGGGATCCGTGAAGTTCACCGGCACGGTCGCGGGCATCGGCATCAGCGGTGACACCCGGACAGTCGACGCGGACATCGTGCAAGGTCCACCCGAACTCACTGCGACCGGCACGTTCGGCAACTCGGACCGCACCGTCGAGCCGGGCGGGTCGATGAAGGGATCGGTCACCGTTACCAACAGCTCTGGTCGTGCCCGCAAGGCCAGGATCCTGGTGGCCGACCCGGCTCCGGGAACGCTCGCGACCATCCCCGGCGAGCAGACCGTACTGCCACTGCCTCCGTCGGGCACGGGCACGTTCGGTTTCGACCTGGCCTTCGCCACCGGCACGGTCCAGGGCGCCAACGCGCTGACACTCCGGGTGGTCGACGACGAACGGCCCGACGACGTGATCTACGACTGGCGGATCACCGCGGACGTGAAGCCGGACCACACGGCCGCGATCACGGCCGCGATCACGGCCGCCGCGCTCGTCACCGCTGCGGTACTCCTGATCATCAGGTGGCGCCGCCGCAGGGATGTCCGTGGACTCGTCGTACACCTCTACGAGGGCCACAGGTCGCGTGGAGACCTGGCAGCACCGGAACAGCCGTCAGCGCGGTTCCTCTTCCACCTCGGCGAGGCGGGCGCGGGTGTACCACAGCTCGCGCACTCGGCCGGGGCCGAGGACGGATACGTCCTTAGCCGCAACGGAGGCCGACTCACGTTGCGCACTCCGTACGGCGAGACCCGGCAGCTGACCGTCGGCGACCGCGTCGAGGTGAGTCCCACGCTGTCCGTCCAGGTGCTGGACGAGCACGCCCAGGCCGAGCTTCCCGGCGACCGGCACGACCCGCTCGCCACCACCCAGTTCTCCGGCGACCAGCCCGCCGGTGGCAATCACCACCTGCTCTAGCCACGGGCAGCGGAAGGACCACGATGCAGATCTACCAACCGATGATGTACGTCGGACTGGGTGGCACCGGCTGCCGGGTCGGAGCTGAGCTGGAGCGCAGGTTGCGCGAAGAGCTCTGTGGACCGGACGGCACCGAGCTGCAGCACCGCATGCAGGGCAAGAACTTCCTGCCCTACCAGCTGCCTTCGTGCCTGCAGTTCGTCTACGCCGACCTGTCGGAGGACGAGTTCGGCGCGCTGGAACGCCGGGTGGTGCCCGACCCCGAGTACCTGCCGGCGGCCGAACGCACCATGCACCTCGTGCGGGAACTGGTGCCGCACCATGACACGTACCCGGAGGTCGCGCGCAGCCTGCGCCTGGCCGCACCGAGACTCGTCGACCCCTGGTTGCCGCCGCCGCAGGGCGAGCCGCGCATCGGCCCGCTGGCCCGCGGCGCCGGCCAGCTGCCGACCGTGGGCAGGGCGGCGCTGTTCGAGACCTTCCGCGGCGGCACCTCGGCGGCGCAAGCCCCGTTGCGCAAGGCGGTTGGCGCGATCAACAACTCACTGGGTGAGCTCGCGCTTCTCGGTGGCGGCAAGAGATCGCTGTCCTGCGACGTCTTCGTGGCGTTCTCGGTCGCGGGCGGCACGGGAAGCGGCATATTCTTCGACTTCCTGCACCTGATCGGCGACGTCTTCGCGCACCAGGACTACCGCGCGCGCATCTTCCCGTTGGTGCTCATGCCCTCCGCGTTCGACGAGGGACTCGGGGGCGGCCGGGCCGCGCGGCTCAACGCGGGCCGGTCGCTGCTCGATCTGTTCCGGCTGGTCGACGACCAGAACGCGCAGGTCGCGGGTACCGAGCTGGACAGCTCGGGCGTCAGCGGCACGTTGTCGGTGCGCTACCCGGATCGAGAGGAGATCCGGCTGCGCGCCTCCACCGTGCAGACCGCGTTCCTGTTCGGCAAAGGTGCCGGAGTACAGCGCGACGACCTGCACCGGTCGATCGTGTCGCTGGTGCTGTCGTTGATCGGCACCGATCTCGGCACCGAGGGCGACGGCGGCCGCCAGGCCATCGCGCAGACCTACATGTCATTCGCGGACAGCTTCATCAACAGCGCGGTTGAACGCGAGGTACCCGCGCCGACCGGGATCGGCAACCGCGGCGTGTCGACCAGCTCCGTCGCGTCGATGACTGTGCCGGTGGACGACATCGCGGACATCATCAGCGCACGTCTGCTCGCCGCAGCCGTGACGGAGCTCGACGAACCGGGCGCCGGACTGGCGGAGAACAACTCCGCCTACATCGAGAGGTTCTTCACCGAGTCCAACCTGGACCCGCTGAGACTGCGCGCGCCAGTGCCGATCAACGAGGTGACCGCCGTGTCCGGAGCGGAGGCGATCACCCGCGTGCTGGCCACCCGCGCCCGCACGATGGAGTCCGGCCTGCGGACACTCGAACAGCAGCTCTCCCGGCAGATACCGGACCTGGTGCAGACCTTCGACGCCGGCCGGGCGGTGAAGTCGCTGCTCGGTGAGATCGACCTGTTCCGCCTGCGCCGGGTGCTGAACGGCCACGACGGGCTGTCCGACGAGGCCAGCGCACTCGGGTTCGCACGGATCCTCGAACTGCGCCGCGGTGAACCCCTGGCGCCGCCGGGGGTGACGCTGCAGCCGCCCGCCTCCGCCGACATCAAGGGCAAGTTCCTGCGCAAGCTGCAGTTCTCCGACCCACCGGTGCGCGCCGCGCTCGCGAGGCAGGACGAGTGGTACGGCTGGCGCGCCCGCCGGATCTGGCACGCCGCGTGGAACGACCAGGCGGTGCGCTGGGACCTCAAACTCAAGGCCGTGCAGCAGCAGGTGCTCTCGCTGGTCAACGCCTTCGAGGACCACGCACGGCAGAGCGAGCGCCGCTTCACCGCCCGCGCCCGCGAGCTCTACCAGCAGCGCGTCGGCGTCACGTACCTGCTGCCGCGCCAGGGTGACCTGGAACCGTTCTACCAGGCGGTGGTGCGCCGGTTCGTGGACTTCTACGTGCACCAGGGCGGCAGGCTGCACCCGACCGCCACGCCCGGCGACCTGGTCACCGAGATCCTCGGTGATGAGGGCTGGAAGCTCGTCTACGACATGATTCTCGACGGACGCGGCGCCACCATGGCGGTGGCGCACATCAAGGACCGGGTCAAGCAGGCGGTGAAGCGCCTCTTCTCCTACCGCGACGGGCAGCACCGCCCGTTGCTGCCCGCTCTGCAGGACCTGCTCGCCGCGGCCGCCGGCAAGCCGGGCGTGGCCGTGGGCGACGACGAGCTCGCACAGTTCCGGGAGAAACTCGCGGGACTGGTGCCGGGAGGCTTCGCGCCCAGCGGCACCGGTCGCATGCGCATCCTGTTCAGCTATCCCGCCGGCACTAAAGACCCCGAGCTGGAGAAGTACCTCCAGCAGGAGGTCACGCTGCCGCGCACCGGCGCGGTGGTGGAGTTCCGCCCGATCGCCGCCGAGTCGATCACCGTGGTGCTGTTCCGAAGCTCCATGGGGCTCACCGAGGTGCCCGAGGTCCGCGAGGTGCTCAAGCACTGGTCCGACGCACTCAAGAACGAGGAGCAGCAGGACTTCCTGCGCTGGCGCCAACGCCTCGGGTACGACTTCGGTTATCTGGCAACGGTTCCCGAGCACCGCGAACGCATTCTGCACCACCTGCTGTGCACCGCGTGGAACGACCAGATCTCCGTCGAGGGCGACGAGGAGTCGCCTACCGCGATCCACGTCCGGCTCGGCGAGGGCGCCCAAGCGACCATGAAGCTGCCGCTCGAACCGTTCGGCCGCATGTCCGCGTGGGCCAGTGTCCTGTCGGCCTACGAGGCATGGGTGCTCACCGACGACGAGCAGATCCGCCGCGACTTCTGCGCCAAGCTGATCGGCGCGACCCCGCGCGGGGTGGACAGCAGGCCGATGAAGCCCTCCCGGCTCTACGACCGCATCATCGGCATGGCCGCCGACGAACTCGCCAAGGTCGACCAGGAGCTGCGGCAGCGCACCGGTGACAGCGGCGTTCGCCGGTTGCACGCGCTGCGCGAGTTCTGGGAGGACACCCTGCCAGGCGCACTGCGACTGCCGTTCCGCGGCGTCAACAACCCGTTGCAGGACAACCTGTACGACCTGCGCGAGTGGGTCGCCCGCGATCCGGAATGGCTGCGCCCGTGAACTCTGATCCGGTGATGACGCTGGACCTCCGCACGCCGGAGGGCCAGTCCTACGCGGAGAACCTCCAGCGCCCCAACGCGAACGAGCTCGGGCCGTCGAGCAGGGTGCTGGTGGTCGACACCACGACGGCGTTGAGCGACCACCACCTGTGGTTCGAACGACTCGCACGGCTGCCCCAGGTCACCGCGATCGTGCTGGTGACCGTCGGCACGATCGACCCCGGCCACCGGAGCCCGGTGCTGCGTACCCCGTCCGCGCTCGCCAACGTCGGCGTGACGCTGTGGGTGGGCGACGGCCCCGGTGTGCCGTGGGAGGGTGGCTCGCAGCGGCCCGGCGCTGGTCGGGCCGAGGCCGATCTCGACGACCTGCTGACCGCGCTGCGGTTCCCCGCGGTGTTCGACCGCGTGTTCGCCGCTGTCGCGACCATGCCGCACCAGGCGGCCAACCCTGGCCTGGAGGTGGACTACGCGCTCGTCGATCCCGCGATGATGCGGGCGTTGCGGCTGCGGGTGCTGCGCCAGCTGGTGGCCACCGGTGTGGCCGCGCGCCAGCACGACCGGGAGTCGACCGAGCTGGCATCGGTGGTGCGCGGCGTGACCGACGGAGCGCCGGTCACCGTCCGGCCGGGCTCGCCGCTCGCGGAGGCCGCCAGGGCGACCGAGGTCAAGGTCGGCGCGGCGGTGAAGGCGGTCGAGTCGTTGCACGGCCTCGCCGGGCTGCTCGGTGGCCGCCGTGCACACCTCGTGGTGCTGGGCAGGCTCGCAGATGCCGGCGAAGCCGTCGCGCACCACCACCGCGTCATCAGGCGCGCGCTGTCCGACATGGACTCCAGCCTGGCCGACGGGTATCCGGCGCCGAGCGAGCTCGCCGAGCAGGGCCTGCCCTCGCCGACCGAGGTGAACTCGGTCGAGCTCGCGAGCTCGTTGCGCAAGGCGCTCAGCACCGAGCTGACCGCCGGCCGGACGCTGCCCGGTCTCGCCGAGCAGGCTCGTGGTCTGGGCAACCGTCTCGGCTCCGCGCGCGGTCTCGGCGGCTCCTCCGGGGAAGCCGGCGCCGCGACGGCGTCGTGGGTGTCCGACCTGCTGTCCCCGCAGCCGTTTCGGCTCTGGCCCACGCCGGTCATGCACCTGCTCCCGGTGGTGTTCCTGACCTGTCTGCTGACGGCGTGGGTGGCGGGTCCGGTCTGGGCGTCGGGTGTCGGCCTGGTGTGGCTGGGTGCCATCGGGCTGCTGTTCGCCCGTGCGCCAAGCCGTCTCGACGCACGACTGCCTATGGCTGCCGCCGCGGCGACGGCGGTGCCGAGCGTCCTGGCGGGCACCCGGTTCCCCGGGCTCACACCGGGAACAGTGCTGAGCGCGGTCGTGGTCGTCGGCGCGGTGGCGACCGCCGTGGCCGCCGCCGTGATGGCCTGGAACCGTGCGGTGACCTCCTGGCCCGCCGTGGCGCAGGTGCGCAGGGCGAGCGCGGCGCACCGCGAGTTCGTCGGCCGATTCGATCGTGCGATCGCGGAACGCTGGGCGCCCGCCGATCACAACCGCAGGCTCGCGGACGCGCTACTGGTGGTGGCGGGCGGCATCGACGCGATGGCCTCCGTGCTCACCGACGTGATCAAGAGCCGGCGGGAGGACGACGATCACGCCATCGGGGGCAGCGGCGCGGAGGGCCTGAGCGAGGTGGTGCACCACGACCTCGTGGAGATCACGATGGAGGTGCTGCGCCCGTCGTTCGAGGACATCTCCTCCCGCATGCCGCTGTCCAATGACACGGAGCGGGCGTTGCGGCGCGCGCAGGAGCTGATCGGCGACTACAACGACCACGTCGAACGGGTCGGGCTGCGCGAGCTGCCGCTGTTCATCGTCGACAACGGCCCGCGCCGGCGCCTCGCCGCGACGCTGTGGCAGAGCTCCGACTCCCCTCGGAGGATCTTCGGGCTGACCGAACGCAGCCGCATGACCCAGCTCTGCGCGGCCGGCGACATCCGGCTGCTGCAGGCCGATGGCGCGGTCGTCGTGCACTTCGCGTCCGCCGACATGGATCTGCCCGCCACTGGCACCACGGAGATCGTCCGCACCCCCGGTGATGCCGTCGGCGCCCTGCGGCTGACCCCGATCCTGCACGGCTACGTCCAACGAGAGGTGCACGCGTCCGCCGCGGACACCACCTCCACGTCCGAGGAAGGAGGGACGACGTGACGTACTCCGCCACGAACTACGACACGCTCACCGGCCGCGGCCCCGACGGCAAGCCCATGACGTGGCAGGTGAGGGTCGTCGACTCGAGCTCCGTGCCCGACTCGGCGCTCGCCACAGACAAGGTGAAGACCCACGAGGGCGAGGTGCTGCTGTGCCGCTACCTGCCCGAGACCGATGACGTACTCGGCCTGCAGCGCGTGGAGACGTTGCTGGACAACGAGATCCGGGCGCTGACCAGGCTGCGCACCCGGTACGGCACACCAGTACCGGAGTTGCCGGCGCTGGTCGGCTACGACTTCGACTCGGCGGAGCCGTTCCTGCTGCTCGAGCTGTACCGGGGCAGGCGCCTTGACAACGGCCTGAGCGACCTGATGAGCACCGAACGCGACCAGTTCACCGTCGGGCTCTTCCGGGCGCTCGCCCAGCTCGCAGCGGTGGGCCTGGTGCACGGTTCGGTCGGTCCCGCGTCGTTGTACTGGGACCGCGACACCACGCAGCTCACCCACCTGGAACATTCGGTCGCACACGGCGAGGCCTACCGTTCGAGCCCGCCGGGCAGTGAGTCCACCGCGCACCCAGGCGACGACGTGCAGGCGGCGGGCCGCGTGGTGTTCGAGCTGTACACCAGCAGGCGCCTAGGCCCAGGCGAGGTGCCCGACCTCGCGTCGCAGTCGGAGTACCTGGCCCGGTTGCTGAGCGGTGTGTTCGCCCCGCAGCCCGCGGACCGCCCGACCGCGGAGGAGATGCTGAACCGGTTGGGTGACCGCGCCCCGTTGCCGCGGCCGGTGAACGTCTTGAGCCTGATGCGCACCGGCTACGAGAGGTTCGACCTCCTGCGCCCACCGAAGACCACCGCGCCCCCTAGGGCCATGGCCGCACCCGCACCGGCGCCAGTGTCGCGGCCCTCCCGGCGCAAGGAGATCCCGTTGGCACCACTCGCGGTGTTGCTGTTCCTGGTGCTCGCCACCGCCGCAGTCCTGTGGGTGATCCGATGACCACCCCCGCGCCCCAGAAGGTGCAGTGCCCGATTTGCCTGGAGTTCATCGACTGGAACGAGACCGAGCTGTTCCGCTGGGTGGTCGACGAGAGCGGCGCGCGCTGGGAGCCCGCCGATCTGTCGAACATCAACAACCCGGTGAAGTGGCAGGACCGGCACGACCGCTGCTACGTGAAGTGCCCGAACCCCGCGGGGGAGCACCGCGAGCACCACATCCCGGTCACCTACCGCAACCACGAACCGCCGATCATCATCGGGCTGGTGGGACCGAGCAAGTCCGGCAAGACCCATCTGCTGGCGAGCATCGTGCACGCGGCGCTGCGCAACGACCTGCGCCACTACGGACTCGGCTTCGAGCCGGTCGACGAGCTGCGGCACGCCTCGTTCCAGCGCGAGATCACACAGCTGATGCGCGGCACACCGTTGCAGGCCACCGACTTCTTCAAGGAGGAGATCACCACCTACCTGCTGCTGCGCACCCGGTCCGGGCGGGCACGGCCGGTGGTGTTCTTCGACGTGGCCGGTGAGGACTTCACCAGGGTGGGACCGCGCAGGCTCGGCGGCCAGTTCGTGCTCGGCGCGACCGCGCTGATGTTCGTCGACGAGCCGGCCGGTGCGGTACCCGCCTTGTTCGGGCGTGGGCCCGGTTCCCGCAACGAGGCGTTCGCCTCCGCACTGGACCGCCTGGAAAGGCGGAAGGACATGGCCGACCTGCCGATCGCGGTGGCGGTGTCGAAGGCCGACCAGCTGCGCTACGAGCAACCGGTCGACCACTGGATCCGGCACGACGACTTGGACCACGCGCTCGACGACGGCCTCTTCCGGGCTGAGAGCAGGGACGTGTACGCGTTCCTGGAGCGCTATCGGGGTGAAGCGATGCTCGACGTGTTCGCGAGGTTCAAGCGCGGCACCCTGCACGTCGTGTCCGCGACGGGTGGCGGCGCCGACAACGACAACACCCAGTTCCCCCGAGGTGTCCGACCCGCACGGGTGTTGTGGCCGCTGCTGTCGCTGCTGGCGATGTGCGGCGCGGTCGAACACCCATTGGCCCAGGAGGTGGGCAGATGACCGAACTCGATCAGATCGTCTTCGCCGGCGTCGGCGGCGAGGGCGTGAAGCTTGCGTCGGCCTCGTTCCAGACCGACTCGAATGCCGACTGGGACGGCTGGGAAGGCAAGCTGAAGCTGTACGCGCGGCTGCTCAGCGAACCGCCCGCGCCACCACCACCGACGGAATCCTTCACCTACATCGCTTTTCCGGATTCCACCGCCGCGTTGATGCGGCGCTTCGCCAAGCCGGGTGCGGTCGGGCGCAACACCGCGCACGCGCTCGTCGGTGAACACCGGATGATCGCTCAGCTGCTGCCCAGGCTGGCGGGCTTCACCGGCTGGTACGACGACGCTCCCCTCCAGCTGAAGCTGTCGCCGGCGGCGGTGGCCGATCTCACTGCGCCCGGCACGTCCGTTGTGGACGACGAGCTGCTGATGCCGGTGCTCGCGGCCGCTCTGAAACGGCCGGGGGCGGGCTGCAGCGTGATCGGGTTTCCCGACGACCCGCGGCTGCGACTCGCCGTGGCGCTGCGCCTGCAGCAGTTGCTGCCCGGAGACGACTGGACGTTCTCCACCTACGAGATAGACGACGTGGCCAGGACCCACCTGCCAAGGCTGATCTTCCTCGCCTCGTCGCCCACCGGCCAACGGCACAGGCAGGACGGACGGCAGCAGGTCGTGATGGGCGAAGTGCTCGACACCCAGGACCGCTGGGTGGCGGCCGCGAGGGAGATGCTGAGCGGCACCGGAAACGGAGTGGTGCACCGGGCCCCGGTCCAGTCCGGCGGGAGTCCCGCCGCGGAGCCCGGCCCGCGGCACTCCCAGCACCAGCCAGAGCAGCCCACCCAGGTGCTCGAACGGGTGCCCGCGCCAGAAGAACCGTCCGATGTGGTCACCAGGACCGAAGGCCGGACGAGACCTTTCACCCAGCCGCAAGCGCCGCCGACCGCTTCGCTGGACATCGCACAACAGGTGGAGCTGCAGCAGGTGCTGTTCGGCGACGGTCCCGTCACCGAGCGGCTGCGGCAGCTGATGAGGTGGGTCGAGGTCGTGGACTCGTGGACCCTGCGGCACAGCGCTCCGGCCTGGGTCCACGACCTCCGCCTCCCGCCCTCGCTGGCCGTGTTCCTGATCGAACACCTCGACGAGTGGCAGGACCCGGAGCTCGACCGCGCAACAGCCCTGCGCTGGCGCGCAGAACAACGGATGCACCTCGTGTGGCAGGACGCCGGCGGCCAGACCACCGACACCTCCGTCCACGCACCGGATCTCCGTCCCGCGCAGGCGGTGTGGGAGCAGCAGCAGCGGTGGTCGGTGCGGGCCGGCAGAGCCAAGCAGTGGGTGCGGGCGTGTCGTTTGTTCGTGCTGCTGACGCTGGTCGCGGGCGCGGTCGGAGCCGTGGCCACCGCCCAGTTCTCGACCGGTGACGTCGCGCTGATGAACCAGGTGGCGACCGCGACGGCGATGGCGATGCTCATCGGGACGTTGACCCGCTCGGCCGTCCAGCCGTTCCTCACAGAGGTGTGGACGAAGGCACGTCAGAACTCGGAGGGGCTCAAGGCCGCTGTCTACCGGTACCTGGCCGGTACCGGCCCCTTCGGTCGCGCCGACGCGGGTCAGATGCTCATCAATCTGACGAGCGGTTACGGCAAGACCAAGACGAAGGTAGCGCCCGAGCGAGTCCGAGGGCTTCCTGATTTCGCCGACGCCGCCGGCTACCGGAAGTACCGCATCGACAGACAGATCGAGCACCACGAGAAGAAGGCGGTCGGCTACCAGAACGCGCTCTGGGTGGCCGAACTGGCCGGGATCATCGTGACGGCGGTCGCCACGATATTCGCGTTCATAGGCGTGTACACCGGGCAAAACACTCTCGTGTGGGTCGGTGTCTGCACCTCCGTCACCGGCGCGATCGCCGCATACGTCACCCAGGCGGGCTACGAACAGCTGATCACCGGCTACCTGCGCACCGCTGGCGAACTGAAGGACGTGTGCGAGCGGCTCCCGAAAACGCCGGACCCGGCGGCCTACCACGAGTTCGTCACGGCGTGCGAGCACGTCCTGGAACTGCAGAACAAGGACTGGCTGGAGCAGCTGCGGTCCTCGGGAAAGGCGCGGTCGTGACGGACTACCTCTGGGACGTCTTCATCAGCCACAGCACGAAGTCGGCGCCTGAGGGCAACGCCAGGAAGTTGTTGCTGGAGCTCGTCGACCGGTTCCCGCTGGGCGCCTGCCGGGTGCAGGCGGACCAGATCTTCCTCCACCCGGGAGACAGGTGGGAGGAGAAGATCGGCGACCGGATCAACGAGAGCCACTTCGGCATCGTCCTGCTGGACGCCAACGCGTTGGACAGCAAGTGGGTGCGCCGGGAGGTCCGGCAGATGCTCGACCAGCCGACCCGCAAGAACTACCGCATCATCGCGATCTTGGTCGACCTCACCCGAGGGCAGGTGCAGGAAGCGGGGATCGCGGAGTTCACGAAGCTCGTGGAGGAACTCCAGACGCTGTCGATCGAGGCTGCGGACAGCACGGACGCCCTGCGGCAACTGGAGCACGTTTTGTCGCTGAACGTGCTCGCCCACCTCGATGAACGCGAGATGTCGCTGGTGCGGCGGCTCGCCTACTTCCTGCCGAGCGACCCGAAGATGCTCGAGAAGATGTGCGGCCAACTCGACGAGAACGCCACGCTGGCTCCGTTGCTGCCCAGGGAGGACCTCGCTTACCGCATCCTCAACTCCAGGCTGAGCATGCAGGTTCGCGCGATGTTCGCCGGCAGCAGCGATGAACTGCTCAGCTCGGTCGACAAGGAGAGACGAGCCCGGCTCGCGGACCTGATCGAGCCGAGCTGGATCGACTTCGACTCCGCCCGCCGGGTCATCGACGACTCACCGGGCCTGAACCGGGTCTGCGTGCTGGGTACTGCGAACCCAGTCCCGGACGCAGACAGCACCGGCATCTGCGTGGCCACTGGCAAGAACTTCGTGCACAGGGCAACACATTGGGACAGAGGGCGGGTGCGGGTGGAGAAGGCCGGCGACATCCCGTACGGCGAGCCGTACGAAGTCGCGCCACTGCTGCGCAGGCAGTACCGCTGGAACACCTTTCAGACGAACTACCTGGTACTCGAGGCAGGACGGAGCCGTTCGTCGCGGCTGACCGGTGTCCACGCGGTGCAGGCGAACTGGCCGGACGTCGTCGTGGTCCTGGTGATCGGGCCGGACGCGGACCCGGACGAGGAGGCCTTCCGCGACCACCTGGGCGGGAACTACTGCCACACCGTCGTCGAACACCAGCAGGAACTCGACGCGATCGAGGCCATGGAAGACATCCGGACCTATCTGAGTGTGGAGAGGCAATGAGCATCGGCACGGGAGCCGCGGAGATCGAGAAGTTCGCCGGCAGATACGTGCGGTCGGACGACCTGGATCTCGCCGTGCGAGTGGCGCGGGCAACGCAGCGGCCGTTGCTCCTGTTCGGAGCGCCAGGATCGGGCAAGTCCACTTTGGCCAAGCACATCGCTTACACCGAAAACCTGCGCTACTACGAACACGTGGTCACCGCGCGCACGTCGGCACAGGACCTGCTGTGGTCGTTCGACAGCGTCCGCAGACTGGGCGACGCGCAGCTGCGGTCGCAAGACCTGCAGGACGAGAAATACGTGCTCCCCGGTGTGTTGTGGTGGGCGTTCGACCGCGCGAGCGCACAGGATCTTCCGCGCGCACGGGAGTCTTACGAGTCCTGGAACTCCGGGAAGCGGGAACCGGGCTCCGTCGTGTTGATCGACGAGATCGACAAGGCCGACCCGGACGTGCCCAACAGCCTGCTGGTACCGCTGGCAGGCCGGTACTTCACGGTCACCGACCTGCGCGAGCCGAGGATGGTGCAGGAGTCGTCCACGCCGAGCCTGATCATCATCACCTCGAACCGGGAACGCGAGCTGCCCCCTGCATTCGAACGGCGCTGCGTCGTGTACGAGCTGCGCAACCACACCAGCGAAGAACTACGGCTGATCGCGGAAAAGCATTTCGGAGAGAACCCGACCGCCCTGCTGGACCAGTTGATCGAGGAGTTGCTGCGCGCCCAGGCCCAGGCTGAGACAGACCGCCGCAGGCAGCCGAGCACCGCGGAGTTCATCGACGCCATCAGGGCGTGCCGAGGCGTGGGCGTCACCGAACCGCAGGACGCGGACCTGGGCCCGATCCTCAAGATGATCTTCGAGAAGCGCTCCGGGGGCGGCGATGCCGGGGAGTGGCTGCCGTGACGCCCGCGATCTGGTATGCCGACGTCATCAGGGCGGTAGCCGCCGAAAAGCAACCTGACGCTGTGACGATCGGGAAGATCCGCGCGATGCTCGGTGTCGATCCGGCCGAGTTCCTGTCCACACCGGATGCAGGTTCGGCGCCGACGCTTCCCGCGGAGCCTGCGGCACCTCCAGCCGAGACGCCACCGCTCAACCGGGTCCCGCAGGGCGAGGAGGAGTACGCCGACCGGCGGCGGGATCCGTGGCTCGGTGCACCGCAACCCCTGCAGCCGGACCGGAACCCGATGATCGGGCTGCGCGAACTGTGGCTCGAGACGGTCGCAGATCCTCCGTGGGCGCCGGACGCCGTGCCAACGCTGCCGAAGCTCAGCGATCGGCAGCTCATGACTGATCCTCCGCACGAGCCGCTGTTGCGGCGGGCCTCGATGTCGGCGGTGGTGCAGACGTTGCTCTCCCGACGGGCACCGGACGACGAGATCGACGTGCCTAACCTGGTGGAGCAGCTTGCGTCGGCACGGGCGGTGCGCGAGCTGCCACGCACTTCACGGCCAACGCTGCGGTTCGGCGCGCACGTGCTGCTGGACGAGTCCGAAGCGATGTCCTTGTTCTGGCGCGACCAGTGTGCTCTCGTCGACGTGGTGCGCGACGTCGTCGGAGCGTCGTCCACGCGGGTGAGCGTGCTGACCGGGACGCCGAGCCGCCTGGAGCCCGGCCACCGGCACCCCTCGCCCGGCCGGGCGGTGCTGGTGGTCGGTGGCTTCGGTATCCGCTGGGGACGGGCGGACCAGCCCTCCTGGGAGTCGTACGTGCGGTGGCTCCGGCAACGGGACTGCCGAGTGGTGGCGCTCGTGCCGTTCTCCCGCGACCGCTGGCCAGCCTGGCTGACGGCGTTGCTGCCCGTCGTGAGCTGGGACCGCGTGACGACGGTCGGCGGCGTGAGGGCGGCACTGGGGAGGGCGGCGTGATCCGGGACCGCCTGCGGGAGGAACTGGCCAGGCCGCGACACCGGCCGGACGTGCAGCTCGCGGTGGCGCTGAGCCTCGCGACGCGGATCGAGGCGGAGCTGGTCCGCGCGGTGCGGCTCGCCGTCCTGCCCCACCTCGACGTGGGAGCGGAGTCCGACTTCTGGTTCAGCGACTGGGTCGGGGCGCGCCAGCCACAGGTGGTCGCGTTGCGGCCGAACCTCCTGTGCATGCTGCGGGAACAGCTCGACCGCTTCGAACGACCGGTGCTGGAGACCCTGCGCGCGGTGATCACCGAGATCCACCGCAACCTCTCCCCCGTGCTGGCCCTGGAGGAGGAAGCCACCTGGCTCGCCTGCACGGGTGGGGAGGACGGGCTGGCGACTGCATGCGCGTTGCTGAGACGCGCGTCCAGGGCGATGCGGGTCGACGGCCGCGAGGGCGTGGCAGGCTGGGTCGTGGACGCCATGCGCCGGTTGCCCCAGGAGGTCCTGCAGAGCACCGATGGCTGGCACCTCGTGCTCAACGCGCGGAAGCTGCGGGCGGCTGACATCACCGCGCAGCCCTCGGAGATGACCGACCAGGTGATCGACGAAATCCTGCGACCGGTCGCGCACGATGTCGGCGAGGACGACCTGCGACGGACCGTCGGCGTGCGCTGGGACGACGGCCGGCTGGTGCTGGGCGACGGTGTCCAGGGCGGCGCCACCATCAAGCTGCCGCACCACGTTCCACCGTACGTCTGGCTCGCCGAACGCGGGCACGACCGCGGCGAGTGGCGTGACCTCTCGCGGTGGTCCCACTTCGACCCGGGAGGTCCCGGTGCGGTGTGGTTGCGAACGTTGGACGGCCGCGTGTTCGAGGTCCCCGAAGCGGTCGGCAACACGGTGGAGGCCTCCCCTGTGCTGGTCGAGCTGGACGGCGCACGAGGCGAAGCCGCGCGGTTCTGGTTGCAACCGGTGCGGTTCGGGACCAGCACGGCGGACCGGGCGAGCCAGCCTGTGGCGTTGCTGACGAAGGTGCTGGACTCGATACCGGTCGACCGTTCGTCGCTCGCCGCACTGCACACGTGGCTGACGCAGGACGGCAGGTCGGCGGTACGGCTGCTGCACGGTGAGCTGGAGGAACAGCGCGTCCGGCTCGCCAAGCAGCTGGCCTCGGAGGCCGAGCGGGAGGGGTGGCAGGTCTACCGGGGACGGCAGGACCCGGCGGCGGCGCACTGGCTGAGCGACGAGAAACCACGGGCCGGCCGCAGCGGCATCCTGCTAGTCGTCGACCGCGCCGAGTCGTGGCGGCCCGAACACCTGCGCGGCATGCTGGCGGCGTTGCTGGACGGCACGGTGCAGACGCGCGTGTTGCTGCTGTCACTCGACGCCGGAGCGTGGTGGACAGCGATCGCGCGCACGTTCACGGCGTCCGAAGTGGACTGGAGAGAGCAGAGGCTGGTGCCCGCGCGCGAGGCCGCACCGGACCCGGACCTCGCCGTCGACGCGCTCGGCGCTGAGGGGGATGTCGCGGCGGCACTGAGCACGATGGCGCGGCGCGACGGTGACCCACGGGCGGCGAAAGTGCTGCTGCGCGAGGAACACCTGTACCGCGCGAACCAGGAGTCGGCGTTGAGCGAGCAGCTCGCGGCTCTGGTGTTCCTCGCCACACTGTTGCGACCGTTGCACGTCGGCTCCGCCCGTACGCTGTGCGTCCAGCTGGGACTGATCGCCTCCGCAGACGGCTGGTTGCCGCTGCTCGCGGCGTACGAACGCCTCTACCCGTTCGACCACGAGTCGCTAGACCCGCTGGGGCCGTGCCAGCTCGCCGACCACCTGCTCGGCGCGGTACTGGCCGAGGGCGACGGCGGGTTCGGCGTCGACCCGGTGTGGGCTCGCGAGCTGCTCACCTCCATCGCCGAGTCCCGCTTCCCCGACCGCGCAGTAGCACCCCGGTCGGTCGAGGCGCTGGGGCACGCGGCGGCGCGCTACCCGCAGCTCGCCGTCCGGTTCCTGAATCCGCTCGTGCGCAGGAGACCCGAGCTGGTCATGGACGCGGGCCCGACGGCGATCATGCTGGTCGTCCCGAACGCCGACGTCGAACTGCTGGAGGTGCTCAGCTCTGCGGCACCACCCGCCGCACAACGGCAGGTGCACCTCGACCCCGCGATAGCCGCCGTCGAACAGTTGCTGGTGAAGCGGCTACTGCTCAAGGGCGATCGCAGCCCGGCCCGGGACGCCCCGTTGCACCTGCGGCTGGCCCGCAGCGAGTTCCGCGCGGGCAAACCGGAGATGGCGCTGGCCTCGGCGGAACGCGCGGCCGCCGACTACCGCAGGCTGAGGGCGAGCGACTCGCGCCAGTACACCACCGGCCTGTGCGAGTCGTTGATCCTGCAGAGCGTGCTGCTGGGCGAGTTGAGCGAACCAGTCCGCGCGCTGCGGCTCGCGCAGGACGCCGAGTCGATGCTGAGCAGGATGCAGCTGCGGGAGTGGGAGCGGCCGGACGCGAACCTCGGCACCGCCCTCGCGAACCTCGGCCGGCAGAAAGCCAGATCCGGACACGCGAACGCCCTGGCGGACGTGACCCAGGCCGTGCGAATTCTGCGCGGTCTCGCTGCCGCGCAACCGTTCCAGTACGAGCCGGAGCTCGCCGAGGTGCTGGTCAACCAGTCCGAACGAGCGGCAGAGGCCGGCCGCGACGACCTCGCGCTGACCGCGGCGCAGGAGGCCGTCGACCTAGCCGCACGGCTGTACGAGGCGAATGAGTGGGCCCACGTGCACCGGCGCGCGGCAGCGCACTCGTGTCTCGCGGCCAGGCTCCCCGTGTCCTCGGCACTGAAGCACGCGACCCAGGCGGTGGACCTCTACCGCAAAGCGGTCCAGGCTGCGCCGGCCCGTTTCGAACCGGACCTGGCCAACGCGCTGTTCACCTGCGCCCGGCTGCAGTCCGAACCGGAAGACGCGCTGCCTGCTCTGGAGGAGGCGATCATGCTGTTCGACCGTCACGAGCGCCCGGAGTACCGAGCCGCGGTCGCGCTGCGCGACCAATGGGAGGACGGGTCCGCCTGATCGTCTCCTCTCGGCAGCCCGCCCGCACTGACAAGACCGGTGCGCAACGCAGACCTAGCGGCATCGCAACACAGTTTGGGAGGAACGAGACGACGACTGATCCGGGCGAACTGCTCGACGAACTGGCCGACCTGCGCAAGGGCGCCCGCGATGACCGTCATGGGTACCGGTTCCCGTTGCCGCTCGTAGGTTGCTGCCATTAGCCTCGCTGCCGCTGTCCCAAGCCCTCGACCAACTGGTCGACGGCGGACCGGGCTGGTGGCTCGACCAGTTGATGCACCTCAGGCTCAAGACCGAGGTGGTGCACCCGCTGGCGCTCTCGCCGCACTGGCTCGGCGCGCTCGTCACAGGCCTGCTCACCACGGTCTGGTGGTACCGCTGGTGCGCCGCCTGGTCGGCGTCGAGACCTCGACCGCCACGGCAAGAACTGACCACCGCGACGACCTCACGTCCCGTCGTCTGCATCGGTGCCGTGACTTTGTGCGTGCCGAATACTTCGTCCATGCAGGTTAAGCAGCATGGCAATGCTCGTGGATGACTCCGCCGCGACGGTCCCGTCGGAATCGTCCCGTTCGCCACGCTCCAGGGCATTGCCTCGATCACCAACGACAACATCGTCGCCCCGGAACTGCTCGACGTACTCGTGGAGATCACCGAGACGGTCCTGCCAGATGCCCGCCCACTCACGTGACGCGGCCTGGGCTAGCTCGACGGTGCGCCGTGCCCGAACGGGAAGAGCGGGTCGTCGTAGCCCGCGACGTCCTCGGCGTGCCGGCGCACCTGCTCCATCGAGCGGGGCAGGTCGAACGGGAGCCTGCCCTGGGCGGGGAAGACGCCCGTCAGCGCGTCGGCCAGGGCCTCGTCGGTGCTGCCGTAGCTGACGACCAGGGTCGACACGTGCGGGAGCAACGGCGTCAGCACCGCCGGGCGGTCCAGCGTCACGTCGACGACCAGCGGGCAGACGGCGGCGATGCGGGCGAGCCGCGAGACCAGGCCCGGCGGGAAGTCGAGGGAGCCCTGGTGGAACCACGACTCCAGGAACAGGTCGGAGCGCGGGTCGAACGGCGCCATCAGCCGCACCAGCGCCACGTCCGCCTCTTCCGGTGTGGTGACCACGGTTCCGAGGCGTGCCGCCACCTCTGGCGAGACGTTCTCCACGTAGAGCCTGAGTCCTGGCCTCAGAGGGAGCGCGGCCGCGTCCGGCCCCTCCTGCAGCACCGTGACCGAACGGGCCTGGGCGGCGTGGCCCTCGTCGCGGAAGTCCTGTCGTCCCACCGTCTCCGCCGCCTGGTCCTCGTCGACGAACGGATCGTCGAACAGGCCCAGGTGGAACTTCAGCGCGAGGATCCTGCGGGCGGACTCGTCGATCCGCGCCTCCGTGACGCGGCCCTGCGCCACCAGCTCCAGCAGGACTTCGACGCATTCCTCGCCACCGAACTGGTCGGCTCCCGCGGCGAGGGCCAGTTCCATCCGGCCGTGCGGGTCCAGGTGTTCGACGCCCCAGGCGCGGGCGGGGAGCACCTTGTCGCCGACGTGGTTGTCCATGACGAGCTCCCAGTCGGTGAGCACCACCCCCTCGAAGCCGAGGCGGTCGCGCAGCATCCCGGTGACCACCTGGCGGTTGTAGCCGAACCCGACCTGCTCGATCGGCTCACCGTCGACCTCCAGCCCGACCGGCATGCCGTAGTACGGCATCACCACCGCCGTACCGGCCTCGACGACCGCGCGGAACGGCGCCAGGTGGTCGTCGAAGCGGCCGCCCGGGTAGACCTGCTCACGGCCGTACGGGAAGTGCGCGTCCTCGCCGTCCTTCTGCGGGCCGCCGCCGGGGAAGTGCTTGCTGGTGCAGGCGACCGAGTCCGGTCCGAGCGACGGCCCCTGGAACCCCCGCACGTAGGCCACGGCGAGTTCGGACGTCAGCGCGGCGTCCTGGCCGAACGTGCCCGCCTGCCTGGCCCAGCGCGGTTCGGTGGCCAGGTCGATCGCGGGGTGCAGGGCGTAGCGGATGCCGACCGCGACGTACTCCTGGCGGGCGATGTCCGCGAACCGGCGCACGAGCGACGGATCGCGCAGCGCGGCCAGTCCCAGCGCCTCCGGCCACTGGGAGAAGGCCTTGGCGGTGAAGGAGACACCCGCGTTCTCCAGGAACGCGTGCCGCGGGTCGGTCGAGATGGTGACCGGGATCCCGTGCGGCGTGCTCTCGGCGATGCGCTGGAGGTTGTTGTGCCAGCGCGCGGCCATGCGGGCGTCGTGGAGTGCGTGCACGTTGAAGTGCGAGAGGTGCTTCTCCTTTATCACGACGCTGGTGGGCGACTTGCTGATGTCACCCGGCGCCTCCTTCACGGTGCCGTCCGCTCCCGCCTCGATGACGGTGTGGAACAGCAGTCCCGCCTTCTCCTCCAGCGTGAGCCTGGACAGCAGGTCCTCCACCCTCTCGGCCGCGGGCAGCCGCGGGTCCTCGTAGGGGTCCAGGACACCGTTGCCGTTGAGGTCGCGGTACTCGACACCGTCCTCGGAAATCAGCCGCACGGGCCGCATGCCAACACCTCCGTTGTGCTCAAGCCCGGCTCGCGCCGAACTCCTCTACACCGATCACCGGCCGCAACGCCCGCTCCACGGCGGGGGTCGCGAACGCGCGCCGGATCACGTCCCGGCACAGGACGTTGCCGATCGCCCCCATGACCATCGCCTGGTCCAGCGAGAGGTAGCGCCGCGCGACGGCACCCGACCGCACGGCGACCGAGTCGAAGAAGCCTCCCGAACCGTAGGCACGCAGATCCTGTTGGATGCCAACGAGATTGGCGTAGGCCTCATCGCGTTCGTGCATCATCGCCAGGAACGCGGCGTGCGGGGTGACCACTCCGTCGCCGAACGTGGGCGTGGGGGCGGTGGCGGGACGGCAGGAGCCGAACCCGACGTCGTAGTTCGTCATCTCCTGGTCGGAGAAGTACCCGTTGGCGCCGTTGCCCGGCTCGTTGCCCGGGCCCATGCCGAGCGCGTCGACGCCGTACTCGCGGTAGCCGCCGGCGGGGTTGCTCGCCGGGCTGAAGCCCCAGTAACCGTACTTCGCCTCGACCAGCCCGTGTTCGCGCTGCGCGCGGACGTGCAGCCGGTGGTTGCGGCCCCACGACCGCGGCGCCCACCTGGCCTCGGGCACGAACACGTCCGGCATCAGTTCCTCGAACATCGACCCGCCCCAGCCCGGCACGATCCGCATGCCGCGGTAGGTGTAGGCGCCCTCGAAGACCTCGATGCCGTAGTAGGTGCGGTTCTCCCCCACCGGCTGCGTCTCGTGCCACGACCAGTCGCACGACGCCGGGAACGTCCGCCACATCGCGAAGTACTGCTTCGGCGGGATCTGGCCGGTGATGATGCCGAGGTAGCTGGTGATGCGGGTCTCGGAGACCGTGGTGTCGTAGTGGTGCGTCGTGAGCCAGACCGGGTCGCCGCCGATGTGCGTGCCCCGGTAGACGCCGCCGGGGCGGTCGTGGTCGAACGGGAAGAACCCGCCGTGGACCAGACCGCCGGGCCGCACCGGGTGCTCGGGGTCGTCGCCGGGGTTGTAGAAGGAGTCCCACCGCATGCGCGCGAAGAGCCGCCGTGCCGGCGGGGCCGCCGCGCGGTCCGCTCCCGCCACGACGAGCAGCGCCGCGCCGAGCCAGCCGTTGTCCACACTGGAGCAGAACGGGTGGACGACCGCGCCCGTGCCGGGCCAGGCGCGCAACGCCTCCCCCGTCTCCTCGTCGTACCAGTTGAAGTACATGCCGCTCGCGGTGTGGTGTTCCATCCGCTCCAGGGTGGTGAGCGTCCGGAGCAGCCGTGCCGACGCCTCGTCCTTCGAGATGAACCCGAGCTCGCGGGCGACGACCGTCGACCACAGGTAGCCGCCGATGTTGGTCGGCGAGGTGTAACCGGAGCGATCGGCCGGGGCGAGCGACTCGGGGATGTTGTCCGCGGGCAGGCCGGTGCCCGACGGTGTCATGGCGACGAGGCTGCGCCAGGTGTCGCGGGCCCAGCCGCGGATCCGGGCCGGGTCGTACCCCCGGCCGGGCGCCGCGAGTGCGGACGGGGTGCCGGGGAGCGCGAGCGCGGCGGCGGTTCCCAGGAACAGTGTTCGGCGGGTGATCCCTGCGGCTGAGTTCATGTGAGTCCCCTTCGGACCTCTCACTTGATGCCGGTGGTCGCGATGCCTTCGATGAAGCGCCGCTGGAAGACCAGGAAGACGAGCAGCACCGGGATGACGACGATGGTGGCCCCGGCGAGGAGCAGGCCGTACTGGATGGAGTTCTGGCCGGTCGAGTAGAGGGCGAGGGCGACGGGAAGCGTGTACTCGCTCTCCTGCTGCGCCACCACCAGTGGCCAGAGGAAGTTGTTCCAGCTGCCCAGGAACGTGAGGATGCCCAGCGTGGCGAGCGCGGGCCCGCACAGCGGCAGGACGATGCGGGCGAAGATGCGCACCTCGCCCGCGCCGTCGACGCGTCCGGCGTCGAGCAGCTCACCGGGCAGGCCCGTGATGAACTGCCGCATCAGGAAGACCCCGAACGGCGACACGAGGAACGGCAGGATCAGCGCGGGCAGGGAGTTCGCCAGCCCGGCGTTGACGACCAGGACGTACAGCGGCACGAACGTCACCACGCCGGGGATCATCAGCGTCGCCATGACGACCAGGAACAGCGTCCGCCTGCCCCGGAACTCCAGCTTGGCGAGCGCGTAGCCGACCATCGAGCAGAAGAGCAGGTTCCCCGCCGTGACCAGCACGGCGACGATGGCCGAGTTCAGGAAGTACGTCCCGAACCGCAGACGGGAGAACAGTTGCGTGTAGTTGTCCAGTGACGCGGACTCGGGCAGCCACGTCGGCGGGTTGGCCAGGATCTCGCCCTCGCCCTTGAGGCTGCCCAGCACCATCCAGGCGAACGGCGCGACCACCGCGACGAGCGCGACCGTGAGCGGAACGTAGAGCCACCAGCGTTGCCGGGTCATGGTCAGCTCCTCTCCCGCAGCAGGCGGAACTGCACGGCGGTGACGACCGCGATCACGACGAAGATCAGGTAGCTCATGGCGGAGGCGTAGCCGTAGTTGCCGAAACCGAACTGCCGGTAGGTGTACATGGACGCCGAGATCGTCGAGTTGAGCGGACCGCCGTTGGTCATGACGTAGGGCTCCTCGAAGAACTGCAGGTAGCCGATCGCCGTGGTCACCGAGACGAACAGCAGTGTCGGGCGCAGCAGCGGCAGCGTGATGTACCGGAACCGCCGCACCGCGCCGGCGCCGTCGATGGACGCAGCCTCGTGCAGGGACGCCGGTACCGCCTGCAGCCCTGCCAGGAAGATGATCATCGCGGTGCCGAAGTTGCGCCACGCGGCCATCAGGATCAGCGCGGGCATCGACCAGTCCGGGTCGCCGAGCCAGTTCGGGCCGTCGATCCCGACCCAGCCCAGCACGGTGTTGATCAGCCCGAACTCGTCCTGCAGCAGGAACCTCCACACGACCGCGACCGCCACGATCGAGGTGATCACGGGTGTGTAGAAGCCCAGCCGGAAGAACGCGCGGAACCGCGAGATCCCCTTGTCCAGCACCACGGCCGCCCCGAGCGCGATGACCAGCGTGAGCGGCACGCCGGCCAGCACGAAGTACGCGGTGTTCGCGGCCGCGGTGCGGAACAGCGGGTCGGCGAACGCCTGCAGGTAGTTGTCCAGGCCGACGAACTCCACCGCGAACGGCGTGCGCAGGTCGCGGTTGCGGGTGTCGGTGAGGCTCATGAACAGCGACTGGACGACCGGCCACGCGGTGAACACGAGGAACAGCAGGCAGAACGGCAGGATCAGCAACCACGCCGCCCGCTCGGCCCCGCGGCGGCGGGTCGCCGCGGGCGAGCTCACTTCCCTGTGCCGATGGAGTCGGCCGACGCCTGGGCCGCCTTGAGGGCCGCGGCCGGATCGGCGCCGGAGCGGGCCACCTTCTCGACCTCGGTGTCGAGCGCGGTGATCGCCTGCTCCCAGGTGGCGAAGGTCGGCGGCGCCTGAGCGGTCTCGAGCTGCTTGCCGAACGTCGCTAGCAAGGTGTCGGCGGTGAGGGCCGGGTCCTGCCAGGCGTCGCGCACGGACGGCAGGACGGTCGCCTGCTGGTACCACTTCACCTGGGTCTTCTTGTCCGTCAGCCAGTTCACGAACTTCCACGCGGAGTCGCGGTTCTTCGTCTCCTTGAACACGACGAAGTTCGACCCGCCGACGAAGCTCGACGACGTCTTCTTCACCGGCATCGGCATGACGTCGTACTTGTCCTTGAAGCCGTCACCACCGAGCTTCTCGACCGCCGACATCATCCAGGGACCCGAGATGAACATCGGCACCCTGCCGCTGACGAAGTCGGGCTCGGTGGTGGGCTGTGCGGGGGCTCCCTTGTCCGCGATGCCCTCGGCGAAGAAGGAACCGTAGTACTCCAGCGCCTCCTTCAGCTCGGGGCTGTCGAAGTTGTACGCCCCGTTGTCGTTCTTGGTCAGGGACGCGCCGTTCGACCACGCGAAGGGCAGCAACGACTGCCAGGACCCCGTGCCGCCCGCCTGCAGCCCGATCCCGAACTTGGCGCCGGCCTTGGCCTGCAACGCCTTGGCCATCTCCTTGAGGCCCTGCCAGTCCTTCGGCGGCGTCTCGTACCCGGCGGTCTTGGCCAGGTCCTTGCGGTAGTACAGGAGCCTCGTCTCGACGTACCACGGGATGCCGTAGGACGTCCCGTCCACCTCGGTCGTGCTTTGCGCGCCTTCGAAGAACGCCTTCTTGTCAATCGTGGACGGGGTCGGGTCGAGCGCGCCGAGGCCCGCGAACTCACCCATCCAGGTCGATCCGACCATCGCCGCGTCGGGGGTCTGGCCCGCCGTGATCGCCGAGGTGAACTTGTTGTGCGCGGCGTCCCACGGAATCGCGGTCACCTGGACGTCGACGCCGGGGTTGGCGTCCTCGAACTCCTCGGCGAGCGCGGGGAGCTTCTCCCCCTCGGCGCCCATGGCCCAGACGGTGACGGTGCCGGTGGCGGGGCCGTCGGCGATGCCGGCGCTGCTCTGCCCACCGGCCTGGTCGTCACCGCGCCCGCAGGCGGCCAGCACCAGTACGAGGGCCGACACCCCCGCGAGAGACTTGGCTGTCTTGTGCACCATGGACTCCTCGCCTTCTCTCAGTCTGAAGTGGACGGTGGTTCAGCAGCCGCACGACGAGCGCACGACGAGGCGCGTCGGCAGCATCTGCGCGTGTGCCCGGGGCGCCTCGCCGGCGACGAGCTCGTGCAGGCGATCGGCGGCCAGCGCACCGAGTTCGTGAACGGGCTGGCGCACGGTGGTCAGCCCCGGCCGCACGTACCGCGCGGCCATGACGTCGTCCCAGCCGACCACCGCGATGTCGCCCGGCACCTGACGTCCCGCGTCCTGCAGCGTCGTCATGACCGACAACGCGAGTTCGTCGTTGGCGCACATCAGGGCGTCCGCCTCGTGCGAACCGGCGAGCAACCCACGTGCGAAACCGACGCCTTCGCTCTCGCACAACGCCACCCGCACGGGTTCGGCGGCGAGCAGCCCCCGATCGCGGTGCGCGGCGACGAACCCCGCGTACCGGTTGCGGACGTCCGGCCCGCTGTCCGGGTCACCGACGAACACCGCCCGCCGCCTGCCGTGGTCCAGCACGTGCCCGGCGAGCTCGCGCGCGCTCTCCAGGTTCTCCGCCGCGACCGCCTCGACGCCGTCCCCCGGCTCCCCGGCGATGACGACCACCGGCTTGCGGGAGCGCAACGACCGCACCACCCCGTCCGGGATCGCCGCGAACACCGCGATGGCGTCCACCCGCGTGGCCAGCTGCCGCACGGCCGCGGTCAGATCGGTGCGGCTGTCGGTGAGCACGAGGACGACGGACTGCGCGAGCTCGGCGGCGCGGGCCTCGAAGCCCATCAGCAACTCGGCGTAGTAGGGACCGGACAGCTCCGGCAGCACGAGCCCGTGCGCCTCGTGATGGCGCACCGCCAGGCTCCGCGCTGCTCCGAGCGGCACGTAGCCCAGCTCGTCGACGGCGGCGAGCACCTTCTGCCGGGTCGTCTCGGCCACGACCGTCACGCCCTGGAGCACCCGCGAGACCGTGGCGATCGAGACGCCGGCGCGGTCGGCGACGGAGTAGATCGTCGCCCCCGCCGCCGGGGTGCCGGGAGAGGCTTGCTGCTGCTTGCGCACTGCGCTGCCGTCCTGTCGTCGACCATCTGAATCGATGTAAGCGCTTACATTTCACGCACGCTCAATGTAAGCGCTTACATCATTTCGTTTCGGCAAATATAGGCACGGTCCAGCGACCGACACAAGGGCAGGCAGCGGCCCGACCAGCCGTTCACGGCGGCGAAACCGCAGGTCAAGCCGCTGGCCGAAGCGTCTGACATTTGTTGCCCGGAAGTGAACACCAGCAGGTCCGAGCCCTCGAACCGACCACTGCCCCTCAAGGCCTGACACCAGCGCGCGGTAGCTCCACCGGCTCACCAGGCCACTCGACTGGTCGTCGCATCGGTCAGGACATCTCTACGGAAAGTAGAGACGTCGCACTCCTCCAGCCTCGTTCGCCACCCATTCGGCCCAGTGATCCTCTACTCACCGCCAGATGTCGAGGCGATCACTGGGCCGGTCGCGGTCTTCTGCCATGAGAGCGGTTTCACGCCCCTGCGATTGGTCCATACCTATTGCCGTAGTCCAACGGGATCGGTCGTACCGCGCACGACCGGCATGACAAGAGGAGTTCCGAATGTCGACCCCCCGGTTCCTGAAGCGCGCCGGAGTGGCCGTGGCCGCGCTCGTCGCCACCACCGGCGCACTGGTGCTGCCCGCCACGAGCTCGTCCGCCCAACCGTCCACATCGGACGCGTCCTTCGTGGTGAGCGAGGCCCAGTTCGACCAGATCTTCCCCGGCCGCAACAGCTTCTACACCTACAGCGGCCTGACGGCGGCTCTCGACGCCTACCCCGGCTTCGCCAACACCGGCGACGACACGGTGAAGAAGCAGGAAGCCGCGGCGTTCCTTGCCAACGTGAACCACGAGACCGGCGGCCTCGTCCACGTCGTGGAGCAGAACCAGGCCAACTACCCGCACTACTGCGACGCCGGTCAGCCCTACGGCTGTCCCGCGGGCCAGGCCGCGTACTACGGCCGCGGACCGATCCAGCTGAGCTGGAACTTCAACTACAAGGCCGCCGGCGACAACCTCGGCATCGACCTGCTCGGCAACCCCTACCTCGTCGAACAGGACTCGGCCGTCGCGTGGAAGACCGGCCTTTGGTACTGGAACACCCAGAACGGCCCCGGCACGATGACCCCGCACGACGCCATGGTCAACGGCCGCGGCTTCGGTGAGACGATCCGCAGCATCAACGGGTCCATCGAGTGCAACGGTGGCAACCCCGCGCAGGTGCAGAGCCGGATCGACAAGTACACGCAGATCACCGGGATCCTCGGGGTCCCGACCGGCGACAACCTGTCCTGCTGACCCGAACGCGGCGCGAGGGCCTTTCCCGGTCTCTTTCCCGGGAAGGCCCTCGCGCCGCGTTCGAGTCGCGAACGACCGGCCGCAGCGCGCTCGCACACCAGCAAGTCCTTAAAGGACAGTGCGCGAACGCCTGTTGAGACGCGATCGGCGCGGGGACGCGAGTGTGCGCTACGTTCGATGACGAGTGAATCACTCGGAGTGGAGCGGCCTGTGTCCGTCCTTTGGGGTGTCTCGTTCGACGCCACGGCCATGTCCGGCGTGGTGGTGGAGTTCGTCAAGATCGCCAAGTCCTTCGCTGACCGGGGCTTTCGGGTGCACCTCGACCTCGGTTACGACATCAAGGCCGACAAGGGCCGCTTCTTCCGGCCGTACCGGGACGAGGGCGTGCCGGACTGGATCGTCCTCGACCGGGTCGACGGCACGGCCCGGATCGAGGGGTACGACCAGGAGTTCGTGGCGGCGACGCTGGAGTCCGTGCGACGCGACGAACCTCCGGACGTCGACCGCGTCGTCGCGGAGCTCGCCGACGCGATCGTGCGGACGTGGGAGGACCGCGGCGTCACGCTGGTGATGGTCGAGAACGGCACGTTGCCGGAGAACGTCGCCTACACGAAGGCCTTGTACCGAGCCATCGCGACGTACGGTGCCGCGCACGATCTCGGCCGGTTCGTGCTGTGGCGCGACCACGACCTGATGTGGCAGAGCGAGCCGGAGAAGTACGGGAGCTTCCCCTACCCTGCGACTCCCCCGATGGTGAACTCACCGCACATCCACTACTTCGCGCTGCACGAGGAGGCGAAGCGGCGCACGCTGGAGTGGATGCCGCACCTGCGCAACCTCGACGTCCTGCCCAACACCTTCACCCCGCCCAGCCTCCCGGTGCGGCGCGACTTCCGCGAGCACCACGGCGTTCCGCCGGACGCGAAGCTCATCGCCAGGTTCACCAGGATCATCCCGCAGAAGCGCATCGACCGGGACCTGCACCTGCTCGCGCTGCTGCCGGACGCGTGGCTGTTCATCGCGGGTGACACCGAGGAGAACCCGGACGAGACCAGGAAACTGCGCGCCCTGGCGGAGGAGCTGCAGGTGTCCGTCGTGTTCGGCGGGGTGCTCGAGCCGTGCGAGTCGACGTCCGGTGGTTTCTCGGTGCGCGACCTTCTCGCGCACGCGGACGTGGTGTCGTTCCTGACGTCCTACGACTACGAGAGTTTCGGCAACCCGATAGGCGAGGCGATCGCGGCCGGCGTGCCGTACGTCGCGAGCCGATATGCCCTGTACGACACGGTGTACGCGGGCTTCGAGGCCCCCGTGCTCGACGTCCTCGAGCACGACCTGCCGACGCCGGAGTTCGCCGCGCGGGTGCAGGAGCTCATGACGGATCCGGAGAGGCGGGCGGAAGTGGTGGCGCACAACCAACGACTCGGCGTGCACGGCCGCGCGGCGACGCAGGAGCTGGTCGGTTCCCTGTTCCCGCCACCGATGGGCGAGGACGTGCGGATCAGCGTGGTGTTGCCGGTCTTCGACGAGGCCGCGAACATCGCCGGCGTGCTGCAGTCCCTGCACGACCAGGACGACATCGACCCCGGCACGTACGAGATCGTGCTGGTGGACAACAACTCGACCGACGACACGGTCGCCCTCGCGCGCAAGTTCGCGGAACGGTCGAAGGTGGCCCTGCACGTGATCAGCGAACGCGAGCAGGGCGTCGCGTGTGCCCGCAGGACCGGCATGGAGTTCGCCGCGCACCGAAGCCGCGCCCGCAAGGATCCCGGTGAGCGCTTCTACCTGGTGTCCGCCGACGCGGACTGCCGGGTGGACCGCCGCTGGCTCACCGAGCTGTTCTCCGCGATGGAGGAGGGCAAGGCGGCGATCGGCGTCTGCGACTACTACTACAACGCCGAGCACTTCGTCGGCAGGCCACGGCTCTGGGACGCGATCCAGCGGACGTTGCGGTGCCGCGCGGTGACGTTCTCGTTGTTCGGCGGCTTCCCGGACGGCAAGGGCTTCGCGGTGGAACGCGAGGCCTACGAGAGCGTCGGCGGGATCGAGATCTTCTACCAGCTGCGGAACGGGCGGTTCGTCAACCACCTGTCCGACGACTGGGACTTCGGCATCAAGGTCCGCGGCTCCGGCCACGACATCACCTACGTGCCGCGGTCGAAGGTCGAGATCAACCCGCGCCGGGTCAACCACACGATCGACGAGGTGATCACCGGCCGCGCGTACGGCAGCGACGGCATCATCGTCATGCGGGACATCCGTCCCGAGGCCCCCGAGAAGCAGACCGCCGATCTCACCGAGGCGGAGGCGGTGCAGGCGTGGGAGTTCTCGGTCAAGGACTTCGCGCCCAAGAACGTCGTCCTGCCGGTGCTGCTCACACCGTCCTTTCTGGACGAGAAAGCGGTACTCGCGTTCTTCGGCGACGACCTCGCGACCCGGCTGGCGGAGCGGATCACCGAGATCAAGGAGGAGATGGGCGTGGTGGACTTCCTGCCCATCCACTCCTACAAGACACCGTCGTACCGCCTGTACCTGGAGTTCCGGGACGAGATCTTCACCCGGCTGCGCGCGACCGTCGGCGAGGACATCGGTTACCCGCCTCCACTGCCGGAGTGCTTCGACGAGGTGCCCGAGGGCCGGTTCGCCGAGTTCGTGAAGTACTACTGCGAGGACCGGGAGTCCGGCGAGGCGCACAACTACTTCGGCAACGGAGGGGTGTTCTGATGGACCGCGTTCTGACCGAGCCCAGGGTGTGGGCGGCTCTGCAGGACCCCGCCAACGCGCACCTGCTCGAGTACGTGACCGAGGACCCGTTCGGCGCGCACGTGTTCCCCGGCAACGTGCCCGGCTACGGCGTCGACGACTTCCTCGCCGACCTGAGCGGCCAGCTCGCCTCCACGGCGCCGATCCACCTCTGGTCCTACATCCCCACGTGCGCCTACAAGTGCCGCTTCTGCCAGTACCCGGTCGTGCTCGTCAAGGGCGGCCGCAACCGGGAGAAGCTGTCGCAGTGGGTCGACTGGAACATCCGCGAGGCGCAGTTGTGGCTGCAGCGCGTGCCGGAGCTCGCGAACGCCCCGGTCGGCGAGTTCAACGTCTTCGGCGGTACGCCGTCGTTGCTGCCGGAGGACGACATCCGCCGGCTCCTCGGTTTCTACCAGGACAACTTCGGGTTCACGCAGGACACGACGATCCGGTTCGAGGGCGACCCGAGCACGTTCACCCCGGCGAAGCTGCAGGCGTTGCGGGAACTGGGCTGCACCAAGCTCTCCAGCGGCGTCCAGTCGTTCGACGACGACGTGCTGCGCGAGTGCGGCCGCGAGCACAGCGCGCAGATGTGCGTCGACTTCGTGCGCAACGCCCAGGACGCGGGCTTCGAGTGGATCAGCATCGACCTCATGTACGGCCTGCTGGACCAGACCGTCGACAGCGTCCGGCGCGACCTCGACGTGGTGCTGGAGAACGAGGTCACCGCCGTCGTGTGCACCAAGCTGCACCTCAAGTCCTACGCCGAGACCAGGACCGGTGTCGCCGGCGAGCAGCCCGCGCCGTGGCAGCTGCCGCAGTACCGCGAGAAGCTCGTGCGCGACGGCCACTTCTGGCCCACTTTGCAGGAGCAGTACCGGATGCGCGAGGTCCTCACCGACGGCCTGCGCGCCGCCGGCTACACCGAACACCCCACGATGTACTTCGCCCGCGACGGCCTCGGCCCCGAGAAGTGGAAGTCCATCATGGTCGACCAGGACAAGCAGGAGGCCGAGGTCGCGATCGGCCTCGGCGGCAGCTCCAGCTGCCGCACCTCCGAGGCGATCACCGACGTGAACTGGAAGAACTACGCCCAGGCCGTCGAGGCGGGCCGCGTGCCCCTGGGCTCCGCCACCGGGTTCGACGCGACCGCGCAGGAAGCACGAGCGGTCAAGATGGCCCTGTCGACGCTGCAACCGGTGCGCGAGGACCTGCACCGCGCGACCTACGGCACGTCCCTGCACGAAAGCCCGTGGCGGGAGAAGTTCGCTTCGCTGGCCGAACGCGGTCTGGTCGTGGTCGCCCCCGACGGCATCTCCCTCACCGACGACGGCGAGGTCCTGGTGGAGGCGGTCATCAACACCGAGCTGTGAGGTCAGAGGCCCTTCATGAGGGTGTCGATCGCCTTGCCGGACGACGACCGCACGATGCCGGCGTCGCGCGCACGGCAGCGATCGGCTTCATCGCACCGTCAGTTTTCCGCGGGCCACTGCGGAGCCTGGTGCGTCCACGCGTAGGAGGCGGCGAGCGGCTCGGTCGCCGGAGCCGTGACCGGCGCGGGCGTCTCGTCCCGCGCGGGTGGGCCTGCCACGTACTTGGCGTACAGCTCGTCGAAGATCGGTGTCCTGGTCATGCGCACAATGGTGAAGTTGCGAGGTCACAGATCAAGTGCGAACGCGACTAAACCCCCAGAAGAGGTGACGGACCGCCGACAGAGGGTGGTGTCACGCCGACGATCGGCCCGCGACGTCAGGCGAGCAGCTTCCGGATGATCTCGGTCGCGGTGTCGATGTCCGGCGGCGCGCCGGTGATGACGTCGGAGTAGCAGAACGACTCGGCGAGCCGGACCACCGCGTAGGCCAGCTTGGCCAGCGGGATCTCCGACGTGGCCTCGTCGCGTTCGGCGCGGATGAGGTCGGCCAGGCCGGCCACGAGCCGGTGCTGCACCACGCCCTGCTGGGAGGTCAGCACCCGCAACGCGGTCTCAGGGTCGCGTTCGAGCAGGGCGCGCAGGGCCGGTGAGGCGACGGTGTCGCGCATCGCCTGGTCCAGCACCGCGACCACCCGCGCCATGCCCCGCTGCGGGCTGGCCCGCCACAGACGTGCCCATGCCCGGTGCGTGATGGCCCACAGCACCTCGCCCAGGACGCGGTCGCGGTCGCCGTACCGGCGGTAGAGGGTCGCCCGGCCGATCCCCGCCTCGGTGGCGAGGTCGCCCATGTCGATGCGGCTCTCGCGGAGGAACTGCCGGAGCGCGCAGGCGATCACCGGATCCACCTCGGGCTCGGTGGTCAGGTTCACGTTGGCCTCGGCGTGAGACAGCATGTATAAAGTGTCTCACTGAGACAAACAGCCAGAATGTCTCACCTGGCGACGAGGAGTGCGGCATGCCGCGGGTCTGGGGAATGCTGCCGTTCGTGCTGGCCGGGGCCGCGTTGCTGCTCGCTCCGGCGACGGCGGGGGCCGCCTGGTGGAACCTCGGGGTGCAGGTCGTCCTGTTCACCCTGGCCGCGGCGATCCCCGGGTACCTCACGCGGCACGTGTCGTACGTCGACGTCGCCTGGCCGTGGGGGCTGGTGGGCATCGGCCTGGTCACCCTGTTCACGGCCGAGCCCGGCGTGGTGACGGTCGCGACCGCGGCCGCCTACGTCGCCATGGGCCTGCGGATGGGGCTGTGGAGCCTGGTGCTCACGGTGAAGCACGGCTGGTGGAAGCCCGGCGCGCCCAAGGTCGAGCTGCCCCGGTACCAGTACCAGCGGCGGCGCTGGGAGCGGCAGGGGTTCCGCAGCGAGACGTGGTCCGTCCAGTACGAGATCTGGTTGCAGGGGCTCGCGAACGCGTCGGTGCTCGCCGTTCCCGCCCTCCTCGTCGCGGCCGACCACCCGGCGCTCTCGGTCTGGTCCTCGGTCGCCCTGGTCCTGTGGGCCGCGTCCTACGTGCTGGAGTCGGTGGCGGACAGGCAGAAGCAGCGGTTCGCCGCGCGTGGCGGGCGGCGCACGTGCGACGAGGGGCTGTGGCGCTACAGCAGGCACCCGAACTACTTCTTCCAGTGGATGCAGTGGAACGCGCTGGTCCTGCTCGCGCTGCCGTCGCTCGTGGCCCGGTTCGGAGACACGCCGCTGGTCGTGTGGGTGCTGCTGGCGCTGGGGCTGTTCCTCGCCTCCTGGACGCTCTACGTCACGCTGACCAAGCACACCGGCGCGCGGCCCGCCGAGCACTACAGCGTCCAGAAACGTCCCGACTACGCGCGGTACCAGGCCACCACCAACATGTTCTTCCCCGGCCCGGTCAAGAACCCAGCCTGAAGTCGGCGACGCGGATCGGCGACGGTGTGGTGCCGGTGGAGGTCTGCTGGTACTGCACCGACAGGATCCCTTGTGAGGCAACGCGGGACGTGTCCACGTTGACCTCGCCGAACGCCTGCAGCGAGGGGCGGTCGAACACGGTCGTCCAGTCCGTCCAGCCGCTCGCCCTCGTGGCCGCCACGATCTTGCCGCGCGGCATCACCAGGTAGGCGTTGTCGTCGCGGTCGAGGACGATCCTGGTGCGCTGGGTGTGGTTCGGCGGGATCGGGACCTCCCTCTTGGCCCAGGTGCCGTCCGCACGGCGGAAGACGTGGAACGTGCGGCCGTACTGGGCGCGCTGGGCGGCGTAGTTCGAGACGCACTGGGTGAAGCGGCCGGGGACGTAGCTGATCACCGCGTGCGGCCGTCCGCCGGTGTCGATCGCCTGGCTCTCCTGGTTCATCAGGCCGTGGTTCGGGTCGAGCGGGTCGACGACCAGTCCCGGTGAGCCGACACCGACCCGCGTACCGCCGGTCGTGCCGACGACGGTCCCCGCGCCGTTGCGCCAGGTTCGGCCGCGATCGTCGCTGTAGACGTAGCCGGTGTCGTGGTTCGTCAGGCCGCCGGCGTTGCACAGCACACCCGCATTGCCTTCGCGCCAAGTGAAAGTGGCGTGCAACCGTCCACTTCGGTCATAGGTCAGACCGTGCAGGTACATGTTGCGGGTCGTGGAGACCACGCCGTTCGGCCCGGTGTACGAGCCCGTCGCGGACGACCAGGCACCCAGCTTGCGCCACGTTCCGCCGGTGTACTCGGCCAGCTCGTTGACGCCGTTGCCCGACCCGCCGGTGCGGTAGCTGAACTGCAGTCTGCCCTCCGGCGTGACGACGAACTGCGGGTACGTCATCGCGCCGAGCTCGACGTCCCCGAGCGTGCGCCGCACCGTGCCGAACGACGCGGCGGTCCACGGCTGCGCGCCGATCGCCAGTCCGGGTTCCGAGCGCAGGTAGAACAGGCGGGTGTTGTGGGTGTCCAACGCGACGTGGATCGTGTTGTCCTGCGGGGAGATTCCCAGCGAGATCACGTTGTGCGAGTCGTTGGTGCTGAGCTGGTGCGGCAGGACCACGGTCTCCCAACGCGTGCCGCCCACGGTTCTGCGCGCGATCACGGCACTGCGGTTCGCGGTGTACCAGGTGGCGTACTGGCGGCCCTGGTAGGTCAGGATCGCGTCCTGCTGGAACGAGTTGTTGTTCACCAGCCCGTCGTACGAGACGAAGTACAGCGCCGAGGCGTCCAGCACCGTGTCGGAGACGAGGCCGACCCCCGGTTGCGCCTGCGCGGGCGTCGGCACGAGCAGCGCAACGGCGGTCAGCAGTGAGACGAACGTCCTGGCCATGCCCTCGGAGCGTGCAGTCGAACAGGATCGAACGCAAGCGTCGACTTGTTCGATAACACCAGAGCCCCGTGAACGGCCCTGAACTCGCGGCCCCTTGTCGGCGCCGTCCAGCGGCTGTTCACTTGTGTTCACTTCTGTCCGAACATGGAGGTTCCGCGTGCGGCGCGCGATCGTTCTTGCGACAGTCATGGTGGTGACGGCCGGTTCGACGATGCCGATCGCCGCCGCCGTCGATCCCCCTCCCGACGTGCACACGTACCTCGAGGACCCGAGCAGGATCGCCGAGGGACAGGAGCCGCACCACGCGTTCCTGCGCCCGCAGGCCGACATCGCCTCGGCCGCACGGGGTGAGGAACGCGGCCCGTTCGTCCGGTCGCTGGACGGCCGGTGGCGGATCGCGATGGCGGACCGGCCCGCCGAGGTCCCGGCCCGGTTCTACGCCGACGACCACGACACGTCCGGCTGGCGCACCGTGACGGTGCCCCACACCTGGCAGACCGACGGCCTCGACCACCCGATCTTCCGCAACATCGCGACCGAGGTGCAGCCGGACGACCCGCCCCGCGTCCCCCGCGACCTCAACCCGACGGGTGCGTACGTCCGCGACTTCGAGGTGCCGGCGGACTGGACGAAGCGCGAGACGTTCCTGCGCTTCGAGGGCGTCACGTCCGCGTACTTCGTGTGGGTCAACGGGAAGTACGTCGGCTACGACCAGGGCGGGTACACCCCGGCGGAGTTCGACATCTCCTCCGCGCTGCGGCCGGGACGCAACAAGCTCGCCGTGCAGGTGCACCGCTGGAGCGCCGGTTCCTACCTGGAGGACTACGACCAGTGGCGGTACTCGGGCATCTTCCGCTCGGTGTCGCTCTACTCGACGCCCGCCACGTTCATCCAGGACGTCACCCTCAGGACCGATCTCGACGCCACCTACACCGACGCGACCCTCACCGCGGACGTCGAGCTCGGCCAGAAACCCGGTGGTACCACGGGACCGCATCGCGTCACCGCCGGCCTGCGCGACACCAATGGCAAGGAAGTCGGTTCGGTGAGCCAGGAGGTCACCGGCAGCACGGCGCGGCTGACGCTGCCGGTGCGCAACCCGGCCAAGTGGACCGACGAGACACCGAACGTCTACACCGTCGTGCTGACACTCACCTCGCCCGACGGCGAGGTCACGCACATCACCAGTGACACCACCGGTTTCCGCGAGATCGAGATCCGCGACCGGACGCTGCTGGTCAACGGCAAGCGCGTGCTGTTCAAGGGCGTCAACCGCGCGGAGACCGACCCGGACCACGGCCGGCACGTGCCACGGGCCGCGCAGGAACGCGACGTCGCGTTGATGGAGCAGCTCAACGTCAACGCCGTGCGCACCTCGCACTACCCGAGCGACCCGTACTTCTACGACCTGGCCGACCGGCACGGCATCTGGATCGACGACGAGGTCGACATCGAGACCCACAACCACGAGAACTGCGCACGGTGGTGCCAGGCGAACCAGCCGGAGTGGCGCGACACGTTCCTCGACCGGCTGATCGGCATGGTCGAGCGCGACAAGAACCACCCCAGCGTCTTCATGTGGGACACCGGCAACGAAGCAGGACTCGGTGCGCACCACCACGAGATGGCGCGGTGGCTCAAGGCCAACGACCCCGGCCGGCCGATCTACCACCAGTCCAACAACCCCGACGGGGACGCGCCGTTCGCCGACGTGTGGGGGCCGCGCTACCCCTCGCCGGAGAGGTTCGCCGAGCAGGCGAAGAGCACGACCAAACCGTTGATCTTCGGTGAGTACGCGCACGCGATGGGCAACAGCCTCGGCAACTTCCGCGAGTTCTGGGACGTCATCCGCGCCAACCCCCAGACGCAGGGCGGCTTCATCTGGGACTGGGCCGAGCAGAACATCAGGCAGAAGACCCGCACCACGCCGGACACGTCCGGCAACGACATCACCGCACTGCTGTCGGGCGCACCGAAGCTCGTCGACGGCCACCGGGGCAAGGCCCTGTCGCTCTCGGGCCTCGACGACTTCGTCGAGGTCTACCGCGACCGCGGGCTCGACATCACCGGCACCGCGCTGACGCTCGACGCGTGGGTGCGGCCCGGTGCGTGGACCGGCCAGTTCCCGATCATCGCCAAGGGCGACCACCAGTGGACCCTCAAGATGAAGAACGAGACGACGCTGGAGTTCTTCGTCCACAGTGGAACGTGGCGGGCCGTGCAGGCGAAGGTGCCCGCCGACTTCTACGGCAAGTGGCACCGGGTCAGCGGCACGTACGACGGGACGGCGCTGCGGCTGTACATCGACGGCGCCGAGGTCGGCACCCTGCCGTTCACCGGCGCGATCGACTACTCCGCGGCGGACGTGAACATCGGCCGTGACTTCGAGATGTCGTGGAACGACCCGTCGAACGTCGGCCGGCTGTCCCGCGGTGACGTCGACGACGTGCGCGTCTACGACCGGGCGCTGACCCCCGCGGAGCTCGGCACGTCCGCCGCTCCGGCCGGCGGGGCCGTGCTGGCACTGGACTTCGACAGCGTGCGGGAACGCGGCACGCACTTCGCGTACGGGTCGACGCTGTCCGGTGTGGACGGACTGATCGGCACGGACCGCAAGCCGCAACCCGAGACGACGCAGATGGCCTGGGCGCACCAGCCGATCCGGTTCGCCTACTCGGGCGGCGTGCTGACGGTGACCAACGAACGACAGTTCACCGGCACCGACGACCTCACGTTGAAGTGGCGCGTCACCGAGGGGTCGAAGACGGTCAAGAGTGGACGGCAACCGTTGCGGGTCGCCGCCGCCTCGACCTCGCCGATCCCGGTGCCGGTACCGGCGAACGACACCGACCGGGAGAGGTTCCTGACCGTCGAGACGGTCACCTCGAACGGCCACGTGCTCGCCCACGACCAGTTCTCGCTGGGTGGCGGCAAGATCCCGGGCCTGGACAAGGCGCCGCAGGACTGGGCCGTCGTGTTCACCAAGGAGGACGCTTCCAAGGTCACCGCGACCGCGGCCGGCACCACCTACACCGTCGACAAGAAGTCCGGCTCGCTGACGTCCATCAGGTCGCAGGGCAGGGAACTGCTCACCAGCGGCCCGAAGCTCGACGCCTGGCGCGCGCCGATCAGCAACGAGACCTACACGTGGGGCCGCGCGGAGGGCGAGGACTGGCGCAAGGCCGGCCTCGACCGTCTGGAGACCAGCGTGACCGGGGTGCGGGTCGAGCGGGACGGTGTGAAGACCACGCGGATCGTCGTGGACAGCAGGGTCGCCGCGCCCGGCGTGACAGGGGCCTGGTTCGACCAGACGATGGTCTACGCGATCGACTCCGCCGGGGTGCTGCGGCTCGGCCACCGGGTCACGCCGCAGGGGTCGGTGCGGACGCTGCCGTACCTGCCCCGCATCGGCGTCCAGCTGTCCGTGCCGGACCGCTACTCCACGTTCTCCTGGTACGGGCGGAAGGCCGAGAGTTACGTCGACCGCAAGGACGGCACACCGATCGGGGTGCACTCCAGTTCCGTCGCGGACCAGTACGTCGAGTACCACCGGCCGCAGGACCACGGCAACCACACCGACACCCGGTGGGCGTTGCTCACCGACGGCCGCACGTCCGGCCTGCTGGTCTCGGGCGTGAAGGACGTCAGCGTCACGCAGTACGACGACCTGGAACGCGCGGCGTACCCCTTCATGTTGCAGCGCAACAAGGGCTACTTCACGCTGCACGCCGACCACGCCGTGACCGGAGTCGGTGACACGCCGAACCCGGTGCGGCAACGCAATCAGGTCCGTCCCGACTCCACCTACGAGTACACCGTCACGATGCGGCCGTTGACGCCGCAGGAAGCCTGGTCCGGCACACCGGCGGGTGCCTGACCGGAAGGTGGCCCCGGTGTCCACACCGGGGCCACCTGTCACATCTGAAGATCCTCGCGTCCGTCAGCCCGGCACCGGAAACGGCCGGCGTGTGTCATCAGCACGCGGACTTGTCGAGCGCTGACCGCCGTGCCGGCTGGTGGTGCGGGAGTCCACGGCGTGACGGGTCAGGCGCCGAGGACGTCCGTCACCAGACCGACGATCGTGCGCAGGTGCCCGGCGAGGTAGAAGTGCCCACCGGAGAAAGTCTTCAGCGCGAACGACCGTGACGTGTGCCGCTCCCACTCCTCCACTTCGGACACCTCGACGCGAGGGTCGCTGTCGCCCGTCAGCGCGTGGATCGGTACGTCCAGGGGCGGCCCCGGCACGTGCCGGTAGGTCTCCACCGCGCGGTAGTCGCCGCGGATCGCGGGCAGCACCATGCGCAGCAGCTCCTCGTCGCCGAAGACCTGCTGCCCGGTGCCGCTGAGCGACTTCAGCTCCTCGACGACCCCGTCGTCCGTGCGGGTGTGCACGGACTCGTCGCGCTGGAGGTGCGGTGCGCGCCGGCCCGAGACGAAAAGCTCTGTGACGCCAGGGATTCTGCGCGCCACCTCGTAGCCGACCAACGCGCCCATGCTGTGCCCGAACAACGCCAGCGGCTTGTCCGTCCAGCCCGCGAGCGCCTCGGTCACACCGTCCGCGAGCTCTGAAATGCTGCCCGCCAACGGTTCCCCGCGGCGGTCCTGCCTGCCGGGGTACTGGATGGACAGCACCTCGACGGACGGGCTGAGCGCCGCGGAGAACGGGAAGTAGAAGGACGCGGACCCGCCCGCGTGCGGCAGGCACACGAGCCGGACCGCGGCCTCCGGCGCCGGGTGGTACCGGCGGACCCACAGGTCGGCGTCGCTCATCCGGCATCCCGTTCCGGTCCGGCGCCCACGGCCTTCAGCGCCGCTCGCGCCACGACGTGCGCACCGGCGAGGCTCGCGGGGAACAGCAGGCCCGCGAGGAGACTGGCCCGGCCGAGCCGCGGCGAGACGCCCGACCGGCGCAGCTCACGCCACGCCCACCACGCGAACGGCACCACGATCACCGGGCTCGTCGCCACGCCCGGGGTGTACCGGCCCAGCCCCGCGGACTGCACCAGGTGCACGACCCCGTGCCAGCCGTAGCCCGCCAGAGCCGCCTGGTAGAACGGCGAACGGCCGCCGGTGCGCGCACCGGCGGCCGACGCCGCGGCCATCACGAGACCCATCACACCGATCGCGGTGCGCACCTGCGCCGGGGACACGTCCTCGGACAGGCGGGCCCAGACCCGTTCCGGCACGCGGGGGAAGCGTTGCCGGAGGAGAGGGACGTTGTCCCGCAGCCAGCGGGCCATCGTCAGGACCTCTTCGGTCTCGTGCGCCGCCCAGACGGCGAGCAGGCCCCAGGTCGCGGCCTTGCTCACCCGGCTCACGGCAGCCGCACCGACAGGGAGTGCCGGAACGTGTCGAGCGGGTCCCAGCGACGCTTGACCTCCTGCAGACGGGCGTAGTTCTCCTTGAAGTACAAGGTGTGCCAGTCCACTCCGGACAGGTTGAGGGCCGGGTCGGCCACGTCCGCGTCGGCGTAGTTGATGTGGCAGCCGTCCGCCACCTCGCCGGGCACCGGGACGCCCCCGCTCTCGCGCCACACGTCGGCGTAGAACTCCTGCAGCCAGGTGAGGTGCTTGTCGTCCTCCTGCTGCTCCTTCCACTCCGTCGCGAAGATCAGCCGCATGATCGAGTCGCGCTGCGGCATCGCGGTCGCGCCGGAGTCGACGAGGTTCACCGCGCCGCCGTAGCTCGCGAGCATGACGCCCGCGGTCATGTTGGCGTAGTCCGGCATCGTGAGGTGCTGGTAGATCGCGCCGATCTGCGCGTCCGACAACCGCTTGCGCAGGTACGCCGTCTTGAACTTGGCGCGCATCGTGTGGTCGGCGCGGTCGGTGACGCCCGGCCACGTCGTGGTGTTGAGCCACGGCAGCTCGCGCTGCTCGACCACGACCGGCTCGACCCCGACACCGTCGATCAGCTCGGCGACGTAGGCCCGCAGCAACGACTCCGCGTCGCCCTTGGTGGCGTCGATCTGGATGCTCATGATGATGACGCCGCCGTTTTCCCTCGGCGTCGCACCGATCACGCTGTACATCCCGGCGTACGGCGAGTCCGCGTGGCTGTTGTTCTCGTGCCACACGTTGTGGTTGCGGACGAACGTGGTGAACTTCGCCTCGTCCATCAACGGCCACGGCCAGATCAGCGTCGCCACGAGCATCTTCGCGGGAGGCCGCGGCAACAGCTGGGCCGGGTCGTCCCCGGTCGCGTCCGGCGAACGGAACCAGTACCGCGTGACGACACCGAAGTTGCCGCCACCGGCACCGGTCAGCCCCCACCACAGGTCGCGGTTCGGGTCTTCCGGGTCACGGGTCGCGACGACGGCCTTCGCCTCGCCCGAGGAGTCCACCACCACGACCTCGACGGCGTGCAGGTGGTCGACGACCGAGCCGAAGAGGCGTGCCAGCGGGCCCCAGCCGCCACCCGCGATGTGCCCGCCGATGCCGACGGACGGGCACGTGCCGGCGGGCAGGGCCACGCCCCAGCGCTTGAACAGCCCCCGGTTGACGGTGCCGAGCAGCGTGCCCGCCTCGACGGCGATCGCGCCCATCACCTCGTCGTGGTAGATGTCCGTCATCAGCGACATGTCGATGACGACGCCCACCGAGGAGTTCGCGACGAAGTCCTCGAAGCTGTGGCCGCCGCTGCGCACGGCGACGTGCTTGCCGGCCTTGACCGCCTCGCCCACGGACTCCACGACGTCCTTCGTGGACGTCACGACGCGGACGTGGTCCGGCTTGCCGACGAACCGGGCGTTCCAGCCGCGGACGAGGTCGGGGTACCGGGAGTCGTCGGGCAGGACCTTGATCGCGGTCATGCGCTGACTTCGGTCGTGGCGGCGACGCCCGACCCGGCCGTCACCTTGCACAGCACCGGGTGGTCGGACGTGACGACGGTGTGGTCACCGGGCACGAACTCGTAGACACCGGCGGCGTCGGGCGTGAACGAGACGGTGCCGAGGTCGAGGAAGACGACCTCGCCCTGCGGGATGAGCTCGGGGTTGGTGAGACCGGTGACGGTCAGCGTGGTGGTGGACGGGCCGCGGACCTCCAGCTGCAGCTCGGCCGTCACCTCGTTCTTCGCGAGCTCCCGGGGCGTCGCGGCACGGCTCTTCAGGGTGACCGCCAGCTCCACCGGCTCGCCCGCGCGCGCCTGCGCCGGAGCGGTGACGGTGATGTAGTTGACGCTCTCCTGGCTGAACTCACCGGGGATGGCGCAGTCGACCTCGAGGTCGACCTGACCCGAGCTCTGGTTGTTGACGATGGACGGGCTCACGAAACTCCCCTGTCGATATCTTGTGAATAGGTCAGGAAACGAACTTGATCTCGGGGTACAGCGCGGACGCCCCGTCGAAAAGGGAGGTCGGCACGCCACGCAGGTACAGGCCGAAGAACGCGTTCACGTACGCCTTCTGCGCGATGATGGAACGAGTTGGGTCGACGCTGCCGATGAAGATCTCGACCATGCCGGGGGGAATGGTGACCTTCGCGGCGATCTGCGGCAGGAACACGGTGAAGTCCGTGTAGCTGTCGAGGGCCGACTTGTCGAGCGTGAGGTCGCGCTTCCACCCCTGGTGGTTGGTCCAGAAGTCGGTCCACGACTGGTCGCTCGCGTTGACGTGGTTGTGGTCGACGAGCTGACCGTTCGCTCCGTAGATGCGAGCACCCATGAGCAGCAACGGCCTGGTGCCGAGACCCTTCTGCGCTGCGGCTCCCGGCAGGTACGGGGCCTGCCCGTAGGCCATCGCGCCGTCGAGGTTGAGGCCCGCGATGATCCTGTTGTCCTGGAACATCGACTCGGCGGTGGTGTAGCCGCCGTGCACGTGACCGAACATGCCGATCTTGTTCGTGTTCAGGCTCGCCGCGACGGCGGGCGGCAGCACGATGTCGGACGACGTGCCGTTCTTCGCGGCGATGATGCTGTCCACCACGAACTTCGTGTCGGCGACACGGGAGTCGATCGACTTCTTCTGCGTCTCCGGCGTGCGGTCGAGCGGCAGGCCCTGCTCGACGCGGCCGCCGGGGAACTCGACGGCGAACTGCTCGTAGGTGTGGTCGATGGCGATCACGATGTTGCCGCGGCTCGCCAGTTCCTCCAGCAGCACGGTGCTCAGCTCGCGCGAGGCGCCCTGTGCGGCGGAGAACAGCACGATCGGCCACTTCTGCGAGGTCTTGATCCGCGCGTTGTTCCACGAGTGCGACTTGGCGCCCGCCCAGTTCACCGATCCGGACGGGATCGCGAGGTACCGGGGGTCGGCCATCAGCTGCTCGAAGGTCTGCAGCGCGCCGGGCGACATCCACGGCGCCAGCTGCAGCCCGGAGGTGCTCTGCGCGGGGAAGTAGATGCTGGTCATCAGTTCGCGCTTGCGCTCGGGCTTCCAGGGGTCGTTGCGCCCCTTGTCGACCAGGTGCGCCTTGACGACACCGACGGTGTGCGGGCCGGTCGGCGCCGGGAACGACAGCTGGACCGGTGCGGCGGCGCCCGCAGCCGGTGCGCCGGTGAGGACGCCGGCCACCAGTGCGAGCACGGCTGTCAGCAGGACCACCAGCAGTGGTCTGCGTCTTGTGCTTGTGTTTGTCATGGACATCCCCCAACGTGATGGCGACAACGACGGCGATCGCAACTGTGCCCGAGAAATTCCGCGCTCGAATGCCTCCGCGGCTGTTTCAGGGGTCCTTTTCCGCCGACCCCTGCCGGGCCCCGGAAGCAATAGGGGTACCGCCGGGCGGGAGAAGGGGTTTTGACGGTGGAACTACCGCGAAGCGGGTGTCAGCGTCTGTGCACATGTTCTCGAAACGAATAACCCGCGTCACCGCGATTCTCACCGCGTTGCTGGTCGCCTCGGTGGCCCTGCCCGGGTCCGCCGCGTCGGCCGGGGGCGCCTCCTGGACGTCCTGGCAGAAGGACCTCTCCGGCAGCAGGCACAACGCGGCGGAGTGGAAGATCACCCCGCGCAACGTCGGGGACCTGAAGCTCAAGTGGGCCTTCGCGTTCCCGAAGGTCCCGGTGTTCACGGCCCACAGCCAGCCCGCGATCGCCGGCGGGACCATGTACTTCGGCGGCCCCGAAGGCAAGTTCTACGCGCTGGACGCCAAGACCGGTGCCACCAAGTGGACCTTCGAGCTCAACACCGTCGCGCCGGGTGTCGGCACGGCCGTGGTGCGCAACAGTCCCGCGCTGGCCGACGGCCGCGTCTACTTCGGCGACTACCGCGGTTACCTCTACGCGCTCGACCAGCGCACCGGCCGGCTCCTCTGGTCGACGCGTCTCGACGAGCACCCGTCGGCGCTGATCACCAGCTCCCCCATCCCGTTCGCCGGCCGGCTGCTCGTGGGCACGTCCAGCGGCGACAACGTGGGCGGCGCGGAGTACGCGTGCTGCACGTTCCGCGGCCACCTCGACTCGATCGACGCGGCCACCGGCCAGGTGCTGTGGCGCTACTACACGGTGCCGGAACCGAAGGCCGTCGGCACGTGGCCGAGCGGCGCCACCCGGTACGAGCCGTCGGGCGGCGGCGTGTGGAGCTCGCCGACGATCGATCCGGCCACCCGCACGGTGTTCGTCGGCACCGGTCAGAACTACACCGGCACCGAGGGTGACACGGACTCGTTGGTGGCGCTCGACGTCTTCACGGGCCAGGTCCGCTGGAAGCGCCAGATGACCCACCCGGACACGTGGCGCGTGATCTGCGTGGACCCGACCGCGCCTCCCGGTTTCTGCCCCGGCATGGAGAACGGCACGGCGCTCGACTGGGACCTCGGCGCGATGCCGAACATCTTCACGGTCAACGGCCGCACGCTCGTCGGTGTCGGCCAGAAGAGCGGCATCTACCACGTCCTCGACGCCCGCTCCGGTGAGATCGTCTGGCAGCGGCAGCTCTCCGTGCCGCGGCCGAACGACCTCGGCCTGGGCGGCATCCTGTGGGGCGGCAGCTACGACGGCGAACGGCTCTACGTCGCCACGAACCAGGCCGGACCCGGTGCGCTGCACGCACTCGACCCGGCCACCGGCGCGTTGCTGTGGAAGACGCCCAACCCCGCCGACGGATGCAGCTGGGGCGGGGCGGCCGAGCACCCCGACAAGTGCGTCATGGCCAACCTTCCTGCGGTGACCACCACCCCCGGTGTCGTCTACGAAGGCAGCAGCGACGGCAAGATGCGCGCGTACGCCTCGCGGGACGGGCGGGTGCTGTGGGAGTACGACACGGTCCGGGACTTCCAGGGCGTCAACGGGATCACCGGGCGCGGCAGCGGTCTTTCCGGCGCCGGTGGTGCCGTGGTGGTCGACGGCATGGTGTACGTCCACTCCGGATACCGGCCGTACTACCCGAACGACAAGGGTTTCGTGCTCCTCGCGTTCGGCAGGTAGGCACCTCACGCGAACGGCCCGCCGGGAAGTCCCCGGCGGGCCGTTCCTTTGTGCGGTCAGGAGAGCCCGAGCTCGTCGATGAACTCCAGCACCTCGTCCACCGACGCGGAGCCGAGGTCGACCTCGTCCAGCCCGCGCGCTCCCCTCCAGGTCGCGAGCAGCCTGGTCAGCCGCGTCTCGACCTCGTGGGCGGAGCCGTTCACCGACGCGACCGCGAGCAGCGACTCGAGCCGGTCCAGCTCGTCCAGCACCGACACCTCGCCGCCGGCCAGCTCACCCGACAGGAACCGGGCGATCGCCGTCACCGACGGGTGGTCGAACACCAGGGTGGCGGCCAGCTTCAGGCCCGTGGCGGCGGCGAGCTGGTTGCGCAGCTCCACCGCGGTCAGCGAGTCGAACCCGAGGTCCAGCAGGCCACGCGAGACGTCGACCTCGGCCGGTGAGGAGTAGCCGAGCACGGCGGCCGCGGTCGCCCGGACCTCGTCCACCAGCACGCGTTCCCGGTCGTCCGGGCCCGCCGCCAGGACCAGGTCCCGCAACGGCGCGCCACTCGTCGTGACGGGCTCCTCGGCCACCTGCGCGACGAGCTCCGACAGCAACGGGCTGGGCCGTGCCACGGTGAAGCTCGGCACGAACCGTTCCCACTCCATGTCACCGACGACGACCGAGGTCTCGCCGGCGGCCAACGCATCTCGGAGCGCGGACATCGCGAGTTCTGGCGCCATCGCACGCATGCCGCGCTTGTGCAGCTGCTGCTGGTCGGCACCGTCACCCATACCGCCACCCGCCCAGAGGCCCCACGCGACCGACGTGGCCGTCAGGCCGCGCTGTCGCCGGTGGACGGCCAGGGCGTCGAGGTAGGCGTTCGCCGCCGCGTACGCGCTCTGGTTGCCACCGCCCCACACGGCCGCGGCCGAGGAGAACAGCACGAACGCGTCCAGCTCGCCGAACACCTCGTCGAGGTTGCGCGCGCCGATCACCTTGGCGCGCATGACCTCCGCGAACTCCTCCGGTGTCGTCTCGGCCAGCGACGCGCGGTCGCCGACGCCCGCCGTGTGCACGACCGCGTGCACCGGGCCGACCTCGTCCACGAGGTTCCGCAGGGCGTCGAGGTCGGTCACGTCGCAGGCCGCGAACGTGACGCGGACACCGAGCTCGTCCCGCAGCTCGGCGGCTCCCGGCGCGTCGGCGCCCCTGCGGCTGAGCAGCACCAGGTGTTCCGCGCCCGACCGGGCGAGCCACCGCGCCACGTGGCCGGCCAGCGCACCGGTGCCGCCGGTGATCAGGACCGTGCCGCGGGCCTTCCAGTCACCGGCGGCGGCGAGCGGCGCGCGGTGCAGGCGGCGGGCGTGGACACCCGTGGCACGGATCGCCACCTGGTCCTCGCTGCCGGCCAGCACCCGCCGCAGCACGCCGGGATCGACGTCGGCGGGCAGGTCGACCAGGCCGCCCCAGCGTGCGGGCAGTTCGAGCCCGGCGACGATGCCGAGGCCCCACACCCGTGCCGCGTCGGGGTCGCCGAGAACGTCCTCTTCGGACACTGAGACGGCACCCCTGGTGGCGACCCAGAGCTTCGACTCGACCCCGCTGTCCGCGAAGCCCTGCACCACGGCCAGGGTCTGCTCGACCGACTCCGCCGCGACGAGCACGCCGTCTGCGGGTCCGGCCGCGCGCAGCCGTTCGGCGACGGTCGCGCGATCTCCGCCCAGGTCCAGCGGAGTTCCGCCGACGACACCCGCGAGCGACGGGTCGACGAGCCACCGATCGGTCCGTGCCGCCGAGCCCGTGACGACCGGCGTCCAGTCCACCCGGTAGCGCCAGTCGGACCGCACGCGCTCCTCGGCACGGGACTCCGGGGCGTCGAGCCAGTAGCGGGCCCGCTGGAACGCGTAGGTCGGCAGGTCGACGACCTGGGCCCCGGGGTACACCTCGGACCACGCCACCTCGGTTCCCGCCACGTGCACCCGGCCCAGCGCCAGCAGCAACGCCTCGACCTCGGAACGGTTCCGGCGCAGCGTCGGGATCGCCCCGTCGACCATCGCCGACAGGATGCCGTCCGGGCCGATCTCGACGAACGTGCAGTCGCCCAGGGACGCGACGTTGTCCGCGAACCGGACCGCATCCCGCACGTGCCGCACCCAGTACTCGGGATCGGTCACGTCACCCGACGCCGCCAGGGGGATCCGCGGCGCGGAGAACGTGAGGCCGCGGACGACCTCGCGAAACTCGTCCAGCACCGGTTCCATCAACGGCGAGTGGAACGCGTGGGACACCTTGAGCCGCTTGGTCTTCTCGAAGTGACCCGCGACGGCCAGGACCTCGTCCTCGGCACCGGCGATCACGACGGACCGCGGCCCGTTCACCGCGGCGATCGACACGTGCCCGGTCAGCAGCGGGAGCACCTCGTCCTCCGCGGCGACCAGCGACACCATCGCACCACCGCGGGGCAGCGCCTGCATCAGCCGGGCCCGCTCCCCCACCAGCGTGCAGGCGTCGTCCAGCGAGAGCACCCCGGCGACGTGCGCCGCGGCGATCTCACCGATCGAGTGCCCGGCCAGGTGGTCCGGCCGGACCCCGAACGACTCCAGCAGCCGGTGCAGGGCCACTTCCAGCGCGAAGATCGCGGGCTGGGCGTGCCCGGTGTCGTCCACGTCCAGGTGGTCGACGGAGAACCGCGACCACACCTCGTCGAACGCCGCCGCGAACACGGGGAACCGCGCGTGCAGCTCCTGGCCCATGCCCGCCCGTTGCGCGCCCTGACCGGTGAACAGGAACGCCAGCGGGGCGTCGGACTGCCTGCCCAGCGCGGTGTTCACGGCCCGCTTGCCCTCCGCGAGCGAGGCGAGACCGGCGCGGAGCCCGTCCCGGTCGCCCACGACCACGGCGCGGTGGGTGAGCGCGGCACGCGTGCTCACCAGCGAGAGAGCGACGTCGGCGACACCGGCGTCCACCTCGCGCAACCGGGCCGCCTGGGCCCGCAGCGCCTCCTCGGTGTGCCCGGACAGCACCCACGCGACCGGTCCGGAGTCCGGTGTGGACGGTCGAGCCTCCGGTTCGACGCCTTCGAGGATCACGTGGGCGTTCGTCCCGCTGATGCCGAAAGAGGACACGCCCGCACGTCGCGGACGGCCGGTCCGCGGCCACGAGACGGCGTCGGTCGCCAGCTCGACGGCGCCCTCGCTCCAGTCGACGTGCGGGGAGGGCTCGTCGACGTGCAACGTCTTCGGCAGCACGCCGTGCCGCATCGCGAGCACCATCTTCATGACGCCCGCGACGCCGGCCGCGGCGAGCGTGTGCCCGATGTTGGACTTGACCGAGCCCAGCCACAGCGGCTGGTCGCGGTCCTGGCCGTACGTCGCGATGATCGCCTGGGCCTCGATCGGATCACCCAGCTTCGTGCCGGTGCCGTGCGCCTCGACCGCGTCGACGTCCGAAGTGGACAGACCCGCGCTCTGCAGCGCCTGCCGGATCACCTTCTGCTGCGCCGGCCCGTTGGGGGCGGTGAGCCCGTTGGACGCGCCGTCCTGGTTGACCGCCGAGCCCTTCACCAGCGCGAGGACCCAATGGCCGTTGCGGCGGGCGTCGGAGAGCCGTTCCAGCACCAGCACACCGACGCCCTCGGCCATGCCGAACCCGTCGGCCGAAGCGGCGAACGCCTTGCTCCGGCCGTCCTCGGCGAGTCCGCGCTGCCGGCTGAACGCCACGAACACCGACGGCGTCGCCATCACCGTGACGCCACTGGCCAGCGCGAGGTCGCACTCTCCGTTGCGCAGCGCCTGGCTCGCCAGGTGCAGCGCGACGAGCGAGGACGAACAGGCGGTGTCGACCGTGACGGCCGGGCCCTCCAGCCCGAACGCGTAGGACACGCGGCCGGAGATCACGCTCGCCCCGGTGCTGGTGGCGAGGTAGCCCTCGTCACCGGGGGCGACGTGCACGGCGAGCGTCGCGTAGTCCTGGCCGCTGATGCCGGTGAACACGCCGGTCCGGCTGCCCTTGAGCGTGCGCGGGTCGATGCCGCCGCGTTCGAAGGCCTCCCACGACGTCTCCAGCAGCAACCTCTGCTGCGGGTCCATGACGGCCGCCTCGCGCGGGCTGATGCCGAAGAACGCCGGGTCGAAGTGGCCCGCGTCGCGCAGGAACCCGCCGTGCCGCACGTAGCTCGTGCCGGACCGTTCGGGGTCGGGGTCGTAGAGCGCGCCGACGTCCCAGCCGCGGTCGCCGGGGAACTCCGAGATCGCGTCGCCGCCCTCGGCCAGCAACGCCCACAGGTCGTCGGGCGAGCTGATGCCGCCGGGATACCGGCAGTTCATGGCGACGATGGCGATCGGGTCCCCGGTCGTGGCGACCGATCGCGTGTCCTCGGCGCGCACGGTCTCGCCGAGCATCCTGGTCCGCAGTTCGGCACCGAGCGCCGCGGCGGTCGGGTGGTCGAACACGATGGTCGCGGGCAAAGGGACGCCCGCGACGGTCTGCAGCCGGTTGCGCAGCTCGACCGCGGTCAGCGAGTCGAAGCCCAGTTCGCGGAACGCCCTGTCGGTCGCCACCCCGGTCGCGTCGGCGTGCCCGAGCACCGCGGCGGCGTTCGCCCGCACCAGCCCGACCAGTTCGCGCAGCTGTTCCTGCCCGGTCAGCGTGCCGAGCCGGTGGGACAGCGAGTTGTCCGCCGTGCGGCGGGTCTTCGTCGCACGCACCAGGCCGCGCAGGATCGACGGAACGGTGCCCTGCTCCCGCACGGCGGCCCGGTCGAGGCGCACCGGGACGACCGCGGCGCGGCCGGAGCCCAGTGCCGCGTCGAACAGCGCGAGTCCCTCCTGTGTGGACAGTGCGACCGTGCCGCGCCGGGCGAGCCGGGCGACGTCGGCGTCGTCCAGCACGCCGGTGAGCTCGCTGCGTTCCTCCCACAGGCCCCAGGCGAGCGACGTCGCGGGCAGTCCCCTCGCGTGCCGGTGCTGGGCGAGTGCGTCGAGGAACGTGTTGGCCGCGGCGTAGTTGGCCTGCCCGGGGCCACCGAACACGCCGGCGGCCGAGGAGAACAGCACGAACGCCTTCACGTCGCCCGCCAGCTCGTGCAGGTGCACGGCAGCGTCGACCTTCGGGCGCAGGACCCGCTCGACCTGCTCGGACGTCAGCGAGTCGAGCACACCGTCGTCGACGGTGCCCGCCACGTGCACCACCGCACTCAGCCGGTGGCCCAGCAAGGCCTTCTCCAGCGACGTCCGGTCGGTCACGTCGCACGCGCCGAAGGCGACGCGGGCTCCCAGGTCCGTGAGCTCGGCCGCAAGTCCCTCCGCCGCACCACTTCGGCTGAGCAGCAGGAGGTCACGGGCGCCGTGCTCGGTGACGAGGTGCCGCGTCACGAGAGCGCCGAGCGTGCCCGTGGCGCCGGTGACGAGCACGGTGCCGTCGAACGCTCCCGGTTCGATCCGGTGCGCGGCAACAGGAGCCAGCCTGGGCACCAGCAGCTTGCCGTCGCGCACGGCGACCTGCGGTTCGTCGCTGCCGAGTGCCTGGGCGAGCGCGTCCACGTCGTCGGCGTCGACGATCGTGAAGCGGCCGGGGTGCTCGGACTGCGCCGACCTGACCAGGCCCCAGATCGGGGCGTGGGCGAGGTCCGGCACGTCCTCGCCCGGGCCGGTGGCCACGGCCCCGCGCGTCACGAGGACCAGGCGGCCCTCACGCGTCGCCAGCCAGTCCCGCATCAACGCGAGGGTCTGGTGGACCGCGTCGTGCGCGTCCGGGACGAGGTCGTTGCCGGGACCACCGCACGCCACCACAGCGACCTCGGCGTCGTCCGAGAGGACGACCCCCTGGGCACGCAACGCTTCCTCCAGGCCGAAGTGGTCCGGTCCGATGACCGAGCACGACGGCGGCGCGGTGGCCTCGGCCGGAACCCAGTCGATGCCGAACAGCGAGTCCGTCACGGCGGATCGTTCGCGCAGCACCACGGAGTCGGCCGACAGCACCGGCCGTCCGTCGAGGTCGGTGATCTCCAGACCGACGGCCGAGCGGATCCGGACGCTCGACGTGCCCGGCGCGTGCAGCCGCAGCCCGCGCCACGTTCCCGCGACGCCCCCGACCGCCTCCGCCAGCAACACGGGGTGGATGAGGAAGCCCGTCGGGTCGTGCTCGTCGGGCAGGGTGAGCTCGGTTCCGTCGCTGGAGGTGGTCGCGGGTGCCACGTCCGGGACGAGCACGCCGGACGCGTTGCGCGTCCACTCGTCGTCGCCGCGGGTGTGCACGCCGACCGGGCGGCGGCCCCGCTCGTCCGCCGCGCCGACCCAGACCTGCAGGTGCGTCGAGCCGGCCTCGGGCAGCAGCGCGGGAGTGGTGATCGTGAACTCTTCGAGCGTGCCGCCCCCGCCCGCCCACAGCGCGAGCTCGGCGAACGCCGCGGCGAGGACCGCCTCGTCCGCGAGCCACGGGTGGGTGTGCCGGGAGATCCGGCCGGTCGCGACGAAGCCGCCGATCTCGGGGATCTCGGTGTCGGCGCTGAGCAACGGGTGCGCGGACTCGCCGGCCTTCACCGGCGCCGTGACCCAGAAGCGCTCACGCTGGAACGCGTAGGTCGGCACGTCGGCCAGCGGGGCGTCTTGCCGTGGCCACACCACCGGGACGCCGTGCACGAACGCCTCGCCGGCGGACCGCAGCATCCGGTCCAGGCCGCCGTCGTCGCGCCGCAGCGTGCCCACCGCGTCCTGGATGCCCGTCGCCAGCACGGGATGCGCGCTCACCTCGATGAACGCGTGCCCGTCGAGCGCGGAGAGCGCCGCGTCGAGCCGGACGGTCTGCCTCAGGTTGCGGTACCAGTACCCGGCGTCGAGGTCGGTCTCGTACCGGCCGGTGACGGTGGAGAGGAACGGCACCGGTCCGGGCTTCGGAGCGACCCGCAGCAGTGCGGACAGCTCCGGCTCGACGAGCTCGACGTGCGACGAGTGCGAGGCGTAGTCCACCGGCACCCTGCGGGCCCGGTCGCACGACGCCAGCAGCTCGTCCAGCGCGTCGACGTCACCCGACACCACGACCGCGGACGGCCCGTTGACCGCGGCGATCGACAACCGCTCGTCGATCAGGCCGCGCACCTCGTCGAGCGGCAGCTGCACGGAGACCATGCCGCCCTTGCCCGCGAGCGAGCGGGCGATCGCCTGGCTGCGCAACGCGACGACCTTCGCGCCGTCCTCGAGGGACAGCACTCCGGCGACGACGGCCGCGGCGATCTCACCCTGCGAGTGCCCGACGACCACGTCCGGCTCCACGCCGAACGACCGCCACACCTCGGCCAGCGACACCATCACGGCCCACAGCGCGGGCTGGACGACATCGACCCGTTCGGTCTCGCGCAGGTCCAGCTCCACGTACGGCGCAAGCGCTTCCGCGCATTCCTGCAACCGTTTGGCGAACACCGGTGAGGCCTCGGCGAGCTCCTCGGCCATGCCGACCCACTGCGAGCCCTGACCGGGGAACAGGAACGCCACCGGCCGTCCGCCGCGGGGCGCCACACCCTTGGTGGCACCGGGTTCACCGGCCGCGAGCACCGCGAGTCCGTCGAGAAGCTCGTGCCGGTGTCCCACGACCACCGCGCGGTGGTCGAACCGCGCCCGTGCGTCGACCAGGGTGCGGGCGACGCCGGGCAGTGAGATCCGCGGGTCGGCCAGCTTCTCGCGCAGACGCTCGGCCTGCTCCCGCAGTGACTCGTCGCTCTTCGCCGACAGCACCAGGGGAACCAGGGCATCGTCCGCGCCCGGCTCCTCGGCGGGTTCGCCCTCGATGATCACATGGGCGTTCGTGCCGCTCACGCCGAAGGCCGACACACCGGCCCGGCGCGGACGGTCTGCGGGCCACTCGCGCGGCTCGGTCAGCAGTTCGATCGACCCGGCGGACCAGTCGACGTGCTCCGACGGCGCGTCGACGTGCAGCGTCTTCGGCAGTACTCCGTGCCGCATCGCCATGACCATCTTGATCACGCCCGCGAGTCCGGCGGCGGCCTGCGTGTGGCCGAGGTTCGACTTGACCGACCCGAGCAGCAGCGGTTCGGCCCGGTCCTGGCCGTAGGTGGCCAGCAGCGCGTGAGCCTCGATCGGGTCGCCGAGCCGTGTGCCGGTGCCGTGTGCCTCGACGACGTCGACGTCCGAAGTGGACAGACCGGCGGACGCGAGTGCCGCGCGGATCACGCGTTCCTGCGACGGGCCGTTCGGGGCGGTCAGGCCGTTGGACGCGCCGTCCTGGTTGACGGCGGTACCGCGCACCACCGCGAGCACCGGGTGGCCGTTGCGCCGCGCGTCGGACAGCCGTTCCAGCACCAGCACACCGACACCCTCGGACATGCCGAACCCGTCCGCGGCCGCCGCGAACGCCTTCGACCGGCCGTCCGCGGCGAGGCCTCGCTGGCGCGAGAACGCCACCAGGCCCTCGGGCGTCGACATCACCGAGGCCGCGCCGGCCAGCGCCAGCGAGCACTCGCCCCGGCGCAGCGACTGCGTGGCCAGGTGCAGCGCCACCAGCGACGACGAGCACGCCGTGTCGACCGTGACCGCCGGGCCCTCCAGCCCGAACGTGTAGGCGATCCGGCCGGACACGACGCTGGCCGCGTTGCCCGTGACGAGGTAGCCCTCGAGGCCCTCCGGCGGCGGCGACAGCAGTGCCGCGTAGTCCTGGCCGTGCGTGCCCGCGAACACACCGGTGTCGCTGCCGCGCAACGAGTCCGGCGCGATCCCGGCCCGTTCGAGCGCCTCCCACGACGTCTCCAGCAGCAGGCGTTGCTGCGGGTCCATCGCCAGGGCCTCGCGCGGCGAGATGCCGAAGAACCCGGCGTCGAACTCGGCGACGTCGTGCAGGAAGCCGCCTTCCCGCACGTACGACGTGCCCTGCTTGTCCGCGTCGGCGTCGAAGAGGGCGTCGAGGTCCCAGCCGCGGTCGACCGGCAGCGCGGAGATCGCGTCACCGCCGTCCGCGACCAGCCGCCACAGGTCCTCCGGCGAGCGCACGTCGCCGGGGAACCGGCAACCGATGGCGACGATCGCGATCGGCTCGGCCTCGGTCGCCTGTGCCGCCACGGGTGCGACGACCCGTGCGGGCGCCTCGGAGAGTGCGGTCCGCAGGTACACCGCGAGCGCGGTGACCGTGGGGTAGTTGAAGATCAGGGTCGGCGGCAGCCGCAGCCCGGTCGGCGTGCTCAGGCGGTTGCGCAGCTCGACCGCCGTCAGCGAGTCGAAGCCAAGCTCCTTGAACGACTGGTCGACGTCGACCTGCTCGGCCGAGGCGTGCCCGAGCACGGCGGCCGCGTGGGCGCGGACCAGGTCGACCAGCAGCCGATCACCGTCCACTTCGGACAGACCGCGGAGCTGGCCGGCGAGGTCGCCCCCGGTCGCGGTGCGCGTCCGCCGCGCGGGCACGAGGTCCCGCAGCAACGGCGGAACGTCGTTGTCCCTCAACGACGCGCGGTCGAGCCGGATCGGCACGACGGCGGCGTTCGGCCCGGCGAGCGCGGCGGAGAACAGGGCGAGGCCCTCCTGCGCGGCGAGCGGTGCGGTGCCGCCCCGGGCCATCCTGCGGACGTCGGTGTCCGACAGCCTGCCGCCCATCCCGGCCTCTTCGGCCCACAGGCCCCAGGCCAGAGCGACCGCGGACCGGCCGGACGCACGACGGTGTGCGGCGAACGCGTCGAGGAACGCGTTGGCGGCGGCGTAGTTGCCCTGCCCCGGCGCGCCGAACACGGCCGCGGCGGACGAGTACAGCGCGAACAGCGGCAGGTCGAGACCGGCCGTCAGCTCGTGCAGGTGGATCGCCGCGTCGACCTTGGGCCGCAGCACGCGGTCCACCTGGTCGCCGGTCAGCGACACCAGCACGCCGTCGTCCACCACACCGGCCGTGTGCACGACACCGGTCAGCGGGTGCTCGGCCGGGATCGTGGCCAGCAGCGCGGCCAGGGAGTCGCGGTCGGCCACGTCGCATTCGGCGAACGTGATCGTCGCGTCCAGATCGGCCAGGTCGCCGAGGTCAGCCGCACGCCTGCTGGTCAGCAGCAGGTTCCGGACGCCGTGCGCGGTGACGAGGTGGCGTGCCACGAGCCGGCCGAGCCCACCCGTGGCTCCGGTGACGAGCACCGTGCCCTCGGGGTCGAGGCGCACGGGTTCGCCGGCGTCCGCACGGACCAGCCTGGCCGCGAGGACCTCGCCCGCCCTGATCGCGACCTGCGTCTCGCCAGTGGCGACAGCGGCGCCGAGGGCCTCGGCGGACGCGGGGTCGTCGTCGAGGTCTGCCAGGACGATCCGGCCGGGGTGCTCGGACTGCGCGGTGCGCAGGAGTCCGTTGACCGCGGCCTGCACCAGGTCGGGGACCTCGTCGCGCACAGCGGCGGCGAACCGCGTGGTGAACACCAGCGTGTCGGTGCCGGAGAGCTTGTCCCGCAGGAGTTCCAGCGTCTCGGTGACGGCGGCGCGCACGTCGGCCGGCAGGTGGCCGGACGAGGCGAACGTCAGCGGCACGAGCGCGTGCTCGGACGGCCCGGCGGACTCCCTCGTCGCGGGCACCCAGTCGACCCGGAACAGCGACCGGGCCGGACGCACACCGGCGGGCGACGCGGGCCGCACCGTGACCGACGCGGCGGAGAGCACCGGCCGTCCGGACGGATCGGCGGCCTGGACCGAGATCGAGTCCTCGCCGTGCGCGGTCAGCCTCACCAGCAGCTCTTCGGCGCCGGTCGCGTGCAGCCGCACGTCGGACCACGCGAACGCGAGCCTGCCCTCCCCCGCCTCGTGGCCTGCCGCGGTGAACGTCATCGCGTGCAACGCGGCGTCGAGCAGCGCGGGGTGCAGCCCGAACCTCGCGGCCTCACCCCGTTCGGCGTCGGCCAGCCGGACGTGGGCGTAGACGTCGCCGCCGTGCCGCCACGCGCGGTGCAGGCCGTGGAACGCCGGGCCGTAGTCGAAGCCGCGGTCGGCGAGCCTGTCGTAGAAGTCGTTGACGTCGAACGGTTCCGCATCGGCCGGTGGTGTGGCGCTCACCGCGGCGGGCGCGGGTTCCGTTGCCAGCGAACCGATCGCGTGCCGGACCCAGGTGTCGTCCGCGCGGGAGTGCACGGAGATCCTGCGGCGACCGGCGTCGTCGGGCGCGGACAGGAGCACCTGCACCGGGACCGGGGCCTCGTCGAGCACCAACGGTGTCTCGAAGGTCAGTTCCTCCAGCAGGTCGGACCCGACCTCGGCACCGGCGTGCAGGGCCAGCTCCACGAACGCGGACCCCGGCAGGATCACCGAGCCCAGCACGGAGTGGTCTGCGAGCCACGGGTGCGTCCGGGTCGAGAGGACGCCCGTGAACAGCATCCCGCCGTCGTCCGCCACGGTGACGGCGGCGCCGAGCAACGGGTGCTCCGCGTCCACCTGCCCGAGACCGGCGGGATCACCCGCCAGTGCGTCGGACTCCAGCCAGAACCGCTCGCGCTGGAACGGGTACGTGGGCAGGTCGACGAGCGCGCCCTCCAGCGGCCACTCGACGCGGACACCCGCCACGTGGGCCTCGGCCACCGACCGCAGAACACGGGCCGGACCGCCCTCGTCGCGGCGCAACGTACCGACGGCCGTCGCGTCCTGCATGCCCGGCACCAGCACGGGATGCGCGCTCACCTCGATGAACGCGTGCCCCTCCAGTGCCCGCACGGTCTCGTCGAACCGCACGGTCTGCCGCAGGTTGCGGTACCAGTACCCGGCGTCCAGCTCGGTCTCGTACTCGCCCGTGACCGTCGAGAAGAACGGCACGGACCCGGTCCGGGGAGAGACGTCGAGCAGCTCCAGCAGCTCGGACTCGATCAGCTCCACGTGGGCCGAGTGCGACGCGTAGTCCACCGGCACCCGCCGCGCCCGGTCGCACGACGCCAGCAACTCGTCCAGCGCGTCGACGTCACCCGACACCACGACCGACGCCGGACCGTTCACGGCGGCGATCGACAGCCGGTCACCGATCAGCTCGCGGACCTCGTCCAACGGCAGCTGCACCGAGACCATGCCCCCGCGTCCGGCCAACGACCGCGCGATGGCCTGGCTCCGCAGGGCGACGACCTTCGCACCGTCCTCGATGGACAGCACACCCGCGACCACGGCCGCCGCGATCTCACCCTGCGAGTGGCCGATCACCACCTGTGGCTCGACGCCGAACGACCGCCACACCTCGGCCAGCGACACCATCACAGCCCACAACGCGGGCTGCACGACGTCGACCCGTTCGGTCTCCCGCAGGTCCAGCTCCACGTACGGCGCAAGCGCTTCCGCGCACTCGTCGAGCCTCGTTCTGAACACCGGCGAAGCCTCGGCCAGCTCCTCGGCCATCCCGACCCACTGCGAGCCCTGACCGGGGAACACGAACGCCACCTCGGCGTCTCCCCGTGCCACACCTCGCACCACGGACCGCGCCGTGCCACCGGACGCGACGGTGCTCAGCGACTCCGCGTCGAACACCACCGCGCGGTGCTCGAACGAGGCCCGGCCGGCGAGCGTGAACCCGACGTCGGCAGCGGAGACCTCGTGCGCCGCGAGGTGGTCGCGCAGCCGGGCGGCCTGCTCCCGCACCACCTGCTCGGTCCGGCCGGACAGCACCCACGGCACCGGTCCGGACGAGGAGGCGGACCCGGTCTCGGCCGCGACCCCTTCCAGGATCACGTGGGCGTTCGTGCCGCTCACCCCGAACGACGAGACGGCGGCGCGGCGCGGCCGGTCGACCTGCGGCCACTCCCGGGCCTCGGTCAGCAGCGACACCGCGCCCGCCGACCAGTCGACGTGCGAGGTCGGTGTGTCCACGTGCAGCGTCTTCGGCAGCACACCGTGCCGCATCGCCATGATCATCTTGATCACGCCACCGACACCGGCGGCGGCCTGCGTGTGGCCGATGTTCGACTTGAGCGACCCCAGCCACAACGGCGTCGAGCGCTGCTGGCCGTAGGTCGCGATGATCGCCTGGGCCTCGATCGGGTCGCCGAGCGTCGTGCCGGTGCCGTGCGCCTCGACGGCATCGACGTCCGAAGTGGACAGACCGGCGCGACGCAGCGCCTGCCGGATCACACGTTGCTGCGACGGCCCGCTGGGCGCGGTGAGCCCGTTGGACGCGCCGTCCTGGTTCACCGCCGACCCGCGCACCACGGCCAGCACGCGGTGCCCGTTGCGCCGCGCGTCCGAGAGCCGCTCCAGGAGCAGCACGCCGACACCCTCGCCCCAGGCGGTGCCGTCGGCCGAGTCGGCGAACGAACGGCACCGGCCGTCGGCCGCGAGCCCGCGCTGCCGGGAGAACTCGACGAACACCGACGGCGTCGCCATCACCGCGACACCACCCGCGAGCGCCATCGACGACTCACCCGTGCGCAGCGACTGCGCGGCCAGGTGCAGCGCCACCAGCGACGACGAACACGCCGTGTCGACCGTGACCGCCGGGCCCTGCAGCCCGAACGTGTACGACACCCGGCCGGACGCGACGCTGCCCGCGCCACCCGTGCCGAGGTAGCCCTCCAGGTCCTCCGGCGGCCGCGACACCCCGGACGCGTAGTCGTGGAACATCACTCCGGTGAAGACACCCGTCCGGCTGCCCTTCACCTGCTCCGGCGTGATGCCCGCCCGTTCGAAGACCTCCCACGACGTCTCCAGCAGCAACCGCTGCTGCGGGTCCATCGCGAGAGCCTCGCGCGGCGAGATGCCGAAGAAGCCCGGGTCGAACTCCCCCGCGTCACGCAGGAAACCGCCGTGGCGCACGTAGCTCCTGCCGGCCGCGTCGGGGTCCGGGTCGTAGAGGTCGGGCCAGCCGCGGTCGTCCGGGAACTCGCCGACCGCGTCCCGTCCCTCCGCGACGAGGCGCCACAGCTCCTCGGGCGAGCCCGCGCCGGGGTACCGGCAGCTCATGCCGATGATCGCGATCGGCTCGCCGAGATCGGCCTCGTCGTGCTGCTCCTCCGCCCGGCTCGTGCCGCTGAGCAGGTGGTTCAGCTCCTCCGCGAGCAACGCCGGGGTGGGGTGGTCGAACGCGGCCGTGACGGGCAGCGCGGCACCGGTCGCCTCGACGAGCCGGTTGCGCAGCACGACCGCGGACCGCGAGTCGATCCCGTACGAGGTGAACGACGCGTCGGCGCCGACCTCACGTCCGAGAATGGCGGCGACCTCGGCACGGACCAACGCCAGCAGGTCACGCGCCGACGTGCCCGTGGACACCGCGGGCAGCGCCACGGCGTCGGCCTGGGCGTTGAGCACCAACGAATGCCCGGACGCCAACGCCAGATCGAGCGCACCGGTGGAGAACGGCCCGGCCAGCGCCAGACCGGGAATCCCCTGGGCACGCCGGTGCTGGGCGATCACGTCGAGGAACGCGTGCGCGGCGACCTGTCCCAGCGGCTCGGTGCCCCCGATCGTCGGCACCAGCGACGACAGCACCACAAAGGCGTTCAGCGGCAACGTCCGCGTCATCACGTGCAGGTTCAGCACGGGGTCGACCCGGCCCTCCGCCAGTTCGGCCGCGTGCACGACGGCGCTCAGCGACGCGGGCAACGCGGGCGCCAGCGCGGCAGGATCCGCGGCGGAGACCGGCAGGACGTTCACCGTCGCACCGAGCGCCGCGACATCGGCTACCAATGAGTCCACTTCGGACGGCGAAGGGTCGAGCACCACGAGTTCGCGAACGTCGTGCGCACCGGCGAGGTGCCGGGCGATCTCTCCGCCGGCCCCGGCGACGGGACCGACGACGAGCACCGTGCCGCCGAGCCCTGGCGTCGCGGTCTCCGGCGTCACCAGCGCGGACAGCCTCGGTGCCAGCAACCGCCCGTCGCGCACCGCGAGCCGGTTCTCCCCGGCGGCCAGCGCGGCCGGCAACTCCGGCCCGATCGGGGCGTCGTCGAGGTCGACGAGCCCGAACCTGTCCTCGTGCCCGGTCATCGCGGCCCGCACCACGCCCCACACCAGCGCGGGCACCAGCCCGGAGACGTCGTCGCCGGGCACGGCGAACACGACGCGGCGGGTCACGAACACCAGGCGGGCGGACGCGAACCGCTCCTCGGCGAGCCAGCGCGCGGCCATGTCGTGTACGAACTCCGTGGTCGCCGCGACCGCACCGGCGAAGTCGCCGCCCTCGATCGCGTCGAAGAAGCACGGCACCAGCACGACGTCCGGCAGGAACTCGATCGCCGCGAGGTCGGAGTACACCGGCACGGACAGCCCGAGGGAGTCCGCGCCGACGACCACGACGTCCGGCGACGCGGACTCGACGGGCTCGACCGGCAGCCAGGAGACGTGGCTCAGCGACTCGTGCCGCGGGCCGCGCGTCCCGATCAGGCGGCCGGGCGACGACGCCAGCGCGTGCCGCCGCACCTTCCCGGAGCCGGTGCGCGGGATGGACGTGACCTCGTAGAAGTACTCGGGCACCTTGAAGTGCGCGACACCCTCGCGGGCCGCGCGCAGCAGGTCACCCGGCGCCACCCCACCGGGTTCCGGCACGACGTGCGCCACGGGCACCTCGCCGAACACGGGGTCGGGGTGCCCTGCGACCGCGACGTCGGCGACGCCGGGCACGCCGCGCAGGACGTCCTCGATCTCGGCGGGGTGGATGTTCTCGCCCGCGCGGATGATCAGGTCCTTGAGCCGCCCGGTGATGTGCAGGTAGCCGTTCTCGTCGAACCGCGCGAGGTCACCGGTGCGGTACCAGCCGTCCGGCATCGCGGCGGCCGTCTGCTCCGGCAGGCCGTGGTAGCCGAGCATGAGGCTGGGGCCGCTGACCCACACCTCGCCCTCCGTCCCGGCGGGGACGTCGTCGAGGGTCTCCGGGTTCACGAGCCGCACCGACGTGCCGGGCACCGGCGTGCCGCACGAACCGGGCACGACGGGCGCGTCCGGCGCGTTCATCGTGATGGCGCCACAGGTCTCGGTGCTGCCGTAGCTGTCGATCAGCGGGACGCCGAACTTCTCGGCGAACTCGGTGCGCAACGCGCCGGTGGCGGGCGCTCCGGTGCACAGGGCCACCCGCAGGCCGCTGAGGTCGGCCGCGCCGTCGCGCAGCAGGTAGTGGTACATCGTCGGCACACCGGCGAGGACCGTGCTGGTTCCCAGTGAGGAAGCCACTTCCTCGGCCGAGAAGCCGGCCATGACGCGCGCCGAGGCACCGGTCGCCATCACGCCGAGCAGGCACATGATGTGAGCGAGGCTGTGGTACAGCGGCAGCGGCCACAGGACCTCGTCCTCTTCGGACAGTCCGAGGATCGGCGCGTAGCAGGCGGCGACGGACCACAGGCAGCTGCGTTGCGTCGACAGCACGCCCTTCGGCTTGCCGGTGGTGCCCGAGGTGTAGAGCAGCCAGGCGACGTCGTCGAGGCCGAGCGAGTCCGGGGCGGGCCCGACGGGGTTGGTCGCCCACTCCTCGAACTGCTCGCCCACCACCACGACCGTCGCACCGGCGGCGATCCGGCGGGCTCGCGCCGCGTTGGCCCGGTCGGTGATCACCACTCTGGCACCGGAGTCGCGGACGAAGTGGTCGAGCTCGGCGTCCGCGCACTGCGGGTTCACCGGCACGCCGACCGCGCCCGCCCTGGTGACGGCGAAGAAGCTCTCGACGAACTCGACGCAGTTGCCGAGCAGGATCAGGACGGTGTCGCCACGACCCGCCAGGTGTCCGGCGAGACTCGCGGTCCGCCGTTCGAGCTCCGCGTAGCCGACACCGCGACGCGAGTCGCGGAAGGCGACCTTGTCCCCGTGCCGCTCGGCCCGTGCGAGCAGGAGCTCGGGCAGTGGCCGGATCAGCTCGGAAAGCAACATTGAACGCCCCCATGCACATAGGATTGCCCAACGCTATTGACGCGGCGATACCGCGCGAAACCCCTAACCACCCTTAGGGGCCACTTGTCGCGACCCCCTAGCAAGCGCTGGACCAGTTATTTTCCGGCAACCTCGTGGCTGACTCGAAGGCGCGTGCGTAGTGTGCCAGGAGTGGCCGACATCCGGCGACTTCTGATGGAGTGAAAATGACGCAGACATTGCTCGACGAGAAATCGTCGGCGACGACGCTGTTGAGCGGCAACAATCCGCGGATCATCGGTGTCGGCACCGCCACCCCGGCGGCGTCGTATTCCCAGGAAGAAGTGCTCGACATCTTCCACGTCGAGGATCCTCGGGTGCGCTCGGTGTTCCGCAACAGCGCGATCGACCGGCGGTTCCTCACGCTGCCGCCGGAGGCCGGGGACGGTACCCGGCGGATGGAGGACCAGGGCGAACTGCTCGGCAAGCACCGGGCGAGCGGCATCGACATGGGCACGCGCGCGCTGCAGGCGACGCTCAAGAACGCCGACGCCGAACTGGGCGACGTGCGTTACCTGTGCTGCGTGACCTCGACCGGCTTCATGACCCCGGGCTTCAGCGCGTTGCTGATCCGCGAACTGGGGCTGAGCCACCACTGCAGCAGGCTCGACGTCGTCGGGATGGGCTGCAACGCAGGGCTGAACGGGCTCACCGCCGTCAGCGGCTGGGCGGCGGCGCACCCCGGCCAGCTCGCGGTCATGGTGTGCGTCGAGGCGTGCTCCGCGGCCTACGTCTTCGACGGCACGATGCGCACGTCCGTGGTGAACAGCCTGTTCGGCGACGGTGCCGCGGGCGTCGCGGTGCTGGCGGGCGGCACGGGCGAGCACCGCGGCCCGCAGGTGCTGAAGTTCTCCAGCTGCATCATCCCCGACGCGCTCGAGGCGATGCGCTACGACTGGGACTCCGACGCCGGCAAGTTCAGCTTCTTCCTCGACCGCGACGTGCCGTACGTGGTCGGCGCGCACGCCGAGATCATCCTCGACCGGCTGCTCGCGGGAACGGATCTGCGGCGCAGTGACATAGCGCACTGGGTCGTGCATTCCGGCGGCAAGAAGGTCATTGATTCCGTGATGATCAATCTCGGTCTCACGCGGCACGACGTCCGGCACACGACCGGCGTGCTGCGCGACTACGGAAATCTTTCCAGCGGCTCCTTCCTCTTCTCCTACGAACGACTCGTGGAAGAAGGAACCGTCACACCGGGCGATTACGGCGTTCTCATGACCATGGGACCGGGGTCGACCATCGAAACCGCGTTGATCCGCTGGTGAGAGCGCGAACCGAAAGAGGGGCGGAAAGCACGTTGACTTCCAGTGACCTGTATCTCGAGATAGCCGGAACAGGACCGTTGACGCCCGAGCTCGTCGCCGAGGTCGAGGCGTTCGGCAGCCGGGCCGAGGGTGCGGGCGCCGGCGAGGTCGCCGTCGTCAGGGTGACCGGGGCGGACGACAGCGCGTGGCCGGGTGACGTCGGCATCCACCTGGTCAACAAGTGGGAACGCGCGCTGCGCAAGCTCGAACGGGTCGGCGTCGCCACGGTCGGCGTCGTCACCGGCGAGTGCGGCGGACCGGCGGCCGAGGTGCTGCTGTCCACCGACTACCGCATCGCGACGCCGGACCTGACGCTGCGCCTGCCGTCGCTCGGCGGCCAGCTGTGGCCGGGGATGGTGCTGCACCGCCTCGCGAACCAGGTCGGGGTGGCCGGGGTCCGGCAGCTCGCGCTGTTCGGGTCAGCCGTCTCCGCGCAGGACGCGCTGCGGCTGAGCCTCGTCGACGACGTCGCGGACGACGTGGCGAAGGGCCTCGAGGTCGCCCACGACCTGCTCGGCGGCACCGCCGGCACGGAGCTCGCGATCCGGCGCAGGCTGCTGCTCGACGCGCTGACGACGAGCTTCGAGGACGCGCTCGGCACCCACCTGGCCGCGTGCGACCGGGCGCTGCGCCGGTCCCGGGAGAACGCCTCCACCCGCTGAGGAGCATCGTGCACACCGAACTCAAGGCCGCGGCAGCGGCGGACGCGGACCTGCTGGCGTCGCTGCCGCCGAAGTCCGAACGCACCCCGGAGCAGCAGCGGCGGGTCGCCGAAGCGTTGGCGCACACCCGGTTGCTGCGCGCCCGGTTCCTGCGCGCGAACGTCGCGGAGCTCTACGACGAGCTGACCGACGGCCGCACCACCCACCTCCGCCTGCCGGAGCTGGTGGACGCCGCCGCCGGGAGGTTCCCGGGTCTCGTACCGGGCAGCGACGAGATCGCGCGGGAACGCCTGCTGGCGCAGGCGGAGAAGGACGGCCTCGAGATCGACCAGGGCGTGTTCTTCCGCGAGGTGCTGCGGTCCGATCTCGCGGGCCCGCACCTGGTGGACAGCATGCGCCGCGCCACACCGAAAGCGCTGGACCTGCTGCCGACGTTCCGCGCCACCGGTGTCGTGGAACTGGAGGCGGTGCGGATCGAACGCCGCGGCGGCGCGGCACACCTGACGATGTGCCGCGCGCACAACCTCAACGCCGAGGACGCGGACCAGGTCGACGACCTGGAGACCGCCGTGGACCTGGTCCTGCTGGACCCGGACGTGCGGGTCGGGGTGCTGCGGGGCGGTGAGATGAGCCATCCCCGCTACGCCGGCCGTCGCGTGTTCAGCGCGGGCATCAACCTCAAGTTCCTGCACGCGGGCCAGATCTCGCTCGTCGGCTTCCTGCTGCGCCGGGAGCTGGGCTACATCAACAAGATCGTGCGCGGTCTCGTCGTCGACGAGTTCGAGACGATCGCCAAGCCGTGGGTGGCGGCGGTCGACACGTTCGCGATCGGCGGTGGTGCCCAGCTGCTGCTGGCGTTCGACCGGGTGGTCGCGGGCGCCGACTCGTACTTCAGCCTGCCCGCCGCGCAGGAGGGCATCGTGCCCGGCGCGGGCAACCTGCGGCTCACGCAGCTCGCGGGCGGACGCGTCTCTCGGCAGGTCATCCTGTGGGGCAGGCGGATCTGGGCCACCGAGCCCGACGCACGGCTGCTCTTCGACGACGTCGTCGACCCGCGTGAGGTGGGTGCCGCGGTCGAGGAGAGCGCGGACCGGCTCGACAGCCCGGCCGTCGTCGCGAACCGGCACATGCTCAACCTCGCCGAAGAGCCACCGGCGGCCTTCCGCGCCTACATGGCGGAGTTCGCGTTGCAGCAGGCGATGCGGCTCTACGGCGACGACGTCGTCGCCAAGGTGGGACGGTTCGCGGCGGGTGCCCGATGACCGGCAGGCGCCCGATCGACGCGATGCTCGACATCCTGCGCGACGAGGGTGTCGGCAAGATCTTCGGCAACCCCGGCACGTCCGAGCTGCCGTTCGTAGACGCGCTCGTCGGACGGCCGGAGTTCGAGTTCGTCCTGGGGCTGCACGAGGGTTCGGTCGTCGCGATGGCCGACGGGTACGCGCGCGCGACCGGGCGGCCGTCGTTCGTGAGCCTGCACATCGCCGCCGGACTGGCCAACGGGCTCGTCGGCCTGCTCAACGCGTCGCGCTCCCGCACGCCGATGGTCGTGACCGCCGGGCAGCAGGACCGCCGGCACCTCGCCAGCGACCCGATGCTGTCCGGTGACCTCGTCGGGCTCGCGCGGGCGGCCGTGAAGCACACGTTCGACGTGCAGCACGCGCACGACCTGCCGATCATGCTGCGCCGGGCGTTCGCGCTCGCCGTGCAGCCGCCCGCGGGGCCGGTGTTCCTGTCCATCCCGATGGACCTGCCGCAGGAGGACGTGCTCGTCGACGTCCCGGCGAAGTCGGTCGTCGCGCCGCTCGGCGCGCCCGGTGACCTGAGCCGTGCGGTCGAACTGCTGGCGGGGGCGCGCAATCCCGTCGTCGTGGCAGGAGACGGCGTCGGCCGGGACGGCGCGGTGAGCGAACTGGTGGCTCTGGCCGAGTCGATCGGCGCCGTCGTCTACCACCAGCCGATGAACGACGGCGTGAACTTCCCGGCCTCGCACCCGTTGCACGCGGGCGGGCTCACCCCGACCAACCAGGCGATCCGCGAACGCCTCGCGCCGCACGACGTCGTGTTCATCGTCGGCTGCCACGCGTTCATGGCGCACCACTACACGCCCGGCCCGGCCGTGCCGCCCACGACGACCGTGGTGCAGCTCGACACCGACGCCGCCGAGGTCGGCCGCAACTTCGCCGTCGCGGCAGGTCTCGTCGGTGGTCTCAAACCCACGCTCGACGAGCTCGCATGGCAGTTGCAGGGCAAGGTTCCCGAGGCCTCCCGACGAATCGAGCAAGCGGGTGATCGCGCCAAGGCCCGGGAGGTCTACGTCGACGCGACCGCGTTGTCGCGCTGGGGAGACGCCCCGCTCGACCCGCTGGCCGCCGTGCACGCGGTGGTCGCCGGGCTGCCCGAGGACGCCGTCGTCGTCGAGGAGGCGATCACGTCCGGGGTGCGGCTGCGCTCGGTGCTGCGGCAGGACCGCCCGAAGTCGTTGGTGCACACGGTCGGCGGCGGACTCGGCTGGGGCATCGGCGCGGCGATCGGGACGCGCCTGGGCGATCCCGGCCGTCCGGTCGTGGCCGTGCTCGGCGACGGCTGCACGATGTTCGGGTTGCAGGGCCTGTGGTCCGCCGCCCGCTACGGGGTGCCGGTGACGTTCGTCGTGATGAACAACGGCGAGTACCGCACCCTCAAGGACACGCTCGACCAGTGGAACAGCCGGTCGACCCGCTCGGGCGAGTACCTCGGGCTCGACCTGGCCCCGCCGCGCCTCGACTTCACCGCCGTCGCCGAGTTCTTCGGCATCGAGGCGATCCGCGCGAAGAGCACCGACCACCTCGCGGAACTCGTCGGCAGGGCGTTCGGGGCGCCGCTGCTCATCGACGTTCCCATCACCGGCCACGACACAGGGGAACCCGCATGACGACACTCGACCTCCAGCTCGGTTACGGCCGCGTGGAACCGATCCGCGAACCCGCGACCGGTGAGGTGCTCGGCAGCCTCGGCGTCGCGTCGGCGGAGGACGCGCGCGCGGCGGTGGCGAAGGCCGTCGCGGCACAACCGGGCTGGGCCGCGACCCCGGCCACCGAACGGGCCGCGGCGTTGCGGCGGGCCGCCGACGAGCTGCACCTGCACCGCGACCGCGTCCTGCGCTGGCTCGTGCGCGAGGGCGGTGGCACCAAGGCCAAGGCGGAGCACGAGATCGACTCGGCGCTCGACGAGCTGCGGGCCGCGGCGGCGCTCGCCACCCGTCCGCACGGCGTGCTGCTCCCGGCCGAGTCCGGGCAGAGCTTCGCCCGGAGGGTCCCGCTCGGTGTCGTCGGCGTGATCAGCCCGTGGAACGTGCCGCTGCTGCTGGCGATGCGGGCCGTCGCGCCCGCGCTGGCGCTCGGCAACGCCGCGGTGCTCAAGCCGGACGTGAAGACCGCGGTGTGCGGCGGTCACGTGCTCGCGCACCTCTTCGAGGCGGCCGAACTGCCGGAGGACGTGTTCCAGCTCCTGCCCGGTGACGCGGAACCCGGTGCGGCGCTCGTGGGTCACCCGGACGTCGCGATGATCGCGTTCACCGGCTCGACCGCGGTGGGCAGGGAGATCGGCGAACGCGCCGGGCGCGCGTTGCAGCGGACGTCGCTGGAACTGGGCGGCAACAACGCGCTCATCGTCCTGGACGACGCCGACGTCGACGCCGCCTCGTCCGCGGGCGCGTGGGCCTCGTTCTTCCACCAGGGCCAGGTCTGCATGGCGGCGAGCAGGCACGTCGTCGTCGAGGCGGTCGCGGACGAGTACCTGGACAAGCTCGCCAAGCGCGCCGAGGAGCTGCGGGTCGGCGACCCGTGGACGTCCGAGGTGGACCTCGGCCCGCTGATCTCCTCGGAGCAGCGCGACAACGTGGACCGAGTGGTGCGCGAGACCGTGGCGGCGGGTGCCGAGCTGCGGACCGGGGGCACGTTCGACGGCCTGTTCTACCGGCCGACCGTGCTCGCCGCCGTGACGCCCTCGATGCCCGCGGCCGCCGAGGAGATCTTCGGCCCGGTCGCGCCGGTGATCGTGGTGGCCGACGAGGACGAGGCCGTGCGCGTGGCCAACGCGTCCGAGCACGGTCTGACCGCGGCGATCCGCACCGGTGACCCCGCCCGTGGCCTCGGGGTCGCGGGCCGGCTCAGGACCGGCATGGCGCACGTGAACGACCAGACGATCAACGACAACGCGTTCGTGCCGTTCGGCGGCCGGGGCGCGTCGGGCAACGGTGCCCGGTACGGCGCCGAGCAGAACGCCGACCAGTTCACCCAGTGGCAGTGGCTCACGGTCCGCGCCGACCAGCCCTTCACCCCGTGGTGAACCGGGTCCGCTACGAGAAGGACGGCCGCGTCGCCCGGGTCACCCTCGACCGGCCCGCCGTGCTGAACGCGATGGACCTGCGGACGCACGCCGAGCTGGCCGAGGTGTGGGACGACTTCGAGCGCGACGACGACCTGTGGGTCGCGGTGCTGACCGGCGCGGGCGACCGGGCGTTCTCGACCGGGCAGGACCTGAAGGAGCTGGCCGAGCGCGACCGGGCCGGCGCGGGCACGTCGACGTTCGGCAGCAGGGGCAAACCGGGCTGGCCGCGGCTCACCGAAAGGTTCTCGCTCGCGAAACCGGTGGTGGCGCGGGTCAACGGCTATGCGCTGGGCGGCGGTTTCGAGCTCGTGCTGGCGTGTGACGTCGTCGTGGCCGCCGAGCACGCGGAGTTCGCTCTGCCGGAGGCACGGCTCGGCCTGATCGCGGGCGCGGGCGGGGTGTTCCGGCTGTCCCGGCAGATCCCGTCGCGGGTCGCGGTCGGGCACCTGATCACCGGGCGGCGGATGAGTGCCGCTCGCGCTCTCGAACTGGGGCTGGTCAACGACGTCGTGCCGGCCGCGGAGCTCGACGAGTGCGTGGACGGCTGGGTCGCGGACATCCTCCGGTGCGCGCCGCTGTCGGTGCGGGCGGTCAAGGAAGCGGTGGCCCGGTCGTCGGTCATGCCGCTGGAGCAGGCCTTCTCCACCCGCTACGTGTGGGAGGAGCGGCGCATGCACAGCGAGGACGCGGTCGAGGGGCCACGCGCGTTCACGGAGAAACGTCCACCGAGCTGGCTGGGCAGGTGAGAAGGGCGGGGGCCACGTGGCCCCCGCCCTTCTTTCACACCGCCGCCTTGTGCCCGTTCAGGAAGTTGCTGCCACTGCGCACACTCGCGTGCGCCAGCTTGTCCATCGGCAGCGCCACCCGGACCGCCCGCAGCATCCGCAGCATGTTGTTGCTGCGGCTCATCCACGCGGCACTGCTGCGCACCCGGCGCACCCGCTTGACCCGCGCGGTCTCGTACGCCCGCAACGACTCCGCGGGGTTGCGGGCGCCCCTGGTGAGCACGTCCGTCAGCACCCACGCGTCCTCGAGCGCCTGGTTCGCTCCCATGCCGGCGCGCGGTGGGATGGCGTGCGCCGCGTCGCCGAGCATCGTGATCGGGCCGCGGCCCCACCACCTCGGCACCTTGTGCAGCGCGTGCGGGAAGACGTGGACGTCCTCTTCGGACACCGAGTCGAGCAGCGCGGTCACCTCGGGTGCCCAGCCGCCGAACCACTCGCGCAGCTTCGGCAGCTGCGGGCCGTCCTCGCCCTCGCGCCACGGCCCCTCGAACGCCCAGTGCAGCAGGCCGTCGCCGACGGGGTGGATCGCGCAGATGCCGATGTTGCCGAAGAACGTGCGCACGGTGTTGCCGTCGATCAGGTCCGAGTTCGCGGTGCTGATCCCGTGCCAGGTGGCGACACCGGTGAGCTTCGCCGCGTCACCGAACAGGCTGGCGCGCACCGAGGACCGGTAGCCGTCGGCGCCGACCACCACGTCCGCCACGGTCTCCGTGCCGTCGGAGAACGTCGCGACGGCCTCGTTTCCGCGCTGGGTCACGCCGGTGCACTGCTTGCCGAACCGCACCGTGCCCTCGGGCAGCCGCTCGGCGAGCCGCTGCACGACCCGTCCGCGCGGCACCAGGATCGTGTCCTCGCCGTAGGCGTCGGACACCTTCTTCATGTCGGTGAACACGATCAGCGCGCCGCTCGACGTGAGCAGCTCGCCGCGGTGCATGGAGCGCCCCAGCTTCTCCGTCTCGATGCCGAGCTCCCCGAGCACCCCCGTGGCACCGGGCCAGAGGATCACCCCGTTGCCCTCGGTGCGCAGCTGGTCGCCGCGCTCGTACACCTCGACCTGGTGCCCCGCCGACGCCAGTCCGAGCGCGGCGGCCAGCCCACCGATCCCCGCGCCGACGATCACGACCTTCATCTCACAGACCCCTCTCGGTTCACGACAAGCCAGTCGTGAACTGCCTTCGCCGCCGTTTCGGACTGTTCCTCCAGGATGCTGAAGTGGTCACCCGGCACGCCCGCCTCGTGGTGGCGCGGTTCCCACGTCGCCTGCCACGCGCGGTCGCGCAGTGACTCGGCGAACGGGTCCAGCGCCCGCAGCAGCAGCGTCGGTGTGTCCACTTCGACCGGTGCCCAGCCGGTGAAGACGCGGTCGTAGCCACCGGTGGCGGTCAGCCGCGTCTCGTTGTTCAGCACGACGTCGCTCTCCCGGCCCGACGTCGCCTCCGTCATCGCCTCCCGGATCCACCACTGCCCGTCGAGTGCGGCGGGCGAGTAGGTGTCCATCAGCACGACGGCCGCGGCCGGACGTCCGATGCTCTCCAGGTGCGCGGCCACGGCGTTGGCGATCCAGCCCGCCGCCGACCGGCCGACGAGCACGAACGGCCGGTCGCCGGCGCAGCGGGTGATGCCCTCGGCGTGCGCGGCGGACAACGCCTCCACGTCGGCCGGCAGCGTCTCGCCGTCGAGGAAACCGGGCTGCGGCAACGCCCACACCTCGCGCAGGCCGCGCAGGTGCGCGGCGAACCGCGCGTACTCGTGCGGTCCGGACGCGGGGCTGAACGACGGCAGGCAGATCAGCACCGGCTCGTCGCCGTCGCTCTCGGCCAGCCGGATCGGGCTCGTCGCGTGCGCCGCCGCGTCCGCCGAGGTGAACGCGGGCCGCAGTGCCGCCAAAGCCTTGAGCAGTTCGGTCGCTTCCCGCAGCTGCCCTCGTGCCGTCGCGTCCCAGTACAGCTGCGCCATCGACCCCGCGGGCTCGGACGCGGAGAGCAGGTGGTGGGCGATGGCCTCGGCCGTCGGGTGGTCGAAGACCAGCGTCGGAGGTGCCGTGCGACCGGTGGCCGCGCTGACCCGTCCGCTGAACTCCACCGCGGTCAGCGAGTCGAAGCCCAGCTCCAGCAGTTCGCGGTCCGGTGCGACGGCGTCCGCCGACGGGTGGCCCAGCACCGCGGCCGCCGTCGTGCGCACGAAGTCGAGCACCAGCACGAACCGGTCCTCCTCGGCCGCCGCGGCGATCCGTTCGGTGAGTGGGACGCTGCTCCCCCGCTGCACCGGCAGCAACGCGCCGAGGTCGACGGCTTCGGCGTCGTCCCCGCCGACCGGCCGCAGCCAGTAGCGCTGCCGGTCGAAGGCGTAGGTGGGCAACGGGATCCGGCGCGCGGACGGCAGCACGGCGGCCCAGTCCACGTCACCGTGGTGGGCGTGCACCTGCGCGACGGCGGTCAGCAGCGACCGCGTCTCGTCGCGGTCGCGGCGCAGCACCGGGATCAACGCGGGCTTCGCGCCGTCCAGGCACTCCCCCGCCATCGGCGACAGCACCGCGTCCGGACCCACCTCGACGTACCGGCGCACCCCGGCGGCGTGCAGCCAGCGCACACCGTCGAGGAAACGGACGCCCTCGCGCACGTGCCGCACCCAGTACTCGGCGTCGTACCGCGCGGGCGCACCCGTCAGGTTCGACACGACCGGGATCTCCGGCTCCGCGAACGACAGCCCCGCCACGACCTCGCGGAACTCGTCGAGCATCGGGTCCATGTGCGCGGAGTGGAACGCGTGGCTCACCCGCAGCCGCTTGGTCTTCCAGCCGCGCCGCGCGGCGAGTTCGGCGACCGCGTCGACGGCCTCGGCATCTCCCGAGACCACGGTCGACGCCGGCCCGTTCACCGCTGCGATGCCGACAGCGTCGAGGAGGATCTCGCGGACCTCGTCCTCCGAGGCGCGCACCGACAGCATCGCGCCGCCACCGGGCAACGCCTGCATCAGCCGTCCCCGTGCGCTGACCAGCTTTCCGGCGTCCTGCAGCGAGAGCACGCCCGCGACGTGCGCGGCGGCGATCTCGCCGACCGAGTGGCCGATCAGGAAGTCCGGCCGGACGCCCCAGTCCTCCAGCTGGCGGTAGAGCGCGACTTCCAGCGCGAACAGCTCGGGCTGCGCCCGACCGGTCTCGTCCACGCCGAGGTCCGGAACGTCCACAACGGACAGTGCCTCGTCGAACGCCGCCGCGAACACCGGGAGGCCGCGCAGGCCGTCGCCCATCCCGGCGCGCTGGCTGCCCTGGCCGGTGAACAGGAACGCGGTGCGCCCGCCCGGCGATCCGGTGGCCAGCACCTGGTCACCTCGTGCGACGGCCTCGAGCCCGGCGCGCAGCTCGTCACCGGAACCGGTGACGACCGCGCTGTGCGTCAGCCGCGACCGGGTGGTGGCGAGCGAGAACGCGAGGTCCTGCGGTGCTCCGGTCAGGTGTTCGGCCAGCCGGGCGGCCTGCTCGCGCAACGCCGTCTCGGAGTGCCCGGACACGACCAGCGCGACAGGCTCGTCCGCGTGAACGGACTCCTCGTGCTCGCGCGGCACCGCTTCCAGGATCACGTGCGCGTTCGTGCCGCTGATGCCGAACGACGACACGCCCGCCCGGCGCGGCCGATCAGCAGGCCAGTCGCGGGACGACGTCAGCAGCTCGATCGAGCCCGCCGACCAGTCGACGTGCGGCGAGAGCTCGTCGGCGTGCAGCGTCCGTGGCAACACGTTGTGCCGCATGGCCATCACCATCTTGACCACGCCCGCGAGCCCGGCAGCGGCCTGCGTGTGCCCGATGTTCGACTTGACCGACCCGAGCAGCAGCGGCTCCGAACGGTCCTGGCCGTAGGTGGCCAGCAGGGCCTGCGCCTCGATCGGGTCACCCAGCGAGGTTCCCGTGCCGTGCGCCTCGACCGCGTCGACGTCCGAAGTGGACAGACCGGCGTTCGCGAGTGCCGCGCGGATCACGCGTTCCTGCGAGGGACCGTTCGGCGCCGTGAGGCCGTTGGACGCGCCGTCCTGGTTGACCGCCGAGCCGCGCACGATCGCGAGGACCTCGTGCCCGTTGCGCCGGGCGTCCGAGAGACGTTCCAGCAGCAACACCCCCGCGCCCTCGGCGAACCCGGCCCCGTCCGCGTCGGCGGAGAACGCCTTGCACCGCCCGTCGGCCGCGAGCCCGCGCTGCCGGGAGAACTCCACGAACAGCGAGGGCGTCGACATGATCGTCACGCCACCGGCCAGCGCCAGCGAGCACTCGCCCCGGCGCAGCGCCTGGGCCGCGAGGTGCAGCGCCACCAGCGAGGACGAGCACGCCGTGTCCACGGTGACCGCCGGGCCCTCCAGCCCGAAGGTGTAGGAGAGGCGGCCCGAGGCCACGCTCGCCGTGTTGCCGATGCCGAGGTACCCCTCGACCTCCTCGGGCGCACCCTTGCCGAGCGAGGCGTAGTCCTGCCCGCTCGACCCGACGAACACGCCGGTCTGGCTGCCGCGGACCGCGTGCGGGTCGATGCCCGCGTGCTCGAAGGCCTCCCACGACGTCTCCAGCAGCAACCGCTGGGCCGGGTCCATCGCCAGGGCCTCGCGCGGCGAGATGCCGAAGAAACCCGGGTCGAACTCGGCCACGTCGTCCAGGAAGCCACCGGAACGCGTGTAGGAACGGCCGCGCTTGCCGGGGTCCGGGTCGTACAGGTCGGGCCAGCCCCGGTCGTCCGGGAAGTCGCCGATCGCGTCGACGCCGTCCGCGACGAGCCGCCAGAGGTCGTCGGCGGAGGTGACGCCGCCGGGGAAGCGGCAGGAGATGCCGACGATCGCGACGGGCTCGTCCACCGGTTCCGCTTGCACCACCACCGGTGCGGCGGGTTCGACGCCGACCAGTTCGGCCCGCAGGTGCTCGGCGAGCGCCATCGGGGTCGGGTGGTCGAAGATCAGCGTGGCCGGCAGCCGCAGCCCGGTCGCCGCCGTGAGCCGGTTGCGCAGCTCGACGGCCGTGAGCGAGTCGAACCCGGTGTCCTTGAACGCCCGCAACGGTTCCACGGCATCAGGTGACGCGTGTCCGAGGACAGCGCCGACGTGCGTGCGGACGAGGTCGAGCAGCAGCCGTTCGCGTTCGGGGCCGGTGACCGCGGCCAGCCGGTCCGCGAACCCGCTGGTGCCGGCCTGGGCGGCCCGGCGGCGCGTGCCGCGGACCAGGCCTCGCAGCAACGGCGGCACGGCCTGCTGGCGCAAGGCGGCGATGTTCAGCCGCACCGGCGCGAGCAGTGCCTCGTCGCGCCGGATACCGGCGTCGAGCAGCGCCAGTCCGTCCTCGGTGGACAGCGGCAGCACGCCGCCGGCCTTCATGCGGTTGAGGTCGGCCTCGCCGAGACCGCTGGTGAGCGCGCTGCGTTCGGCCCAGAACCCCCAGGCCAGCGACACCGCGGGCAGTCCGGTGGCCCGGCGGTGCTGGGCGAGCGCGTCCAGGTAGGCGTTCGCGGCCGCGTAGTTCGCCTGCCCTCGGTTGCCGAAGGTGGCGGCCACCGAGGAGAACAGCACGAAGGCGGCCAGGTCCAGGTGCCGGGTGAGCTCGTGCAGGTGCCGGGCGGCATCGGCCTTGGGCCGCGCCACCGCGTCGAGCCGTTCCGGCGTGAGCGACTCGACCACGCCGTCGTCCAGCACACCGGCCGCGTGCACGACAGCGGTCAGCGGACGTTCCAACGACCCCAGCAGCCCCGCGACCGCGTCCCGGTCTCCCACGTCGCACGCCACCGACGTGACGTCGGCACCGAGCGCGGTCAGTTCCGCCTCCAGCTCGGCAGGGATGCCGCGCCGGCTCGCCAGCACCAGGTGCCGCGCGCCGTGCGTCTCGACCAGGTGCCGGGCGACCAGACCGCCGAGCGTGCCGCTCGCACCCGTCACGAGCACCGAGCCGTCCGGGTCGAGCGCCCTCGGCACGGTCAGCACGACCTTGCCGACGTGCTTGGCCTGGCTCAGGAACCGGAACGCGTCCCGCGCCCGTCGCACGTCCCACGTCGTGACCGGCAACGGCCGCAGGTCACCGCTCTCGAAGAGCGCGACGAGCTCGCGCAGCATCTCCTGGAGGCGGTCGAACCCGGCTTCCGTCAGGTCGAACGCGCGGTAGGTGATGCCGGGGTGATCAGCGGCGTCCCGGACGTCGGTCTTGCCCATCTCGACGAACCGGCCACCGGGTCCGAGCAACCGCAGCGACGCGTCGACGAACTCGCGTGCCAGCGAGTTCACCACGACGTCGACCTTGCCGAACCTCTCCTCGAACACCAGGTCCCGCGACGACGCGATCTCCTCGACGCCCAGCGCCCGCACGGCATCCCACTTGGCCGGGCTCGCCGTCGCGACGACCTCGGCACCTCGCAGCCGGGCGAGCTGCACCGCGGCCATGCCGACACCGCCGGCCGCCGCGTGCACCAGAACCCGTTCGCCCGCCTGGACGTTCGCCAGGTCGGTCAGCGCGTAGTACGCCGTGAGGAACACCACCGGCACCGACGCGGCCTGGGTGAACGACCACCCGGCCGGAATCCGCGTCACCGTGCGGGAGTCCGCGAGGGCGACCGGGCCGAACCCGCCGGAGAACAGGCCCATGACCCGGTCGCCGGGCACGAGACCCGTGACACCGGGCCCGACCTCCAGCACGACCCCGGCGCCCTCGCTGCCGAGCTGCGCCTCACCCGGATACATCCCGAGGGTGATCAGCACGTCCCGGAAGTTCAGTCCGGCGGCGCGCACGCCGACCCGGATCTGCCCCTCCCCCAACGGTTCGGTGACGTCGGTCGCCGGGGTGAGCACGAGGTCGTCGAACGCACCGGCGTTCGGCACGTCCAGCCGCCACGGTCCGCTCGGCGGCACCAGGGCGTTCGAGGACGCTCGCACGAGCCGCCGGACGAACACCTCGTCACCACGGACGGCGAGTTCGGGCTCGTCCGCGGCCAACGCCGTGGCGAGCGCGTTCGGGGTCCAGGCCGGACCGAGGTCGACGAGCGTGAAGCGGCCGGGCTGCTCGGACTGCGCGGACCTGAGCAGGCCCCACACCGCGGCGCCCCGCAGGTCGGTCACGTCCTCGTGGGCGATCGGCATCGCTCCCGAAGTGACGAACACGAGCCGTGCGGTCCGCTCTTCAGCAAGCCAGCGCTGCACCTGCTCCAGTGCGTGGTGGACGTCATCAGCCCTGGTGAGCACGACCTCGGCGTGGTCGGTCACCACGTCGACGCCCGGCAGCACGAGCCCCTCGCCGAGCACCCCGACGGGTCCGGTCAGGGGCTCCCCCGAGAACGGGGTCCAGTCGACGGCGAACAACGCCTCCTGCTCGGCGCCGGTCGCCCGCACCTGCCCGCCCTCGAGCGGCCGCGACACCAGCGAGGCCACCGAGACGACGGGCTGCCCGGACGGGTCGGCGGCCAGGATCGCGATCCCGTCACCGGCCGGAGTGATCCGCACTCGCAGGGCCGTGGCCCCAGCGGCCAGCACGGAGACCCCGGTCCACGCGAACGGCAGCCGCACCTCGGACGCGGGACCGCTCAGGCCCGTGGCGTGCAGGGCCGCGTCCAGCAGTGCGGGATGCACCCCGAACCGCGCCGCGTCGCCGTGGTGTTCCTCCGGCAACACGACCTCGGCGAAGATCTCGTCCCCACGCCGCCACGCCGCTCGCAGGCCCTGGAAGGCGGGCCCGTACCCGTAGCCGCCCTCGGCCAGCCGCGAGTACAGCCCCTCCACCGCGAGCGTTTCCGCGCCGGTCGGAGGCCATGCCACGAGATCGTCCACTTCGGACGTTCGAGAGCTGAGCAGACCGCTGGCGTGCCGCACCCACAGTTCGTCGCCGGACCGCGAGTGCACCGTGACCGCCCGAAGCCCCGACTCGTCCGCGGGCGCCACGGCCACCTGCACCGTGACGGGCCCGGAGAGCACGAGCGGTGCCTCCAGCGTCAGCTCGTCGACGACGTCCAGCCCGACCTGCTGGGCGGCGTGCGCGGCGAGGTCGACGAACGCCGTCCCCGGCAGCAGCACCGTGCCGTTCACCGCGTGATCGGCGAGCCACGGGCTGGTGCGCGCCGAGATCACACCGGTGAGCAGCACCTCGCCCGAGTCGGCGTGCGCGACGGAGGCCCGCAGGAACGGGTGCTCCCCCGGCTGCAGCCCCAGATCGGCCGCGTCGGCCACGACGGGGCCGGACTCGAGCCAGTACCGCTCGCGCTGGAACGGGTAGGTCGGCAGCACGACGGTGCGCCCCTCGACCGGCCACGTGACCTCGACCCCGGCGACGTGTGCGTCGGCGACGGACCGGAGCACCCGGTCCATCCCGCCGTCGTCCCGCCGCAGCGTGCCCAGGGCCGTCGCGTCCTGGATGCCCGGCACCAGCACGGGATGCGCGCTGACCTCGATGAACGCGTGGTCCGCGAGCGCCCGCACGGCCGCGTCGAACTCGACGGTCTGCCGCAGGTTCCGGTACCAGTACCCGGCGTCGAGCTCCGTCTCGTACTCGCCCGTGACCGTCGACAGGAACGGCACCGACCCCTGTCGCGGCGCCACTTCCAGCAGCTCCGACAGCTCGGACTCGATCAGCTCCACGTGCGCGGAGTGCGACGCGTAGTCCACCGGCACCCGCCGCGCCCGGTCGCACGACGCCACCAGTTCGTCCAGCGCGTCGACGTCACCGGACACCACGACCGAGGCGGGACCGTTCACCGCCGCCACCGACAACCGGTCCCCGATCAGCCCGCGGACCTCGTCCAACGGCAGCTGCACCGAGACCATGCCGCCCTTGCCGGCCAACGACCGCGAGATCGCCTGACTGCGCAAAGCAACGACCTTCGCACCGTCCTCAATGGACAGCACACCCGCCACCACAGCCGCGGCGATCTCCCCCTGCGAGTGTCCGATCACCACATCCGGCTCGACACCGAACGACCGCCACACCTCAGCCAACGACACCATCACAGCCCACAACGCAGGCTGCACCACATCGACCTTCTCAGTCTCCCGCAAATCCAACTTCACATACGGCGCAAGCGCTTCCGCACATTCATCCAACCGAGCCCTGAACACCGGAGAGCTGGAAACCAGCTCCTCCGCCATCCCGACCCACTGCGACCCCTGACCGGGGAACACGAACGCGACCCGAGGCGTCCCCGTGGCCGGCGTGGATCCGACGGGGGCGGCCCCGGACGCGACAGCGGCCAGCGACTCGGCGTCGAACGCCACGGCCCGGTGCTCGAACAGAGCCCGGCCGGCGAGCGTGAACCCGATGTCGGCCGCGGAGACCGCGGTCGAGGCGAGGTGTTCGCTCAGCCGCGCCGCCTGCTCCCGCACCGCCTGCTCGGTCCGCCCGGACAACACCCACGGCACGACTCCGGCGGACTCGGCCGCCGGGACCTCCGCGTTCTCGGCCTCCTCCAGGATCACGTGCGCGTTCGTCCCGCTGATCCCGAACGACGACACACCCGCACGACGCGGCCGGTCGGCGACCCACTCGCGAGACGACGTCAGCAGCTCGATCGAGCCCGCCGACCAGTCGACGTGCGTGGTCGGCTTGTCGACGTGCAGCGTCTGCGGCAGCACGCGGTGCTGCAGCGCCATCACCATCTTGATCACACCGGCGACGCCCGCGGCGGCCTGGATGTGCCCGATGTTCGACTTAAGCGACCCCAGCCACAACGGCTCCGCGCGGTTCTGCCCGTAGGTCGCCAGCAGAGCCTCGGCCTCGATCGGGTCACCCAGCGTCGTGCCGGTCCCGTGCGCCTCCACCACATCGACGTCCGAAGTGGACAGACCAGCGGACGCCAGTGCCGCGCGGATCACCCGTTCCTGCGACGGCCCGTTCGGCGCCGTCAACCCGTTCGACGCACCGTCCTGGTTCACCGCCGACCCGCGCACGACCGCGAGCACACGATGCCCGTTGCGCCGCGCGTCCGACAGCTTCTCCAGCAGCAGCACGCCGACGCCCTCACCCCAGCCGGTGCCGTCAGCGGCGTCGGCGAAGGCCTTGCAGCGTCCGTCGGAAGCCATACCGCGCTGCCGCGAGAACTCGACGAACCCGCCCGGCGTCGACATGACCGCGACACCGCCGACAACGGCCAGTGAGCACTCGTCCTGCCGCAACGACTGCGCGGCCATGTGCAGTGCCACCAACGACGACGAACACGCCGTGTCGACGGTGATCGCCGGTCCCTCAAGGCCGAACGTGTAGGCCACCCGGCCCGACACGACACTGCTCGCGCTGCTCGTGACGACGTACCCCTCGGGGGCGTTGCCGGCGAACAACGTGGCGTAGTCCGCGGCGCCCGCGCCGACGAACACCCCGGTCTTGCTGCCGCGCAAGGAGTCCGGCGACAGCCCGGCGCGTTCGAAGACCTCCCAGGAGGCCTCCAGCAGCAGCCGCTGCTGCGGGTCCATCGCGACGGCCTCGCGCGGCGAGATGCCGAAGAACGCCGCGTCGAACCCGCTGAGGTCGCGCACGAACCCGCCCTCGCGGACGTAGCTCGTGCCGGGCGCGTCGGGATCGGGGTCGTAGAGCGCGTCGACGTCCCAGCCGCGGTCCTCGGGGAACCCGGTCATCGCGTCGGAACCCGACTCGACGAGCCGCCACAGCTCCTCCGGCGACTCGACGCCGCCGGGCAGGCGGCAGCTCATGGCCACGACCGCGATCGGCTCGCGGGCCTGCTGGCGCAGCCGCTCGTTCTCCTTCAGCGAAGCCCGCAGCGCCTCGACGACTTTTTCCTGCGTTGTAGCCATGTTGTTCCCCCGGGGCGCGTCAGGATTCGGTGCCGCCGAGAGCCCGCTGCACGAGGCTGTCGACGTCCATGAGGTCGAAGTCCGCGGGCGCGGGTTCGTCGGCCGCGGTGGTGTCGGCCAGTTCCAGCAACCGGCCGAGCAGCCCGGCCTCCCGCAGCCTGCTGACCGGGATCGAGGCCAGCAGCCGTTCGACGTCGGCGGGTTCGGGCTCGGGCTCGTCGCCGAACAGGTCCGCGACGATCCGGTCGGCGAGCGCGGCCGGCGTCGGATGGTTGAACACCAGCGTCGCGGGCAGCCGCAGTCCGGTGGCCGTGCTGAGCCGGTTGCGCAGCTCGACGCCGGTGAGCGAGTCGAACCCGAGGTCCTTGAACGCCCTGGTGGCCTCCACCGTCTGCACGGAGGCGTGGCCGAGCACCGCGGCGGCGTTGGTGCGCACGAGGTCCAGCACCGCGCGCGCTCGTTCCCCAGGGGCCAGGCCGGTCAGCCGGTCCGTCAGCGAGGCCGCCCCGGACTGCGCGGACGCACGGGCGACCCGCCGCGTCTTCGGCCGGACCAGGCCGCGCAAGAGCGCGGGCACGGTGCCGTTGCCCCGCACGACGTCCAGGTCCACGTCGATCGGCATCAGCACCGGTTCGTCGCGGTCCAGCGCCCGGTCTAGCAACGCCAGTGCCACGTCCGACGGCATGCTCCTGATCCCGCCGCGGGCCATGCGGTCGAGGTCGGTGTCGTCGAGGTGGCCGGTCATGCCGCTGCGTTCCGCCCACAGGCCCCACGCCAGCGCCACCGCGGGCAGGCCGAGCGAACGGCGGTGCGCGGCGAGTGCGTCGAGGAACGCGTTGGCGGCCGAATAGTTCGCCTGCCCCGGCCCGCCGAGGATGCCGGCCGCCGAGGAGAACAGCACGAACGCCGCCAGGTCCAGGTCCGCGGTGAGCTCGTGCAGGTGCCAGGCCGCGTCCGCCTTGGGCCGCAGCACGGTGCCGACGCGCTCGGCGTCCAGCGAGCCGACCAGGCCGTCGTCCAGCACGGCGGCCGTGTGGACCACCGCCGTCAGCGGACGTTCCACCGACTCCAGCAACGCCTTCACCGCGGCGCGGTCGGAGACGTCGCACTCGACCGACCGCACCTCGGCTCCGTGCGCGATCAGCTCGGCCTGCAGTTCGACCGGCGCACCACGCCTGCTCGCCAGCACCAGGTGGCGGATGCCGTGCTGAGCCACCAGGTGCCGGGCCACCGCGGCGGCGAGCGTGCCGCTCGCTCCCGTGACCAGCACAGAACCTTCGGGGTCGAGCGCACGCGGCAGGGTCAGCACGACCTTGCCGATGTGCTTGGCCTGGCTCAGGAACCGGAACGCCTCGGGCGCGCGCCGCACGTCCCAGGTCGTCACCGGCAACGGCTGCAACGAGCCGCTTTCGAACAACCGCAGGAGATCCGCGAACATGACCTTGATCCGGTCGAGTCCGGCGTCGCCCACGAGGTCGAACGCGCGATAGGTGATCTCGGGGTGGGCCGACGCGTCGCGGATGTCGGTCTTGCCCATCTCGACGAACCGGCCACCCGGCTCCAGCAACCGCAGCGAGGCGTCGACGAACTCCCGTGCCAGCGAGTTCACCACGACGTCGACCCGCCCGAACTCCTGCTCGAACGCCAGGTCCCGCGACGACGCGACGTGCTCGACGCCCAACGCCCGCACCGCGTCCCACTTGGCCGGGCTCGCCGTCGCGACGACCTCGGCACCCCAATGCCGCGCCAGCTGCACCGCGGCCATGCCCACACCACCCGCGGCGGCGTGCACCAGAACCCGTTCCCCTGCCTGAACCTTCGCCAGGTCAGCCAGCGCGTAGTACGCCGTCAGGAACACCACCGGCACCGACGCCGCCCGGGTGAACGACCAGCCGGCGGGCACGCGCGTCACGAGCCGGTGGTCCACCACCGCGACCGGACCGCCGTACGAGCCCTCGAGGAAGCCCATGACGCGATCACCGGGACGCAGGTCCGGCACACCCGGACCGACCTCGGTGACGACGCCCGCACCCTCACCACCGAACGGCACGTCGCTCGCCGGCACGACGTCCAGCGCCAGCAGCACGTCCCGGAAGTTCAGCCCGGTCGCCCGCACGGACACCCGGATCTGTCCCTCCGCCAACGGCTCCAGCACCACGGGCGCCGGCACGAATGCCAGGTCCTCCAGGGTGTCACGGCTGTTCAGGTCGAGGCTCCAGGCCTCGGCACCGGCGGGCGCCTCCAGCAGCCCGCCCTCGGCCCGCGCCATCCGCGGCGCGAGCACCACGCCCGCCCGCACGACGGTCTGCGGTTCTCCCGTGGCGATCGCCGCGGGCACGTGCTCCATCGACTCCTCGCGCACGTCGACCAGAACGAACCGGTCGGGGTTCTCCGACTGTGCCGAACGCACCAGGCCCCACGCCGCCGCGCTGGCGAGGGTGATCGCGTCGTTCTCGTCGACCCGGACGGCACCGCTGGTCAGCAGCACGAGCTTCGCTTCGGCGAAGCGTTCGTCGGCCAGCCAGGTCTGCACGAGTTCGAGCGCCTTGCCGACGGTGGCGTGCGTGTCCGCGACGACGTCCTCGCTCGCCTCCGGAACCAATGACACGACGACCACGTCCGGCACGTCGGTGACGCCGGCGAGGTCGTCGTGGACCTCCAGCGCCGGCAGCTCACCGTCCGGTTCGACGGCGTGCCACTCGACGCGGAACAGCGAGTCAGGCGTCAACGCCGTGGAGATCGGCCTGATCACGAGCTCGCCCACCGACACGACGGGCGCGCCGGTGGTGTCTGTCGCCAGCACGGCGACACCGTCACCGGACGGCCTGATCCGCACCCGCAACGCCGTGGCACCAACGGCGTGCGCCCGCACACCGGTCCACGCGAACGGCAGCCGCACCTGACCGTCCGGCTCCGAGGCCAGGCCCAGCACGTGCAGTGCGGCGTCGAGCAGGGCGGGGTGGACGCCGAACCGAGCGGCATCGGCACCGGACGGCAGCTCGACCTCCGCGAACAGGTCCTCACCTCGCCGCCACGCGGCGCGAAGCCCCTGGAACGTGGCCCCGTACCCGTAGCCGCCCTCGGCCAGCTGCGCGTAGAGCCCTTCCACTTCCAGCACTTCCGAACCCGAAGGCGGCCAGGACGTCAGGTCGTCCACAGTGGACGTTCCCGCGCCGAGCAGGCCGGTCGCGTGCCGCACCCACTCGTCGCCGGACAGGGCGTGCACCGCCAGCGCACGCCGTCCGTCCTCCTCGGCGCCGACCGACACCTGGACGCGCACCTGCCCGCCGATGACCAGCGGTGCCTCCAGCATCAGCTCCTCGACCTGGTCGAGGCCCACTTCCTCGCCCGCGCGCAACGCCAGCTCGACGAAGCCCGTGCCGGGCAGCAGCACCGTGCCGTTGACGGCGTGGTCCGCCAGCCACGGCTGCGCCTCCAGCGACAGGACACCCGTCAGCACCACACCACCCGAGTCGGCCAGCGACAGCGCGGCGCCGAGCAACGGGTGCTCGGCCGAGGTGAGGCCGGCCGACGAGACGTCCGCGGTGCGCGCACGCCCGTCCAGCCAGTACCGCTCGTGCTCGAACGCGTAGGTCGGCAGGTCGACCACGGCCGCACCCGCGAAGTCCCAGGTCACGTCCACACCGGCGACGTAGGCCTCGGCGACGGACCGCAGCATCCGGTCCATCCCGCCGTCGTCCCGCCGCAACGTCCCGAGCGCGACGTCCACGGTGTCCTGCACCGCCATCGCGAGCACGGGGTGCGCGCTCACCTCGATGAACGGCCCGAAACCCTCCGCCACCAGCGAACGCAGAGCGGCGTCGAGCTGCACCGTCTGCCGCAGGTTCCGGTACCAGTACCCGGCGTCCAGCTCGGTTTCGTACTCCCCGGTGACCGTCGAGAAGAACGGCACGGTGCCGCGCTGCGGCGAGACGTCCAGCAGCTCCAGCAGTTCTGCCTCGATCAGCTCCACGTGGGCGGAGTGCGACGCGTAGTCCACCGGCACCCGCCGAGCGGCCTCACAGGAGGCGACCAGCTCGTCCAACGCGTCCACGTCACCGGACACGACGACCGAGGAGGGCCCGTTGACCGCGGCGACGGACAACCGGTCCCCGATCAGCCCGTGGGCCTCGTCCAACGGCAGCTGCACCGAGACCATGCCGCCCTTGCCGGCCAACGACCGCGCGATCGCCTGGCTGCGCAAAGCGACAACCTTGGCGCCGTCCTCAATGGACAGCACACCCGCCACCACAGCGGCAGCGATCTCACCCTGCGAGTGCCCGACCACCACACCGGGCTCGACACCGAACGACCGCCACACCTCAGCCAAGGACACCATGACAGCCCACAACGCAGGCTGCACGACATCGACCTTCTCGGTCTCCCGCAGATCCAGCTTCACATAAGGCGCAAGCGCTTCCGCACACTCGTCCAACCGGGCCTTGAACACCGGAGAAGCCGCGGCGAGCTCCTCCGCCATCCCCACCCACTGCGACCCCTGACCTGGGAAGAGGAACGCCACATCGGCAGCACCGCGGGCAACCCCGGTGACGGCACCACTCTCACCCCGGGCCAGCGCGTTCAGCTGATCGACACCGAACACGACGGCCCGGTGCTCCAGCCGGGACCGGCTGGTGGCCAGCGTGAACCCGACGTCGAGCGGCGAGACCTCCCGCGAGGCGAGGTGGTCGCGCAACCGCACGGCCTGGTCCCGCACCGCCTGCGCGGTCCGTCCCGACAACACCCACGGCACGGCCCCGACCGGTGCCGAGGGCCGCGCTTCCTGCTCCGGTCCCTGCTCCAGGATCACGTGCGCGTTCGTCCCGCTCACCCCGAACGACGACACACCGGCACGACGCGGCCGGTCGACAGCGGGCCACTCCCGCGCCGAGGTCAGCAGCGACACGGAGCCTGCTGCCCAGTCCACCTGCGAGGTAGGCGCGTCGACGTGCAAGGTCTGCGGCAGCACACCGTGCCGCATCGCCATCACCATCTTGATCACACCGGCGACACCGGCCGCGGCCTGCGTGTGCCCGATGTTCGACTTCACCGACCCGAGCCACAACGGCTCCGCACGGTCCTGCCCGTAGGTCGCCAGCAGGGCCTGCGCCTCGATCGGGTCCCCGAGCCGCGTGCCGGTGCCGTGCGCCTCGACGGCGTCGACGTCCGAAGTGGACAGACCGGCGGAGGCCAGCGCCGACCGGATCACCCGCTCCTGCGACGGCCCGTTCGGCGCCGTCAGCCCGCTCGACGCGCCGTCCTGGTTCACCGCGGAGCCCCGCAGCACGGCGAGCACGCGATGCCCGTTGCGTTCGGCGTCCGAAAGCCGCTCCAGCACCAGCATCCCGACGCCCTCGCCCCAGCCGGTGCCGTCGGCCGCGTCCGCGAACGACTTGCACCGCCCGTTGGCCGCGAGTCCGCGCTGCCGCGAGAACTCGACGAACACCGCGGGCGTGAACATGACCGTCACACCGCCCGCCAGCGCCATCGAGCACTCCCCCGCCCGCAACGACTGCGCGGCCAGGTGCAGCGCCACCAACGACGACGAGCACGCCGTGTCGATGGTGACGGCGGGACCTTCGAGACCGAAGGTGTACGACACCCGGCCGGACGCGACACTGCCCGCGCTGCCGTTGCCGATGTAGCCCTCCAGGCCGTCCGGGATCTCCGGCAGCCGTGCGGCGTAGTCGTGGTACATGACGCCGGCGAACACACCGGTGTCGCTGCCGCGCACCGAGTCCGGCGCGATGCCCGCGCGTTCGAACGCCTCCCAGGACGCCTCCAGCAGCAACCGCTGCTGCGGGTCCGTGGCCAGGGCCTCGCGCGGCGAGATGCCGAACAGCGCCGCGTCGAACCGGTCCGCGCCGTCGAGGAACCCGCCCTCGGTCACGTACGTCGTGCCCTGCTGGTCCGGGTCGTCGTCGTAGAGCCCCTCGGTCACCCAGCCGCGGTCGGCGGGGAACCCGGAGACGGAGTCCTCGCCGGAGGACACCACCCGCCACAGGTCCTCGGGCGACGCGACACCGCCGGGATAGCGGCAGCTCATGCCGATGATCGCGATCGGTTCCTGCCCGCCTGCCTCGGCCCTCTGCAGCCGCTGACGCGTTTCGTGCAGCTCGGACGTCACCCAGCGGAGGTGGTCGAGCAGCTTCTCTTCGTTGGACACAGCTTTGGTCACCCCAGGCCTCAGGACTTGCCGAACTCTTTCCGGATGAAGTCGAAGATCTCGTCGGCGCCGGCGTCCCGCAGATCCACGGAGACCTCCTGCGCCACAACGGGTGCGGCGGGTTCGGGCGTGCGGGGCGCCAGCGCCGCGACCAGGTGGTCCGCCAGCGCCGACGGACTCGGGTGGTCGAACACCAGCGTCGCGGGCAGCCGCAGCCCGGTGGCCGCGGTGAGCCGGTTGCGCAGGTCGACCGCCGTCAGCGAGTCGAAGCCCGACTGCAGGAACCCGCGCCTCGGCTCGATCGCGTCCGGGCCGTCGTACCCGAGCGCGGCCGCCGCGTGCGTCCGCACCAGCCGCAGCACCGTCCTCGCCCGTTCGGCGTCGCTCATGCCGGCGACCTTCGTGGCGAAGTCGGCCTCCTCGGTGCGCACGACCCGGCGCGCGGGCTGCCGGACGAGGTCGCGCAGCACCGGCGGGACGTCCCGGCCGAGCGCGCGGACGTCGAGCCGGATCGGCACGGTGGCGGCCTCACCGCCGGAGGTCGCCCGGTCGAACAGCGCCAGTCCGTCCTCAGTAGACAGAGCAGCCATGCCGCCCCGGGCCATGCGCCGCCGGTCGGCCTCGCCCAGGTTCCCGGTGAGGCCGCTGCCCTGCTCCCACAGGCCCCAGGCCAGGGAGTGCGCGACCGTGCCGTGCGCCCGGCGGTGGACGGCGAGTGCGTCCAGGAACGCGTTGGCCGCCGCGTAGTTCGCCTGCCCCGGAGAGCCCAGCACTCCGGACGCCGACGAGAACAACGCGAACAGCTCGAGGTCGAGCCCCACGGTCAGCTGGTGCAGGTGCAGCGCGGCGTCGACCTTGGGCCGCAGCACCGCGTCGAGCCGTTCGGTGGTCAACGCCGAGACGAGCCCGTCGTCGAGGACACCGGCCGCGTGCACGACACCGGTCAGCGGGTGCTCCAGGGGAACGTCCGCGAACACCTGAGCCAGTGCGTCGCGATCGGCGACGTCACAGGCGGCCACCCGCACCGTCGCACCGAGCGCGGTGAGATCGCCGACGAGTTCCTCGGCGCCACCGCTGCGGCTCACCAGCACGAGGTGCCGGACTCCCCGCTCGGTCACCAGGTGCCGGGCGAGCTCCGCACCGAGACCACCGGTCCCGCCGGTGATCAGCACGGTGCCGTCCGCGTTCAGCCGGGTCACCTCGCCGCTCGCGGGTGCCTTGCGCAGTCGCGGCGCACTCGCCACACCACCGCGCAGAGCCAGCTGCGGCTCGGCCGACGTCAGCGCCGCCGCGAAGGTGGCATCGACCTCGTCGACGTCGACCAGCGCGAACCGGCCGGGGTTCTCCGACTGCGCCGAGCGCAGCAGGCCCCACACACCGGCGTGCAGCAGGTCGACGACGTCCTCACCCGACGCCGCAGACACCGCCCGTCTGGTCACGACGACGAGCCGGGACGTGGCACGACGGTCGTCCGCGAGCCAGTCCCGCACGACCTCCAGCACCCGTCCGACCGCACCGTGCACGGCCTGCGCCGCGGACGCGGAATCGGTGATCTCCGCCGCGAAGACGCACGGCAGCACGACGTCGGCGGCGTCGTCCACCAGCTCGAACCCGGCGTCCGCGAAGCCGAGGTGGTCCTCACCGAGCACGGTGAGGCGTTGCGGAACAACGGGTTCCAGTTCGACCGGCGACCACGTCACGTGCCACAGCGAGTCGTCCGCGACCCGCGACCGCATCGGCGCCGCCGGCCGGGACACGAGCGCACCGACCGAGGCCACCGGCTCGCCGTCCTCGTCGGCGACGAGCAGCGCCACACCGTCCGAACCGGACGGTGACACCCGCACCCGCAACGCCGTCGCACCCGTCGCGTGCAGCACGACATCGGTCCACGCGAACGGCAGCCTGCCCTCACCACCGGCAACGGAGTCGAGCGCGCCCACGTGCAGTGCGGCGTCGAGCAACGCCGGGTGGAGACCGAAGCGGTCGTCGGCCGCACCATCGGGCAGTGCCACCTCGGCGAACACCTCGTCGCCCCGCCGCCACGCCGCCCGCAGCCCCTGGAACACCGGGCCGTAGAAGAACCCGCCGTCGTTCAGCCGGTCGTAGAGTCCTTCGACGTCGACCTCCTGAGCGTCCGCCGGCGGCCAGGCCCGCAGATCGTCGACGTGCCCGGACGTCGAGGGCGCGAGCCGTCCGCTGGCGTGCCGCGTCCACGGCCCGCCGTCCGGTGCCGAGTGGACCTCGATCGTCCGGTGTCCTGACTCCTGCGGCGCGTCGAGCACCACCTGCAGGTGCAGGACGCCCTTCTCCGGCACCACCAGCGGCGCCTCGAGCGTGAGCTCCTCCACCACCCCGCACCCGGCCTCGTCACCGGCGCGGATCGCCAGCTCGACGAACGCCGTGCCGGGCAGCAACACCGAGCCGTGCACGGAGTGGTCGGCCAGCCAGGGGTGGCTCTGCCGCGAGAGCGTGCCGGTGAACAGCAGCCCACCGCTCCCGGCCAGCGGCACCGCAGTGCCGAGCAACGGGTGCCCGAACCCGGCCTGGGCGACCGGACCCGACGACAGCCAGAACCGTTCGCGCTGGAACGCGTACGCCGGCAGGTCGACGAGCCGGCCACCGTCGAGCGGCCACACCACCTCCACACCGGCCACGTGCGCCTCGGCGACGGACCGCAGCACCCGGTCCATCCCGCCGTCGTCACGCCGAAGCGTGCCCACGGCCGTCGCGTCCTGGATCGCCGGCGTCAGCACGGGATGCGCGCTGACCTCGATGAACGCGTGCCCCTCCAGGGCCCGCACGGCCGCGTCGAGCTGCACGGTCTGCCGCAGGTTCCGGTACCAGTACCCGGCGTCCAGCTCCGTCTCGTACTCGCCGGTGACGGTCGAGAGGAACGGAACGGTCCCCTGCCGAGGCGTGACGTCGAGCAGTTCCAGCAGCTCGGACTCGATCAGCTCGACGTGGGCCGAGTGCGACGCGTAGTCCACCGGCACCCGCCGAGCCCGATCACTCGACGCCAGCAGCTCGTCCAGCGCGTCGACATCACCCGACACGACCACCGACGCCGGACCGTTGACCGCCGCGATCGACAACCGGTCACCGACCAGCGCCTTCACCTGCTCGACGGGCAGCGAGACCGACACCATGCCGCCCTTGCCCGCCAACGACCGCGAGATCGCCTGACTGCGCAAAGCAACGACCTTGGCGCCGTCCTCAATGGACAGCACACCCGCCACCACAGCAGCGGCGATCTCACCCTGAGAGTGCCCGATCACCACATCCGGCTCGACACCGAACGACCGCCACACCTCAGCCAACGACACCATCACAGCCCACAGAGCAGGCTGCACCACATCAACACGCTCAGTCTCCCACAAATCCAACTTCACATACGGCGCAAGCGCTTCCGCACACTCATCCAACCGAGCCCTGAACACCGGAGAGACCGCGACGAGCTCCTCCGCCATCCCGACCCACTGCGACCCCTGACCGGGGAACACGAACGCGATCCGAGGCGCGTCATCAGGCGCGGTACCGACCACCACACCAGGCTCACCGTCGGCGAGGGCCGCCAGCGACTCGGCGTCGAACACCACCGCCCGGTGCTCGAACGAGGCCCGACCGGCCAGCGTGAACCCGACGTCCACCGAAGAGATCTCGTGCACGGCAAGGTGATCACGCAACCGCGCGGCCTGCTCCCGCACCGCGCGCTCGGTCCGTCCGGACAGCACCCAGGGCACCGTCACACCGGGATCGGCCACCTCGGAGCTCTCCTCGACCCCTTCCAGGATCACGTGCGCGTTCGTCCCGCTCACGCCGAACGACGACACACCCGCACGACGCGGCCGGTCAGCAGCCCACTCACGGGAGGAGGTCAGCAGCTCCACCGCACCGGAAGCCCAGTCGACGTGCGGAGAAGGAGCGTCGACGTGCAACGTGCGCGGCACGACACCGTGCCGCATCGCCATCACCATCTTGATCACACCGGCGACACCGGCCGCGGCCTGCGTGTGCCCGATGTTCGACTTGACGGATCCCAGCAACAACGGCTCCGAGCGGTCCTGCCCGTAGGTCGCCAGCAACGCCTGCGCCTCGATCGGATCGCCCAGCGTCGTGCCGGTCCCGTGCGCCTCCACCACATCCACGTCCGAAGTGGACAGACCAGCGTTCGAGAGTGCCGCGCGGATCACCCGCTCCTGCGACGGCCCGTTCGGCGCGGTGAGCCCGTTCGACGCACCGTCCTGGTTCACGGCCGACCCGCGCATCACGGCGAGCACCCGATGCCCGTTGCGCCGCGCGTCCGACAGCCGTTCCAGCACCAGCACACCGACGCCCTCGGACATGCCGAACCCGTCAGCCTGCGCGGCGAACGCCTTCGACCGCCCGTCCGAGGCGAGCGCCCGCTGCCGGGAGAACTCCACGAAGATCCCCGGCGTCGCCATGACCGTCGCGCCACCGGCGAGCGCCAGTGAGCACTCCCCTTGCCGCAACGCCTGTGCCGCGAGGTGCATCGCCACCAACGACGACGAGCACGCCGTGTCGACGGTGAGCGCGGGCCCTTCCAGCCCGAACGTGTACGACAGCCGGCCGGACGCGACGCTGGAGGCGTTGCCCGTGACGAGGTAGCCCTCCAGCTCCTCGGGCGTGCCCGCCTGCAGCGTCGCGTAGTCCTGCCTGCTCGCGCCGACGAACACCCCGGTCTGGCTGCCCCGCACCGAATGCGGGTCGATGCCGGCGTGTTCGAACGCCTCCCAGGACGTCTCCAGCAGCAACCGCTGCTGCGGGTCCATCGCCAGCGCCTCACGCCGGTTGATCACGAAGAACGCGGGGTCGAACCCGGCGGCGTCGCCGACGAACCCGCCGGTCGACGCGGAGGACGTGCCGGACCTCCCGGGGTCGGTGTCGAAGAGCGAGTCGAGGTCCCAGCCGCGGTCCGCGGGGAACTCCCCGATCGCGTCGCCCTCCTCGAGAACCAGCCGCCACAGCTCGTCCGGTGTGGTGACACCGCCCGGCAACCGGCAGCTCATGCCGATGATCGCGATGGGTTCGTCGGCGGGGGCGGCCGACCGCACGACGGCCCGTCGCGTGGTGCCGCCGAGCTGGGCGTCGATGTGCGCGGCCAGCGCCTCCGGGTTCGGGTGGTCGAACACCACCGTCGCGGGCAGGCTCAGCCCGGTCGCGGCACGGAGCCGGTTGCGCAGCTCGACGGACGTCAGCGAGTCGAACCCGATGTCGCGGAACGCCTGCCGCGCGCCGAGCGAGTCACCGGAGCGGTGGCCGAGCACGGTCGCGGCGTGGGACCGCACGAGGTCCAGCAGGGCACGCGCCCGTTCGGCGCCCGAGAGCCCGGCGAGCAGCGAGTCGTCCGCCGCGATGTCCGCCGCCCTGCGCACCGGCGTGCGCACCAGGCCTTGCAGCACAACGGGTACGCCGTCGCTCAACGCCCTCTTCCGCAACGCGGGCAGATCGAGCCGCACGGGCACGAGCTGGGCGTGGTCGACGCCGGTCGCGACGTCGAACAACGCGACCCCGTCCGCGGACGGCAGTGCGGCGATGCCGCCGCGGGCCATCCGGGACAGGTCGGCCTCGCCGAGGTGACCGGTCATCCCGCTGGCCTCGGCCCACAGCCCCCACGCGAGCGACGTCGCCGGCAGCCCGAACGACCTCCGGTGCTGCGCGAGCGCGTCCAGGAAGACGTTCGCCGCCGCGTAGTTGGCCTGACCGGGACCGCCGAGCGTGCCCGAAGCGGCCGAGAAGACCACGAACCGGGCGAGTCCGAGCTGGTGGGTGAGTTCGTGCAGGTGCAGCGCGGCGTCCACCTTGGGAAGCATGACGACGTCGAGCCGGTCGGCGTCGAGCGCGCCGACCAGGCCGTCGTCCAGCACACCCGCGGTGTGCACGACGGCGGTGAGCGGGTGGTCGAGCGGAACCCCGCACAGCACAGCGGACACGGCGGCGCGGTCGGAGACGTCGCACGCCACCACGGTGACCTCGGCGCCCAGCGCGGCAAGCTCCTCGACAGCCTCCTCGGCACCCGGCGCCGCAAGACCCCGGCGTGAGGTGAGCAGGAGGTGGCGCACACCGTGCGTCTCGACGAGCTGCCGCGCGACGAGCCTGCCCAGACCGCCGGTGCCACCCGTGATCAGCACGGTGCCGCGCGGGTCGAGCGGCGGCGGCACGGTCAGCACGACCTTGCCGATGTGCTTGGCCTGGCTCAGGAACCGGAACGCCTCCGGCGCCCGTCGCACGTCCCACGTGGTGACCGGCAACGGCCGCAGCACCCCGGCCTCGAACAGCTCGACGACGTGCCGCAGCATCTCCGCGACGCGCTCGGGCGGCGCCTCGACCAGGTCGAACGCCCGGTAGAGCAGATCGGGGTGATCCCCGGCGTCCCGGATGTCGGTCTTGCCCATCTCGATGAACCGGCCGCCCGGCGTTAGCATCCGCAGCGACGCGTCGACGAACTCGCGTGCCAGCGAGTTCACCACCACGTCGACCTGGCCGAGCTCCTCCTCGAAGCCGAGCTCCCGCGACGACGCGATCCGCTCGACCCCCAGCTCGCGCACGGCGTCCCACTTCGCGGGGCTCGCCGTCGCCACCACCTCGGCCCGCCAGAACCGGGCGAGCTGCACCGCGGCCATGCCCACACCACCCGCGGCGGCGTGCACCAGAACCCGTTCGCCCGCCTCGATCTTCGCCAGATCCGCCAGCGCGTAGTAAGCGGTCAGGAACACCACCGGCACCGACGCGGCCTGTGTGAACGACCACCCGGCCGGCACCCGCGTGACGAGCCGGTGGTCCACGGTCGCGACCGGCCCGAACCCGCCGGGCAGCAGCCCCATCACGCGGTCGCCCGCCACGACCGACGACACACCGGGTCCGACCTCGAGCACGATCCCGGCGCCCTCGCCCCCCATCGTGGCGGCGCCGGGGTACATGCCGAGCGCGATCAGCACGTCGCGGAAGTTCAGCCCGGCCGCGTGCACCGCGATCCGGATCTGCCCCTCCCGCAACGGTTCCAGCGCGTCCGGCGCGGGCGTCAGCACGAGGTTCTCGACGGTGCCCGGCTCGGTGACGTCGAGCCGCCACGCCGGTCCGGACGGCGGCACGAGCCCCAGCCCCGGTTCCGCCCGCGCGAGCCTCGGCACCAGGGCCTTCCCTGCGCGCAACGCGAGCTGCGGCTCGTCACCGGCGACGGCGGCGAGCACCGGGCCGTCCACCTCGTCGAGGTCGACCAGGGCGAACCGGCCGGGACTCTCCGACTCGGCCGAGCGCACCAGGCCCCACACACCGGCGTGCAGCAGGTCGACGACGTCCTCATCCCGCGCCGTCGACACGGCCCGCCGCGTCACGACGACGAGCTTCGACTCGGCACACCGCTCGTCGGCGAGCCAGTTCTTCACCGCCTCCAGCACGTACCCGGTCGCACCGCGCACCGCGGCGGCCGCCGACGCCGAGTCGACGACCTCGGCGGGGAACGCGCACTGCAGCACCACCCGGTCCGGCACGGCGTTCTCGTCGAACGGCAGGACGCGGATCCCGGCCTCGGCGAACCCGAAGTGGTCGGGCCCGAGCAGCGTCAGCGCGGACGGTTCCCCGCCGAGCTCGACTGCCGTCCAGTCCAGCGCGTACAGGTCCTGGGGAACGGTCCTCACCGGCTGTGCGATCGGCCTCGACACCAGCGCGTCGACCGAGACGACCGGCGCGCCCGTGCCGTCGGCGAGCAGCACCGCGACCCCGTCGGCTCCGGCGGGCGTGATCCGCACCCGAGCCGCGGTCGCGCCTCGTGCGTGCAGCGAGACACCGGTCCACGCGAACGGCAGCCGCCCGTCGTCGGAGGCGTCCACGGCGCCCGCGTGCAGTGCCGCGTCGAGCAGGGCCGGGTGGATGCCGAACGAGTCGTCGGCACCACCGGTCACCTCGGCGTACACCTCGTCACCGCGGCGCCACACCGACGCGAGACCTCGGAACGCCGGCCCGTACGCGAATCCCTTGGCTGCCATGGCGGAGTAGAACTCGCTGACGTCGACGGGGTCGGCGGCAGGCGGCCACTCGGTGAGCGAGTCCGCCCGCACCCGTGCGGCGCTGAGCGTGCCGCCGGCGTGGAGGACCCACTCCTCGTCGACCAGCGAGTGAACGCCCACCTCGTGCTGGCCCCGCTCGTCCGCGGGGCTGACGACGACCTGGATCCGCACCGATCCCTCCCGCGGGATCGTCAGCGGCGCGGACAGGGTCAGTTCCTCGACGCGGGAGCATCCGGCCTCTTCACCCGCACGCAACGCCAGCTCGACGAAAGCCGTGCCCGGCAACAGGACCGAGCCGTTCACCACGTGGTCACCGAGCCACGGCTGCGTCCTGAGCGACAGCACGCCCGTGAGCACCGCGCCACCGGACCCGGCCAGCGCGACGGTCGCGCCGAGCAGCGGGTGGGCCGCCGCCGTCAGTCCGGCCGAGGTCACGTCACCCGCGCCGGACGACGGCTCCAGCCAGTACCGCTCGTGCTGGAACGCGTAGGTGGGCAGGCCGACGACGATGGCGTCACCGAAGTCCCAGCGCACCCGCACCCCCGCCACGTGCGCCTCGGCCACGGAGGTCAGCACCCGGTCCACGCCACCGTCGTCGCGGCGCAACGTGCCGACGACCGCGGCGGAGGGCACGGTGTCCGCGATGCCCGGCGTCAGCACCGGGTGGGCGCTCGCCTCGACGAACGCGCCGAAGCCCCGTGCGGCGAGCTCGCGCACGGCGGCGTCCAGCTGCACGGTCTGCCGCAGGTTGCGGTACCAGTACCCGGCGTCCAGCTCGGTCTCGAACTGCCCGGTGACCGTGGAGAAGAACCGCACGGTCCCCTTGCGGGGAGCCACGTCGAGCAGGTCCAGCAGCTCTTCCTCGATCAGCTCCACATGAGCCGAGTGCGACGCGTAGTCCACCGGCACCCGCCGGGCCCGGTCGCACGACGCCAGCAGCTCGTCCAGCGCGTCGACGTCGCCGGACACGACCACCGACGCCGGACCGTTGACCGCGGCGATCGACAGCCGGTCGCCGATCAGGCCGCTCACCTCGTCCAGCGGCAGCTGCACCGAGACCATGCCGCCCTTGCCGGCCAGCGACCGGGCGATCACCTGGCTGCGCAGGGCGACGACCTTCGCACCGTCCTCGATGGACAGCACGCCCGCCGCGACGGCGGCGGCGATCTCCCCCTGCGAGTGCCCGACGACCACACCGGGCTCGACGCCGAACGAACGCCACACCTCGGCCAGCGACACCATCACGGCCCACAGGGCGGGTTGCACCACGTCGACGCGCTCCAGCATCGCCGGGTCGACGACGGCGTCGTGCAGGGACCAGTCGACGTACGGGGCCAGCGCGGTGGCGCACTCCTCGAACCGGGCCGCGAACACCGGCGACGACTCCAGCAGCCCCGACGCCATCCCGGCCCACTGCGAACCCTGACCGGGGAAGACGAACACCGCCGACCGCTCACCCGTCGCCTCGCCGCGCACGGGTCCCGGACCGTCCGCGGCCAGAGCCTCCAGCCCTTCCAGCAGCTCGCCGCGATCCGAGCCGACGACCACCGCACGGTGCGTGAACCGCGACCGCGTGGTGGCGAGCGACAGACCGACGTCGGCGGGCGAGAGCTCCGGCCGCCCGGCCAGGAACTCCCGCAACTTCGAAGCCTGGGCACGCAGGGCGGACTCGTCGCGGCCGGACAACGCCCAGGCCACCGGCCCGTTCCGCGGTGAGACCTCGGCCTGCTCGTCCTCGACGGCTTCGAGGATCACGTGCGCGTTCGTGCCGCTCACGCCGAACGACGAGACGGCGGCACGGCGCGGCCGGTCCGCCGCGGGCCACTGCCGTTCCTCGGTCAGCAGCCGGACGGCTCCGGCGGACCAGTCGACGTGCGGCGACGGCTCGTCGGCGTGCAGCGTCTTCGGCAGAACGCCGTGCCGCAACGCCTGCACCATCTTGATCACGCCCGCCACACCCGCGGCGGCCTGCGTGTGCCCGATGTTCGACTTCAGCGACCCCAGCCACAACGGCTCCGCGCGGTCCTGCCCGTAGGTGGCCAGCAGCGCGCCGGCCTCGATCGGGTCACCCAGCGCCGTGCCGGTGCCGTGCGCCTCCACCACGTCGATGTCCGAAGTGGACAGACCGGCACTCGCGAGCGCGGCGCGGATGACCCGCTCCTGCGACGGCCCGTTCGGCGCGGTCAGCCCGCTCGACGCGCCGTCCTGGTTCACCGCCGAGCCCCGCACGACCGCGAGCACGCGGTGACCGAGGCGCCGGGCGTCCGACAACCGTTCCACCATCAGCACGCCGACGCCCTCGGCCATGCCGAACCCGTCCGCATCCGCCGAGAACGCCTTCGAACGGCCATCGGCCGCGAGACCGCGCTGGCGGCTGAACGCCACGACCCCTTCCGGCGTCGCGAGAACCATCACGCCACCGATCAGTGCAGCATCACATTCACCGTTGCGCAAAGCCTGTGCAGCCAGGTGCAAAGCCACCAATGAGGACGAACACGCTGTGTCAACGGTGACCGCCGGACCCTCCAGTCCGAGCGCGTAGGCGATCCTTCCCGACGCGACGCTCGCCGCGTTGCCCGTGACGAGATATCCCTCCAGCTCAGGCGATGCGCCGTGAAGAAGATTCGCGTAATCCGGGCCGCCCACGCCGACGAAGACGCCGACCTTGTTCCCGCGCAAGGAATGCGGGTCGACACCGGCGTGTTCGACGGCCTCCCACGACGCCTCGAGCAGCAGCCGCTGCTGCGGATCCATCGCGAGGGCCTCGCGCGGGGAGATTCCGAAGAAGCCCGCGTCGAACTCCGCCACACCGGAGAGAAATCCGCCTTGGCGCACATAGCTCTTGCCGAGCGCGTCGGGATCGGGGTCGTACAGCTCCGCGAGGTCCCAGCCCCTGTCGCGCGGAAAGTCCGAAACGGCGTCGGTGCCCGAAGCGACGAGCCGCCAGAGGTCGTCCGGCGATTCCACTCCACCGGGCAACCTGCAGCTCATGCCGACGACGGCGATGGGCTCACGATCTCCGGCCTCCAGCTCGCGCACCCGTGCGCGGGTCCGGTGCAAATCCGCCGTCACTCGTTTCAGGTATTCAACTACCTTGTCGTCCTGACTCATTTCGCACCTTCACCTGGAGACCGAATCCGGAAACAGCAGAAATCAACCGATTCCAGAGATCGACTCTATTGACGGGCACCCCTGCGCATCACCCCTAGCCGCCCTTAGAACTGAACGCGCACCCCGGAACGGCCCCTTGGAACTGAACATCGTCCAGTACTGAACCGACTCACCAGTAGCCACGGAGAGTGACGTGAAGGGTCGCATTCAGACACAAGCGGTATCCCCACCTGGTGCGACAGTGCCATTTGTGACCCATGACACATGCCTTCAGTTACGTATTGCTCCATTCGAGTGAAAAAGCATCCAGGACGAGCGTTGGGCACAGACAGATCACGATGATTGCCTCAAACGTCGCCACTGGGGGGACAGAGATGCGCTTTTCCGCCAGACTCGAAAAGTTACAGGCGCTTTACGGGACTTTCAGGGGTGCAAGTCCGCGAGGCTCGGTAACTTTGCTCCAGGGCCCCATGGCCACTGGTAAAACAAGTTTCCTCTTCAACCTCGAGGAGGAATGCCGGGACACCGGCGGGCTGGTCCTCACCGCCACCACGTCACCTGAGGAGCGGGAACAACGTCTGAGCGTCATGAGCCAGCTGCTGCACCGCGCCCCGCTCTCCGACCAGGCCCGTGAGAGCGTGACCACGTTGCTCGCGGAGCCCTGCGCGGAGGACTCGGCCGGCGTCGCGCGGTGGTCGGCCCAGGCACGCCGCGACTCGACGGCCGTGCGGGAGCTGGGCTGGGTCCTGATCCGGCTCGCCGAACGGTCACCCGTGCTGGTGCTCGTCGACGACGCCGAGAACTGCGACTCGTTGTCGTTGCAGTGCCTCGCTTTCGCCGCACGCCGCTCGCACCGCGACCGGCTGCACCTGGTGCTCGCCACCAACGGATCGGCGGCACCGGACTTCGCGCGGTTCGAGTCGGAGGTCGGCAGGCTGCCGCACTTCGCACGGCTGCGCCTCGCCGCGCAGGACGTCGTCGGGGTCGAGCAGATCTTGCGCGGCCACACGACCGAGCCGAGGGCAGCAGAGCTCGCACCCGCGTACCACGCGGTCACCGGCGGGAACCTGATGCTGCTCAACGCGGCGGTCGAGGACTCGGCGACGGCGGCCGGGCTCGGCGAGCCCGTGGCCGGCCCGACGTTCGAGCAGGCCGTTCGCACGTGCCTGCGCCGATGTTGCGACGACATGACGCTCGTCGCCAGGACCATGGCGGTCCTCGGCGGGGACGCGAGCTCGTCCGCGCTCATCGCGGCCGTGTCCGAACTGGGTGCCGAACACGTCAACCGTGCGCTGGAGTCGTTGCGGGAGAGCGGTTTGCTCGACGAGCACGGGTTCCGGCACTCGGCGATCGCCGTCGCGGTGCTGGAGCACCTCTCCCCGTCCGAACGGGCGCGGATCCACCGTTGTGCGGCCGAGAGCCTGCACGACACGGGCGCGACCTCCGCGACTATCGCGGAACACCTGGTCGCGTCCGGGGGCCCGGTGGACGCGTGGGGTGTGGCCGCGCTCAGGGAGGCGGCCGACCTCGCGCTCGAAGACCGGCGGCCCGAGATCGCGGTGAAGTACCTGGAGGTCGCCCGTCAGCTGTGCGCGGACCAGACCGAGCGCGCGGCGATCACGACGAAGCTCGCGACCGTGGAATGGCGGATCAGCCCGGCCACGGCGACCCGCCACCTGCCGAAGATGATCGCCGCGTTGCGCGCGGGCACACTCGCGCACACGGACGCGACAACGATGATCAGATATCTCTTGTGGCACGGACGACTGGACGACGCGGAGGACGCGCTCACCCAGCTGGTGTCGTCCGTGACGGAGCAGGACACGCACAGTGCCGCCGAGCTCAACCTCTTCCGCCTGTGGCTCACCTACTCCTACCCGACCCTGCTGGAACGCGTTCCCGCCGCGAACCACACGCTGAACACCGAAGCGTCGCCGGCGACCATCGCGGCCGCGCCTCAGCTGCAGGCCGCCACGTTGCTCAACACCGTGCTGCAGTCGGGCACCTACGACGACATCGTCGCCGGCGCGGAACACATCCTGAAAACCTGCCAGCTCAGCGATTCCACACTCGAACCGCTGATGACGGCCATCGCGTCGCTCATCTACTCCGACCGGCTCGCCCTCGCCGCCAGTCGCACGGACGGGTTGCTGGAACAGGCTTCGCAGCAGAACGCGGCCAGCTGGCTCGCGGAGCTCGCCTCGCTGCGCTCGGTCGTCGCGGTTCGCGCGGGCGACCTGGTCACCGCCGAGGAGCACGCCAAAGCCGCTCTGACGCACGTGGAACCGAGCCTGTGGGGCACGCGGCTCGGAGCACCGCTCGCGAGCCTCGTGCTGGCGCACACCGGAATGGGGCACCACCGCGCCGCGGAGGCGTTGCTGGAGCTGCCGGTGCCCGCGGAGATGTTCCAGACCGGGTTCGGTCTCTACTACTGGCAGGCCCGCGGCCACCACTACCTCGCGACCGGCAGGCCGCAGGCGGCGGAACGCGACTTCGAGGCGTGCGGCGAGCTGATGACGAGGTGGGGCACCGACCTGCCCGGCCTCGTGGCGTGGCGCAACGACCTCGCGATGCTGCACCTGCAGCACGGCCGGCGGGAACGGGCGCGGGAGCTCGTCGAGGACCAGCTCGCCAGGCTGCCGCCGGGCCGCACCCGCGCCAGGGGCGTGGCGCTGCGGCTGCTCGCGGCGACGGGCCCGGCCCAGCCGAGGCTCGCGTTGCTCAAGGAGTCGGCGGAGGTGCTGGAGTCGTGCGGCGCCGAGCTGGAACTGGCGTACACGCTCATGGATCTCGGTCGCGCGCACCAGGAACGCGGTGAGCTCGAACGGGCGCGCACGACGGAACGCCGCGCCTGGCAGTCGGCCAAGCGGTGCGGTGCGAGCCGGCGGCTCAAGGCGCAGTCGCCCCGCAGGCTCATGGGAGAGGCGGACCTGGGCGACACGCACCAGTCCGAGGCGGCGGGCGCGCTGAGCGACGCCGAGCTCCGCGTGGCCGCGCTCGCGGCGCGGGGACTCACCAACCGCGAGATCGCGCGCAACCTGTACATCACGGTGAGCACGGTCGAACAGCACCTGACGCGGGCGTACCGCAAGCTGAGGGTCAACCGGCGCGAGGACCTGCCGTCCGAACTGCAGCCGGTGGCGGCGGAACCGGCCTGACCGAGTCGCGGATACCTCGTCAACGTCGCCGGGGTATCGCCACGCGAACCAACGGAAATCGCCACGAATCGAACGTTATGGCTTTTCCGTTGGCCCGCAAAACCCCTATCGACCCGTTCTTTCAGTCGTTCAGGATGCGCTTCGTCTCGCGATAAAGGCGTTCGGAGTCCTCCACGTCCACGGCGGTGGGCGTGTGTTCCTGCTTCTTGGCCGCCTTGTAGAACGACAGCTCCTGCGCGGGCGGCTGTTCGATCAGCCCGACGATCGGCTCGATGGCCTTCTCGGCCGGCTTCGCGAAGAGCTTGCCCAGCGTGCTGATGACGACCCGCACCGGCTTGGCGAACTCGCCCGCGAAGCTCGACTTCACGTAGACCGGGTTGAACATCACGTACTTGATCTTGCCGAGCCCGTGCTCGCGCGCGAACCCGACGGCGAGCAGCTCGTTGGCCCTGCGCGTCTGCGCCCACACCTTCGAGCCCGCGTGCTTCACGGTGAACTGCATGTCGTCCCAGTTCATGGCCTTGGCGCCCGCGCCGACGACGGCGAGGTTGACGATCACCGGCGCCTTGGCGTCCGCCATCAGCGGTGCGATCCCCGTGCTGAGCAGGAACCGGCTCAGGTACGCGAGCGCGAACGAGAACTCGAAGCCCTCGCTGGTCACGAGCCGCTTCATCTTGAGGTACGCGGCGCACAGCACCAGGGCGTCGACGTGGCCGAGCCGTTCGGCGACCTCGGCGACCACCCTGCGGTTCTCGGCGACGAGCGAGAGGTCGGCCTGGACGAAGTGGAACCGGTCCCCCGCGCCCGCCTCGCGTCCCAGCCGCGCGCCCTTCTCCGCGCTGCGGCCGATGACGACGACCCGGTCGCCCGCCCGCAGGTGGTGCAGCGCGAGCGCACGCCCGATCCCGTCCGTGCCGCCCGAGATGACGATGTTCCTCATGCTTCCCCTCCACGCTAACCGGAGCACTTGCTCCGCTACCTGGCCGAGGGTAGCAGAAGCGGAGCATTCGCTCCGCAACGCCTATGCTGGGTCCGTGACCACCCATCCGGAGCCGCCCCGGCGTCAGCGGCGCGACGCGGCGAGCAACCGCAGGCAGATTCTCGAGACCTCCGCGGCCGTGTTCGCCGAACGCGGGCTGTCCGTGGACGTGCGGGAGATCGCGCGGCGCGCCGGCGTCGGCATGGGCACGCTGTACCGGCACTTCCCGACCAAGGACAGCCTGCTCGACGCGGTGCTGGAGAACGACTTCACGGCCTGGTCGGCGGCGGTCGAGAACGCCGCGACGTCGCCCGACCCGTGGCAGGGCCTGTGCCAGTACATGGAGGACTCGCTGGCGCTGCTGGCCAAGCACCGCGCGCTGCTCGACGGGCTCAGCAACCCGTTGATCAGCACGCCCGGCCTCGTCGAGTGCCGCGAGGCCGTCGGCCCGGTGATGACCCGGATCGTCGAACGGGCCAAGGAGGCCGGTGTTGCGCGGGCTGACATCGGTGTGGACGACGTCTCGTTGCTGCTGATGGGCCTCGGCCGGATCATCCAGCTCACCGAGGAGACCGCGCCGGGAACGTGGCGGCGCCAGCTCGCCGTCGTGCTCGACGGACTGCGCGCGTGACCCCTATTCACGATTAGGGGTGGCAGCGGGAGGAATAGCGGCCTGCCTTTCATTTCACCATTGCTAGCGTGCGGTCATGACCAATTCGGCACAACAGATCGTGCGGCTCGCGAGGCAGGTCGAGCAGGACGATTCCACGGCGGCGTCGGTCCGCGCCGATCTCGGCCTCTACCTCGGGCTGCTCGCGAATGCCGACGACCAGCCGCACCTGTTCGCCCTGCTGCACCTGCTGGCCCACTTCCCGTCGGAACGCGACGCCGTTCTCGAGGTCGCGTCCGGGCTCGACCTCGACCCCGACGACCTGACCCGGCTGGACCGCTCGCTCGCCGCGTTCGACCCGTCCGACCCTGCGCTCGGCCGGGTGTGGCCGTCCCCCGCCGCGTGGGACCTCGACGTCGAGGCCCAGGCGCACGACCGGCGGTGGATGGACGCGCTGCCCGCCGGGCGGGTGGCCGAGATGTGGGCGGCCGACACCCTGTCGCTGCTGGCCTACTCGGGCGCGAAAGCCTGGTGGGCGGCCGAGAACGGCTGGTCTCCCCGTCCGGCGGAGGTGCCCGACGTGGCGATCGCCGGACCGCCGCCGGTCGACCTCTTCGGCGGCCACGGCGCGTTGTTCCGCTGCCCGACCTGTCGCAGCAGGCTGACCGCAAGTGCGCGTTGTGTGGGCTGCGAACGGACGTTCGGCCTGGCGGGCGGTTCGCTGGACCTGTCGGAGGGAGCCGGTGACCGCAACGCGGACGTCGTGCGCAACGTCGCGCTCCGCTACGACGAGGGGTTGCGTCCTGCATTCCTCCGCCTCATGGGAACCAACTGGGGCAACGAGGTCACACTGTCCGATGAGGACGATTACCTGCGCGCCCACGTGCACCCGGTGGACGGCCCGGTGCTCGACCTCGGAGCGGGGACCGGCCGCTGGTCCGCGGTGATCGCCGGGTCGGTCGGTGCTGGCGAGGTGATCGGGGTCGACCTGTCGGTGCCGATGCTGACGCGCATGCGCGCGCTCGCGCCGTCGATCGCCTCCATCCGCGCGAACGCGATGTCCCTGCCGTTCGCCGACGACTCCGTGGGGGCGGTGAACTGCTGGAACACCCTGCAGGCGGTGCCCGACCCGGCCAAGATGATCGCCGAGGCGTCCCGGGTCCTGCGCACCGGCGGCACGTTCACGATGATGACGTTCCGGCCTTCGCAGGACCCGGAGTACCGCCGCTACCAGCAGGGCGCGCGAGGAGTCGTGCTGTTCGACCCGGCCGAGGTGCGCGACTGGCTGACCGACGCGGGCATGGCCGTGCTGGACTCCTCCGGCGCCGGCACGTTCCTCTTCGTCACCGCCCGGCGGCGCTGAGCTCCTTGATCTTCTCGTCGACGAGTGCCTGCAGCTGGTCCAGGTCACCGATGGTCTCCTCGACCCGGTCCCGCTTCAGGTACAGGTCGTAGTAGCGCTCGCCGATCCTCACCGGGTCGCCCTCGCCCTCGCCGACCGCTACGCCGATCGTGACCGTGCCGACGAAGACCCCGCGACCGGCGAGCTCGGAGTGCAGCGTGTACGCCCAGTTGCGCAGTCCGGCCATCGCGAGGCCGACGTTCGCGAGCATCGGGATGGGCAGCGCCGACGAGGCACCGGTAGTGAGCAGGATGGCTCCGTCGCCACGTTCCAGCATGTCGGGCAGCACGTGCCGCACGGCCGCGATCGCACCGAGCACGTGCAGGTCGAGCTGTGCGGCCGTGTTCTCGACCGTGGTGGCGAGCGCTCCGGCGATCGGCGCGCCCTGGGGCGCGGGCCCGTACTCGAGGACGTCGATCGAGCCGTGGGTGTTCTTGATGTCCGTCAACGCCTGCGCCAGCGCGTCCCGATCGGTGATGTCCGCGGGATGTGCGGACGCCTCGACGCCTTCGGCCTTCAGCTCCGCCACCAGCGCGTCGAGCCGGTCCGCCGTGCGCGCGATCAGGCCGACCCGGAACCCCTCCGCGCCGAACCTCCTGGCCACGCCGAGTCCGACACCGGGCCCCGCACCGACCACCGCAAGGGTCTTGGCCACAACCTTTTCCTTTCGCCACGAACACAAGAGGCCTCATGGTCGATCAGTACTCTGGGCACCACAAGACGGCACATCGTTGTACGTCACGAACATGGGGGTAACCGGTGAACGCGATCGAGGAGTGCGGCGAGGTCCACGCCTTCCTGTCCATCGTCGGCGACAAGTGGAGTCTCCGGGTGCTCGGCACGTTGCAGCGCAGCACCATGCGCTTCACCGAGATCCAGCGCGCGCTGGCCGGCATCTCCCACCGCATGCTGACGTTGACGCTGCGCCAGCTGGAACGCGACGGCCTCGTCTCCCGCACCGTGCACGCCACCGTGCCGCCCCGCGTCGACTACACGCTGACCGATCTGGGCAGCACCTTCCTCGAACCGGTGCTGGAGCTGGGCCGCTGGGCGATGGCCAACCAGTCCCGCATGAGGGCGAGCCGCCGCGCGTTCGACGCGTCGTCCGCAAAGGACGGTGCGGCGCACCCCTAGCGGGAAAGCGCTGTCATGTAGGGGTTGTCGTAGCCCGTCGTCGTGGAAAGACTGCGACACATGATGGAGCTGGCAGCCGAGTTCCCAGCCGCGTCGTACAGCCAGTGGCGCGACCTGGTCGACACCGTGCTCCGCAAGTCGGGCGCGGACTTCGACTCCCTGATCACCCGGACACCCGACGGCATCGACCTGCAGCCCCTCTACACCGAGGCACCGTCGAGCTTTCCCGGCCTGGCGCCTGCGACCCAGGGCTGGGACGTCCGCCAGCGGCACACCGTGCCGGACCCGGTGGCCGTGCTGAACGACCTCGAAGGCGGCGTCACGTCGTTGTGGCTGTCCGTGCCCGCGGACTCGCTCGAGTCCGTGCTCGCCGACGTCCACCTGGACCTGGCGCCGATCGTGCTGGACGGCTCACTGGACGCGGCCGTCGCGATGCTGCGCCTGTGGGACCGGATCGCTCCGGAGTCCGTGCACGGCAACCTCGGGCTCACCCCGGCCGACGACACCCTCGACGTGATCACGCAGGCCCGCTGGATGTTCCCCGGCCTGCGGACCGTGGTGGTGGACGCGTTGCCGTTCCACGACGCCGGCGGCTCCGACTCCGAGGAGCTGGGCGCTTCTCTCGCCCTGGCGGTGTCGTACCTGCGGACGTTGACGGACGCCGGCATGCCGATCGCGTCGGCCTTCGCGCAGCTGGAGTTCCGCTACGCCGCGACGGCCGACCAGTTCCTCACCATCGCGAAGCTGCGGGCCGCTCGCCGGTTGTGGGCGCGGGTGGCGGAGGTGTCCGGTGTCGACGCGGTGCAGGTGCAGCACGCGGTGACGTCGTCGGCGATGATGACCCGCCGTGACCCGTGGGTGAACATGTTGCGCACCACTGTGGCCGCCGTCGGCGCCGGGCTGGGTGGCGCGGACTCCGTGACGGTGCAGCCTTTCGACGCCGCGTTGGGGTTGCCGGACGAGTTCGCCCGGCGGATCGCGCGCAACACCCAGAACGTGCTGCTGGAGGAGTCGCACCTCGGTGAGGTGATCGATCCGGCCGCCGGGTCCTGGTACGTGGAGCAGTTGACCGAGTCGCTGGCGGTGTCGGCGTGGGCGTGGTTCCAGGAGATCGAGCGCGCTGGCGGAAGCGCTCGGGCTCATTCGCTGGTGGCGTCGCGGATCGCCGCCACCTGGGCTGCGCGGTCGGCTCGGCTGGCGGATCGCAGTGACCCGATCACGGGGGTGAGCGAGTTCCCGGACCTCGGCGAGAAGCCGGTGGTCCGCGAGCGCGGAATCGATTCCGATTCGCAGGCCCCCTGGGGGGATCCACCCCCCATCCCAAGTTTCTCAGGCGGGTCTGACAGTTTCGGGCTGCCGCGGGTGCGTTATGCACAGGCTTTCGAGGAGCTGCGCGACCTCGCCGACGCTCAGCCCGAACGCCCGCGGGTCTTCCTGGCCACCCTCGGTCCGGTCGCCGCCCACACCGCGCGCGCCACCTTCGCCGCCAACCTCTTCAACGCCGGCGGCTTCGCCACCCCCAACGCAGGCCCGACCAGGTCCGCCGACGAGGTGGCCCAGAAGTTCACGGAGTCCGGCGCGAAGGTGGCCGTCCTGTGCGGCAGCGAGCAGAGCTACGCCGAGCTCGCCGTCCCGGCGGCCGAGGCGCTCCGTGCAGCGGGTGCGGAACGAATCCTGCTGGCCGGCAGGAGAACAGAAGCGGAAGTGGACGGATTCGTGTTCATGGGCTGCCCCGCGCTCGACGTCCTCAACGACACCTTCGCCCTCCTGGAGGTGACCCGATGATCCCCGACTTCACCGGTGTCGACCTGGGCACGCTCGCGCCGCGGGAGGTCAAGACCGACCTGCCTCCGTGGGAGACGCCGGAGGGCATCGCGGTCAAGCCGGTCTACGGTCCGTCCGATGTGGACGGTCTCGACTTCCTGCGGACCTATCCCGGTGTGGCGCCGTTCCTGCGTGGCCCGTACCCGACGATGTACGTCAACCAGCCGTGGACCGTCCGTCAGTACGCGGGCTTCTCCACCGCCGAGGAGTCCAACGCCTTCTACCGCCGCAATCTCGCGGCCGGGCAGAAGGGCCTGAGCGTGGCGTTCGACCTCGCCACCCACCGCGGCTACGACTCCGACCACCCGCGCGTCGCGGGGGACGTCGGCATGGCCGGGGTGGCGATCGACTCGATCTACGACATGCGCACCCTGTTCGACGGCATCCCGCTGGACAAGATGTCCGTGTCGATGACGATGAACGGCGCGGTGCTGCCGATCCTGGCCTTGTTCGTGGTCGCGGCGGAGGAGCAGGGGGTGAAGCCGGAACAGCTCATGGGGACCATCCAGAACGACATCCTCAAGGAGTTCATGGTCCGCAACACCTACATCTACCCGCCCAAGCAGTCGATGCGGATCATCTCCGACATCTTCTCCTACACCAGCACGCACATGCCGAAGTACAACTCCATCTCCATCTCCGGCTACCACATGCAGGAAGCCGGAGCGACCGCCGACCTCGAACTCGCCTACACCCTCGCCGACGGCGTCGAATACATCCGCGCCGGCATAGAAGCAGGCCTCGACGTGGACGCCTTCGCACCACGGCTGAGCTTCTTCTGGGCCATCGGCATGAACTACTTCATGGAGATCGCCAAGCTGCGAGCGGCCCGCCTGCTCTGGGCCAAGCTGGTGAAGGGCTTCGACCCGAAGTCGCCGAAGTCCCTGAGCCTCCGCACCCACTGCCAGACCAGCGGCTGGTCTCTCACCGCCCAGGACGTCTACAACAACGTCGCGCGCACGTGCGTCGAGGCCATGGCGGCAACGCAGGGACACACGCAGTCGTTGCACACCAACGCACTCGACGAAGCGCTCGCGCTCCCGACGGACTTCTCCGCGCGCATCGCCCGCAACACACAGCTGCTGCTGCAGCAGGAGTCCGGCACGACGCGTGTGATCGACCCGTGGGGCGGCAGCGCCTACGTCGAACGCCTCACCGCCGAACTCGCTGCCAAGGCATGGGAACACATCACCGAGGTCGAGAAGGCCGGTGGCATGGCCCGCGCCATCGACGAGGGCATCCCGAAACTCCGCATCGAAGAAGCCGCAGCCCGCACCCAGGCGCGCATCGACTCCGGACGCCAACCCGTCATCGGCGTCAACAAATACCTCGTCGCCAACGACGAGCAGATCGAAGTGCTCAAGGTCGACAACGCCGGCGTCCGCGGCCAGCAACTCGAGAAACTTTGGAAGCTGCGGCAGGAACGCGACCAGTCCGCTGTCGACGCGGCGCTCGACGCCCTCACCCACGCCGCGCAGGGCCACGGGAACCTGCTGGAGCTGGCGATCAACGCCGCGCGTGCCAAGGCCACCGTCGGTGAGATCTCCGAGTCGCTCGGCAAGATCTGGGGCCGCCACAGCGCCCAGATCCGCACCATCTCCGGCGTCTACCGGCAGGAGGTCGGCTCAGTGTCCAACGTGGACGCCTGCCGCGAGGTCGTCGAAGCCTTCGCCGAAGAAGAAGGCCGCCGCCCCCGCATCCTCGTCGCGAAGATGGGCCAGGACGGCCACGACCGCGGCCAGAAGGTCATCGCCACCGCGTTCGCCGACCTCGGCTTCGACGTCGACGTCGGCCCGCTCTTCCAGACACCCGACGAAGTCGCCCGCCAAGCAGTCGAAGCCGACGTGCACATCGTCGGCGTCTCCTCACTCGCCGCAGGCCACCTCACCCTCGTCCCAGCGCTCAAGGAAGAACTCACCAAACTCGGCCGCGAGGACATCATGATCGTCGTCGGCGGCGTCATCCCACCACAGGACTTCGACGAGCTCTACGCGGCCGGAGCGGCGGCGATCTTCCCACCCGGCACCGTCATCGCGGACGCGGCGAAAGACCTTCTCCGGAAGCTGACCGTCGACCTATGAGAAACCAGGGGGTCCCAGTGAACAACCAGATCCAGGCGCTCGACCGGGGTCATCGCATCCACGTCGTGCTGGAGGGCGGACCGGCGCACATCACCATCCCGGAACAGGTCACCGTCGACCGCGGGAAGATCAAGCTGCCGTGCCGCGGCGGCCACGAGCACTTCGAGCGGGTGTCCGAAGAGGAGCCCTCGGTCTTCCGGTGGACCATGCGCACCTCGCTCGCCGAGTGAGCGACGGTCTGCGGGAACGGCCCGTTCCCGCAGACCGCCCACAATTGTCAGACCCCCTTGCTACGGTCTGTTTCAGCTGATCAACGCGAGGGGGAAGACCGTGGCCGTTGCCACCACGTACCTGGAGCTGTCCGAGTCCAGTGGAAGCGCGCACAAGTTCTACGAGGTGGTCGTCGACGGCACGAAGGTGACGATCACGTTCGGCCGCATCGGTGAGAAGGGTTCCACGCGCGAGTCCACGTTCGCGGACACGGCCAAGGCGGTGACGGCCGCCGAGAAGAAGATCGGCGAGAAGGTCCGCAAGGGGTACGCCCCCGCGGTCAGGGGTCAGCGGCAGCGGCGCGCGATCACCCGCCGCGAGATCACCAGCGTGCAGTCGAGCGCGCGGCAGGCCCCGGTGCTGTGGCGGTTCCACTCCGGCGCCCCCGCGTTCGGCATCTTCATCGGCGAGGACGAGGCCTGGGTCGGCAATGAGCGCGGCGACGTCTTCACGCTCTCGCACGACGGCCAGGTCACCGGCCGGTACGGCCTTCCGGACGGCGTGAAGTGCATCGTCGCCGACGACTTCTGGATCTACGCGGGCTGTGACGACGGCCGCGTGTACGACCTGGGCGGCAAGGTTCCGCGCGTCGCGTACGAGATCGCGACCGACGTCGACATCTACTGGCTCGACATCGACGACGGCGTGCTCGGCGTGTCCGACCGCCAGGGCGGCATCACGATCGTCGACCACGAGGACGAGTTCCAGTGGTCGCGCCGCAGCGCGGGCGACAGCGCGTGGATGGTGCGCAACGCACCGGAGGGCGCGTTCCACGGGCATTCCCGCGGTGTCACGCACTACGCGGCCCGCACCGGCGATCCGGTGTGGCACGCCGAGACGACGGGCGCGGTCCTCTTCGGCTGGCAGGAGCCGACGGAGGTGTTCGCGGGCACCAGCCGCGGCTGGGTCCACCGGCTAGCACGTGCCACGGGTGCCGAGACCGCCCGCTACCGGTGCGACGCGGCGGTGTTCTCCTGCGCCACCTCGCCGGGCGGCGACTACGTGTTCGCGGGCGACAACCACTCGTCGGTCTACTGCTTCGCCGCCGACGGCACGCGGTTGTGGAAGCTCGGCACGGGCTGCGGTTCCGCGTTCTCCATGCAGTACCGCGACGAGCGCCTCTACATCGTCACGACGGACGGCTCGCTGGCGTGCATCGACGCGAGCCCCGCGGCCATCCACGCCGCCGAGCAGGGCGATCTGCCGCAGCGCAGCGACATCAAGGCCGACCACTGGCAGCGCGTCGAGGCGACGACCGAGGTCGAGACCGTGGTGGCCAGCGCGGTCCCGGCCGGCGGCGTCATCGTCGAGTGCGTGCAGGAGAGCGGGCGCCTGCGCGTGCACGTGATCTCCGAGGGTTACGACCGCACGCGCGCCGTGCAGTTCCCGAAGGACATCCGAGTCCCCGGCGCCCGCTACCTGGTCACGGAGATGCACACCTCGGCGAGCGGCGGCTTCTACCGCGCGAGGGGCGAGATCAAGCGCCTCCTGTGACGCGACGCCGTTCGGTGTGGGTGGCCGCGCCCGCCCACACCAGCGCCGGCACGCACGCAGGTGTTCCCACCCGCCCACGAGCACGTCCACACGACGTCGCAGGCGACCGGCGCAGGTAGCGTGGATTCCGTGCAACGGGGGTGAGCATGGCCAGGATTGCCGTGATCGGCGATGTCGGTGGGCACGCGGACGAGCTGCGGCAGGCCCTGCGGGCCCTGGAGCACGGGCAGCGAGCCGACCTGGTCGTGATCCAGGTCGGCGACCTGGTGGACCGGGGCCCGGACAGTCTCGGCGTGCTCGCCGAGGTCGCCCCTCTCCTGGGCCGGAACTGGGTGCAGCTGGCAGGCAACCACGAGGCCCAGTACCTGCCCGGCGCGGAGGTCTTCTGGCCCGATCCCCTACCGCCGCAGGGCGTCGAGACGCTGCGCGCGTGGTGGGCGGACGGGCGGATGCAGGTCGCCACGGCCATCACGACGGGCGAGGGCGAGTTCCTGCTCACCCACGCGGGGCTGACGCTCGCGGCGTGGCAGGAGCTGGGCGAGCCGCCGACCGCGACGGCAGCGGCGGACCTGCTCAACGAACGGCCCGGCCTGATCTGGCGGATGGGCGCACACGGCCGTGACCCGGAGGCAGGGCCGTTGTGGGCGGAGTCCGGAGCCGCGTTGCACGAGCCGTGGATGCGGTACGGCGGCATCGTGCCGTTCGGCCAGATCCACGGCCACTCCACGATCGTGCGCTTCGGCGAGCAGAGGTGGACGTGCGACGGGCGGGTCCGGCAGCGCGCCACCGCCGACTGGCAGGCGCGGCACGTGCGGGTACGGGTCGGCGGGCGCGCGTTCATCGGTGTCGACCCGGGCCACGGCCGCACGGGTGCCGGCAGCTGGCGCCCGCTGGTGTTCGACGACGCGGGTGTCAACGACAGGAACTAGTTCCGGTACAACGGGTTCGGGCAGTCGACGTACCGGCTCGCGGCACCCTCCGCGCGCGTCCAGCGCAGCAGCAGGTTCGCCTTCGCCGGCACGAACCGGTTCTCCAGCAACGACATGACCTGTTCACGTCCGTGATCACGCGCATAGGCGACCAGAACAGACCGCGCCTCCTCCCACACGTCGAGACCGGGATGCCGCTCCAGCACCGCGCCCGCGATCTCCATCAGGTGGTTGACGACCAGGCAGTACTGCAGCCGTTCCCAGCCCTTCGCCTCGGAGACCCCGCGCGACCCGTCCACTCCGTCCGTCGAGGACAGCAGGTCCGCGTGGCGGGGCAGCAGACGCATGCCCTCGGGGTCGCGGAAGATCGCCTGGACCGGCGTGCCCGAGGCGTCCACGCCCACGAGAACGTTCTGCAGGTGGCACTCCATGACGACCCCGTGCGCGAAGAACGCGTGCAGCACGGGCGGAACGACGACCGACACGTACTGCCGGAACCACCGCAACGCGTCGCCGGAACTCAAGCCGTCCAACGGGTTCCCGTCGAAGCCCTCGCTGATCCCCGCCGCCAGCAACGGGGTCACGCCGGGCAGCACGTGCTGCCGGACGCCGTCGCGCACGACGACGGCCAGGCCCTCGAACGACTCCGGCGAGGTCCGGTACCCGCGGTCGATCAGGAAGGCGGCGCCGGGGAAGACCGAGGCGATGTCGGCGAACACCGGTCTCAGCAGGCGCGCGAGCGGCGGGATCCACCGCAGGTCGTGCGCCCACAACCGCCGCACGTCGTTGGTGATCTGCACGTCGAGGCTGAACTTGTAGAACAGGTCGGCCGCCGGGTCGTAGACCGTGCGCACCGACGACGTCGGCCACACCTCGTGCCCGGAGACCTCACCTTCCAGTCCCAGCAGCGAAAGCTGCCACGGGTGCGCGGGCAGCACACCGGGAGGCAGCGGCACCTCGCCGTCGTCGACGAACGTGCCTTCCAGGTGCGCCAAGCAGAACTGGGCGTGCACCTCCGGCGAGTACGGGAGCCACTCCGACGCGGGCAGGCCTCCGCGGCCCTTCGGCGCCGGGTGGTAGCGGTGACCGGCGACCAACGCCTGCTCCGAACGCCGGTAGAGGTCGGCCGGTGCGGCACCGCGAGCGTCGAGCACGGCGGCGATGGCCGAGCGCGACCCCGCGATCTCGTCCAGGAACCCGACCGGCGGGTCGCCGAGCTCCTTGGTGATCAGCACCGCGAGCTCGTGCCACGACAACGGCTGCCACGACCCGGCGAACACCTCGGGATCCGACAGCCAGCGGCCCTCGCGCACGCGCAGCAACGTGCCGGTGCGCGGCAGCCGGATCGTGCCGTCCGCCCACTCCCCCACCTCGCGGCGCAGGCAGTTCAGCAGCGCCGTCGAGGTGACGCCGTCGGGATCAGTGATCGCTTCCACCGGTGTCCGCTTCCCTGTGGCGATGTGTCAGGATCAGATCATTCTGACGCAAACACCGGTCGAGACGGCCTTCCTCACCGCCCTGGACGAAAGACGCGCCGAAAGGTTCGCCGCGGCGTTGCCGGGAGCCCGTGCGGCGATCCTCGCGCGCCTGCTCCGTGCGTTCGCGATCGAGCCGTTGCCGCAGGTCAACGCCGATCCAGCCGAGTACTCCCACCCGGTCGACCTCCTCACCGCGCTGCGCTGGCCCGGTTCTGAGAGCCTCGTCACGGAGGTCGCCCACAGCGTCGCCGGACTGGCCCTGTCGCGCACCACGAGCCCGCTCACGACCCCCTTCGCGGACAGGACGCTGGAGCAGCACGAGCAGAGCGTCGTCGACGGCCACCCGCTGCACCCGTGCTGCCGCAACCGCACCGGGTTCACCGCCGCCGACCACCTCGCGTACGGCCCGGAGCACCGCCCGGTCGTCACGTTGCGGCTGCACCCGGCCGCGGACCACGTGGTGTTCGGCGACTGGCCCGACGAGCTCCGCGACGGCGGAAGGATCCTGCTCCCGGTGCACCCGTGGCAGGCCGACAGGCTGAACGTGCCCACCACCGGCACCCTGGACGCGCACCCGCTGATGGCGCTGCGCACGCTCTCGGCCGGCCCCTGGCACGTCAAGACGACGCTGAGCGCCCAGATCACCTCGGCCGTGCGGGACATCTCCGCCGAGTCGATCGCGACCGCGACGACGGTCTCGGACTTCCTCACCTCTGCGGTGGAAGGCATCGAACTGCAGCACAACAGGGCATCGGCGGCCGTGCTGACGAACGGCGAGCCGGACCGCGGGCTCGGCGTGATCCTGCGCGACAAGCCCGTGCCGCGCGAGGGCGAGACCCTGCTTCCCCTGGCGGCGTTGAACCACGTGCCCGACCCGGTCCGGTGGCTCGCGGAGTTCGCCGAACTGACCGTGCCGCCGTTGATGACGCTGCTCGCCCGCGGGGTGGCGTTGGAGGCGCACGAGCAGAACCTGGTGGTGGGTCTGGTGAACGGCAGGCCGAGCCGGCTGATCTACCGCGACCTCGCCGACATCCGCGTCAGCCCGCGCGCCGGACTGCCTGCCCGCCTGCACGCGAGCCCAGAAGCGTTGCGCGCCAAGATGTTCGCGACGTTCTTCTCGACCGCGCTGACGGGCCTGATCGACCGGCTCGACGCCCCGGACGCCGAGCTGTGGGCCGCGGTGGCCGACACGGTCCCGGACACGCCGGACCGGCACGCGTTGCTGCACGACCCGTTGCCCGCCAAGCCACTCACGCTGATGCGGCTCGACCCGAAGACCACCCGGTGGGCTTACCTGCCGAACCCGTTCAGGGCCTGAGCAGCTCCGCCCGGTGCTGCCACGCCAGCGCCAGCAGCGCGGCACCGGCGGCCTGCGTCGGTTCGTGGTGGACGAACCGCTCGACGTTCGACGCGGTGAACGGAAGCCCGCGCAGCACCTGGCCCTCTTCGTTGTGCGACACCAGATCGCCGAACAACTCGTCGAACCGCGAGGCCTCGATCACCGCCACGGTCAGCATGTCCGTGGCGAACGTCAGCGGGTCCACGCCCATGCCGAGGTAGTACACGCGGGCGGCGTCCGTGAGCCTGGAGGCGAACGGCCAGGCCTCGTAGTCGGCGTCGTGGATCTCCTGCGCCCCGAGCATTTCCTCGGCGAACTCGCGGATCATGCAGTGCCACAACGAGAAGTCGGCCTCGGACGAGCCCTGGAACACCCCGACCGGCAGCACCTGGAACATCCCACCCGCGTGCCCGACGCGCTTCGGGTCGCGCCAGTGCAGGAAGAACGTCGCCTCGCCGGAGGCCTCGTCGTGGCGCAGGGTCAGCGTGCTGATGGCGACGTTGACCGGACGGCGGGAGGGATCGCACGGATCGCCGACCGCCGCGCGCAACGGCAGCCCGCCCACCTGTGCCGCGTACTCGTGCGCACATGCCTCACCGACGTCGATGCCGTCGAAGTAGCTGCCGAGCCCGAACGTCAGGTGCCGCCCGCGGAAGCCGAGCAACCGGTAGGTCTCGCGGTTCTGGAACACGGTGGGCGCGGCGAGCGCGGCCATCGCCTCCGAGTAGCTGCCGAAGCCGGCGGGCACCGCGGACCCCGGCAGCGCGGGCAACGCCGGGGAGTCCCGCAGCTCCAGCGTCAGCTCCGCGAGCGGAACCGGCCCGGCGGGCATCCAGTCCGGCGAGGTGAGCAGTGGCGTGCCGGCGACCCTGGGCAGGTCCGGGTACTCCGACACCGCCTTCGAGGCCAGCGCGTGGCGGTGTTCCAGCAGCTCGGCGCGTACTTCGAGCCACTCGGCAGGCGTCGGCATGGGTCTCATTCCCGGTGACAGGGCGAAATGACCGGGCCACCCGTGGCCCGGTCTCCGCGTGATGAGGCCGTCAGGCCCGCCAGCGCCGTGACGCGTGGACGACTTCGCCGACCGCGCGCGCCAGGCTTCCGTCGGCGTCGACGTGGCTCTCGTAGTGCTCGACCGGAAGCGGCTTGGCCACCTCGGGCGGTGCCTCGTACGAGTCGCTGTCGTCCAGACGCAGCTTGCGCGCCGTCTTCACGAACGCGACCGCCGCCACCAGCAGGAGCACCCCGACCACGGCGGGCCACAGGACCCTCTCCGCGATCGCGATGGCGAACTGGACCTGGGCCACCACCACGAACACGACAGTCAGTCCGACCACCGACCACGGGGCCGAACCACCGTCACGTCTGCGCTGGGCGGCACCACTTGCCCCCATTGGCGTCACCTCCACCGATGCTGCCGTGGACATCGGCGATTGATCGCACGGAGTTACAGCGCTCAGCGTACTCCCCGATCGTTTGGTTGCAGACCGTCATCTTCGGGACGACCGCCCACCAGCGCGAAACCCGTGCACAACGGGTGCGCATTTCACTCGGTGGTGTGATCATCGGCTTGTGTCCGCACTGCACGCGGGGGACCCCGCATCATTCGCCGCCGATGTTCTCGACGAGGGTCCGGCCGAACTCGAGTTCGTACCCGGAGTGGCGTCCAGCAGGCCCACCAAGACGTCCGCGGGTGGCGCGCTGATCCGCGACTCGACGGGACGCGTGCTGTTCGTCGTGCCGACCTACAAGGCGGTGCTGGACATCCCGGGTGGCATGACCGAGGACGACGAGTCCCCGAAGGCCGCGACGCTGCGGGAGATCCGCGAGGAGCTGGGCCTCACCGTGCCGCTGGGACGGCTGCTCGTGGTCGACTGGACGCCGCGCAACGGGGTCTGGCGCGACTGCCACCAGTTCGTGTTCGACGGTGGCGTCGTGGACGGTGCCGTGGCGCGCGACCCGGAACTGGAAGGCGTCCTGTACCTCACGCTGGACGACGCGAGGCCGCGCATCTACCCCTCGCTCCACCGACGCCTCACGCTCGCTCTCAGCGCCCTTGAGAGCGGTTCCACGCGGTACGCGGAGTTCGGCAGGGAGATCTGATGCGGATCGTCTCGCTGTTGCCCGCCGCCACCGACATCGTCACCGAGCTGGGCCTGGCCGGAAACCTTGTGGGACGCACCCACGAGTGCGACTGGCCGGCCGAGGTCGCGGACGTCCCGGTGGTCACGAGCACCGGGATCGACCAGGACGCGCTGAGCAGCAGGGAGATCAACTCGACCGTCCACCACGGCTCGTCGCTCTACGGGCTCGACGCGGACCTGCTGAACGACCTGAAGCCGGACGTGGTCCTCACCCAGGACCTGTGCGACGTCTGCGCGATCTCCTACCGCAAGGTCACCGACGCGGTCCGGCTGATGGACGTCGGCCCGAAGGTCCTCAGCCTCGAACCTTCCACTGTGGACGAGGTGCTCGGCTGCCTCGCGACCGTCGGCGACGTTCTCGGCGTCGACAGCACGGACAAGATCGCTGGCCTGAGGCGCCGCATCGACGCGGTGGAGCGGCGGACGAGGGATCTCGCTCACCCGAGGGTCGCCGCGATCGAGTGGCTCGACCCGGTGTGGCCCGCCGGGCACTGGGTCCCCGAGCAGATCGCGTTCGCCGGCGGCGTCCCGCTGATCGCGGAGAAGGGCGAGCACACCAGGCCGATCACCTGGCAGACCGTTCACGACGCCGAACCGGACGTGGTGCTGCTGATGCCGTGCGGGTTCCCGCCCGAGCGGACGTTGCGGGAGCTTCCGGACCAGGACCTCCCCGAGACGTGGGTGCTGGACGGGCCGTCGTACTTCAACCGGCCGGGACCCCGCATCGTGCGCGGCGTCGAGATCCTCGCCCACGTCCTGCACGGAGTCGATTGGGGCGACGAAGGAGCTCCTCCGGGCAACTCCCTGCCTGTGCTGGTTACTCGTTCAAAACACGGCGATTAAGCTCGCCCCATGGATCTGAGCGCGTTTCCCCGAGTGTCACTGGGCAACTGGCCGACCCCGCTGGAGGCCGCCCCGAGGCTCGCGGCCGCGCTCGGCTCCCCGCCGGTCCTGATCAAGCGCGACGACGTCAACGGCCTCGGCGCGGGCGGCAACAAGCTGCGCAAACTCGAGTTCCTGCTGGGCCAGGCGATCGAGCAGGGCGCGGACACGATCATCACGTTCGGCGCCCTGCAGACCAACCACGGCCGGCAGACCGCGGCGGCGTGCGCGAAGCTCGGCCTGCGCTGCGAGCTCGTGCTGACGGCCAAGGTGCCGATGAAGGGCGACGCGTACGAGCGGTCCGGCAACGTCGTGCTGGACCACATGTTCGGGGCGACCGTGCACGTCTGCGCCGACGCCGACGAGACCGTCCGGACGTACGAGAAGATCAACCACGACAAGGCCGTCACCCTGCCCGTCGGCGGTTCGAACGGCCTCGGCACGCTCGGCTACGTCGCCGCGGCCGTCGAGCTCGTCGGCCAGCTCCACGAGCGCGGCATCGACGACGCCACCATCGTCGTCCCGGACGGCAGCGGCGCCACGGCCGCGGGCATCGCGCTCGGCACCGAACTGCTCGGCTGGGGCGGCACCGTCCACGCCGCGAGCGTCTCGCACACCGCGCCGGACGCCGAGGCGGAACTGCGGACCCTCGCCGCGGCCGCCGCCACCCTCCTCGGTGAGGAGGCTCCGAAGCTCGGCCACGTCACGGTGACCGACGACACCATCGGAGAGGCCTACGGCGTGCCGACGCCGGAGATGTGGAGCGTGCTGAAGCTCTTCGCCGAGACCGAGGGCGTGGTCCTCGACCCGGTCTACACCGGCAAGGCGGCGGTGAAGTTCCGCGAGATCGCCCCGGCGAGCGACGTGCCCGTCGTCTTCCTCCACACAGGTGGTCTCCCCGGCTTCTACGGTTACGCGCCCGAGGCCGTCGCGCAGTTCTGACCGCCGTGATCAGTACTCTGGTGTGGTGACCGATCTGGCCGACGACCTGAGCGTGCTGCGCGACCTGGAAAGACGTTTGCTCGTCTACAGGTTCGCGATCGAGGAGCTCATGACGAAGCTCCGCATCCTCAGCGAGGAGTTCGACGCGGTCCACCACCACGACCCGATCGAGCACATCACCAATCGGGTGAAAAAACCCGAGAACATCCTGGAGAAGCTGCGCCGCAAGGGTTTCCCACCCGACCTCGACGGCATCGGCGACTGGCTCGACGACATCGCGGGCGTGCGGGTGGTGTGCCCGTTCGTCTCCGACGTGTACCGGGTCAGCGCGATGCTGGCGCGCCAGCACGACGTGGAGATCCTGCGCACCAAGGACTACATCGCGCAGCCGAAGGCGAACGGGTACCGCAGCCTGCACCTGATCATCCGGATCCCGGTGTTCCTGTCCGACCGGGTCGAGCACGTGAAGGTCGAGCTGCAGCTGCGCACCATCGCGATGGACTTCTGGGCCACGCTGGAGCACAAGCTGTTCTACAAGTACGACGACAGCCCGCCCGCGGACTTCGTGGGCGAGCTGTTGTCGACCGCGATGATCGCGGCGCAGCTGGACGACCGGATGGAGTCGCTCCACCGGCGCATCCACCCGGACTAGGTGTGATGTCCGGGGAGGTTGGTCAGCCGGGTGATGGGTGGTTGGCCTCCGAGGGCGGAGTGGGCTCGGTGGTGATTGTAGAAATGCAGCC
>NZ_JBSGUQ010000008.1:0-81557 GCF_053608005.1 Lentzea sp. NPDC055074
GGGAAACGGGCCGCGATCCTTTGTGCGGCGGCCACCGCGACCGACGTCTTGCCGATGCCGGGAGGGCCGGTGACGACCAGCACGCCGCCCGGTTCTGCCCCCAGAACTCGGGCAGGAACTGGTACCCCAGCTGGGGTTCTCCGGACTCGTGGTGCGGGTCGAACGAGACCATGCCGATCATCGCGCCGTCGAGAGCGACGACGAAGAAGCCCGTGCGCCGTCCCGGCACCGCGGGCGCCGTGCGGTCGACCTCCTCCCGCGACGGTGAACCACCGATGTAGGTGCCCACCTCCGGCGACGAGAACAACTCGACGAACGCCTCACGGTCGCCCGCCTCGGACGCGCGCAGCACGAGCCGCTCGGTCCTGATCGGGGTGGGTGGCCAGTCAACTGATCCGGGTTCGGTCACGCGATCGACCCTAGAGTGAGGTCATGAGCTCACAGGTGGCGGTGGCATCGCTCGGCGGCACGATCACGATGACGGGCTCCGGCGCGGTGTCGCCGACCCTGGGCGCCCAGGACCTGGTCGCGGGCCTCGAGGTCGGCGAGATCGCCACCCTGGCGACGATCCCCGGCGCCTCGCTCACCTTCGCCACCCTGCTGGAAGCCTTCGACTGGGCCGACAAGCGGGTGTCCGAGGGCGCGCGGGGCGTCGTCGTCATCCAGGGCACCGACACCCTCGAAGAGACCGCGTACTTCTTCGACTGCCTGTGGCCGCACGAGGAACCGGTCGTCGTCACCGGCGCGATGCGCCACCCCGGACTCCCCGGCGCGGACGGCCCGGCCAACCTCGCCGCCGCCGTCGCGGTGGCGGCGTCCGAGAACTCCCGCGGACGCGGCTCGCTGCTGGTGCTGAACGACGAGATCCACGCCGCCCGCTGGGTTCGCAAGGCGCACAGCAGCCGGATGAACGCCTTCGAGTCGTTCCCCGGCCCGTTCGGCATGGTCGTCGAGGGCTCCCCGCAGTACTTCCACCCCGCGCACAAGCTGTTCTCCTTGCCGAGGCCTCTCGACGCGCCCGCGGTCCCGCTCATCGAGGCCACTGTGGACGATGACGGCTCGATCCTGGACTGGTTGAACGTCAAGGGTGTCGTGGTCGCGGCGACCGGCGCCGGACACGTGTCGGCGGGCATGGCCGAGGCGATCTCCCGGGCCCAGGTCCCGGTCGTGGTGGCGTCGAGGACGGGCGCGGGGCCGACGTTCCGCAGCACCTACGGCTTCGTCGGGTCCGAGTCCGACCTGATCCAGCGCGGCGCGATCATGGCCGGGTGGCTGTGCCCTCGCAAGTCACGCGTGCTGCTGCGTCTCGCTATCGGCGCCATGCAGCCTGTCGGGGACGTTTTCGCAGCTCGCGGCGGTGTTTTCTAGCTCTTTTTCACCCGAACGAGCCAGTGGCATGGAGTAAATCCAAGCCATACCGTCATTGGGCATGACCGCGATCATTTCCACCCCGTGCAGCCGGGAGCTCGGCGATGAGCTACGCCGCTTGAGGGAGACGAGCACCCAGTTCCACGGCCGCGCCATGGCAGTCCAGCTGGGCTGGGACCCGAGCAAGGTGTCCGACGTGGAACTCGGCAAGGTGCGCGCGAGCGATGTCGACGTCGTGCAGTACTTGGCGACCTGCGGCAAGAACATCGACTTCATCGAGGCGTTCCGCCGTCGCTACTACAACGCCTTCGACCTGTACTTCGCTCAGATGTCGGACAACGTGGGCACACTCGCGATGACAGAGGCGATGGCGACGAAGATCTTCTCCTACGACGTCCTGATCATGCACGGCCTGATGCAGACGGAGGAGTACGCGTTCCAGCTCTTCGTCGACTCCCACATCGAAGCACCCGAGGACATCGCGAGGCTCGTCCAGGCACGCATGGACCGACAGGCGATCATGCGGCGGCCGAACCGCCCGGAGTGCGTGTTCTTCGTGCACGAACTGGCGTTGCGGATGAAGCTGGGTGACGCGCGCATCCGCGAAGATCAGTACCTGCGCCTGCTGTTCAACACCCACATCCTCAGGATCGTGCCCGCAGACATCTGTGCCTTCCGCTCTCCGGTCACGCTCTACGAGTTCGGCAAGGCGTCCCCGGTCGTGTACAGCGAGTCCGAGACGGCCCAGGTCTGGGCACAGGACAGCGTTGCTGTCGCGCGTGCCAGGCGCCTCTTTCAGCGGCTGGATGCCGTCGCCCTGGATGCGGAACAATCGAAGCGCATGCTGGCTGAGTACGTCAGCGGACTTCGAGAGGACCCTCATGGCGGAACGGACCTGGCGTAAGAGCAGCTACAGCAACGGCGGTACCGCGAACAGCTGCGTGGAGGTGTCGCTGGCTCAGGACGCGCTCGTCCGGGACACGAAGAACGCGAGCGGTCCGGTACTCGCGTTCTCCACCTCTGCCTGGCGCGCCCTGCTCAACTCGCTCTGACGACCGAGGTGTTCGCGGTCTCGACCGTCACCCGCACGGTCTGAGGCGCCAGCGCCTGCAGGTACTGCGCGTGGTCCGACCCGATCGTCTCGCTGAACGCGATGAACGCCAGCCGGGGGAGTTCGAACGCCGTGGTGGCGCAGAAGTCCTCCAGCCGGTCGAACCCGCGCCGGATGCCGGTGGCGTCGAGCCCGAACGTGGCGTGCCGGTCGAGCTTCGCGGCACCGATGTCGAACAGGTGCAGCGCGTGCATGGCGTGCGTGAACGCCATCGCGCACACCTCGATGCGCGAGCACGACAGGAGCAGCGTCCGCACCATCGACGGGTGCAGTGACTTGCCGGACGTGCGGAGGACGACGTCGATGCCGGCGGCGCGGAACTGTTCGACGATCTCGAACAGGCCGGGCACTCCCAGCGGCTCGCCGCCGCCCAGCGTGACGGTCTCGGGGCGCATCGAGATGAGCGCCTGTGCGATGTGCAGCATTCGGTCGTGGCTGAGCCGCGCGTGTGCGACGTCCCAGGTGATGTCCATCGGGCCCCCTTTGGCGGATACGCCAATCCAATCGGGGGTTCTGTCCCGTCGTCAGGTGACCGTTGTCCCGATCTAGGAGGGACTTCCCAGCCCGGCCTCACGGGCCCGCACGATGGCCTGGGCGCGGTCGGCAACCTGGAGCTTGGTGAAGATCGCGGACACCCGGTTGCGGACGGTCTTGCCCGACAGAGTCAGCCGGTGGGCGATCGACGGGTTGTCGAGGCCGGACGCCATCAGCTCCAGCACGTCCCGTTCGCGATCCGTCAGCTGCGGGAACAACACCGCCTTGGACGACGAGATGGCGGTGAAGTAGCCCATCATCCGCTGGGCGATGGTGGCGCTGAAGATCGCCTCGCCGGCTCCTATCGCCTGCACCGCGCGCACGATCTCGTCGTCGTCCGTGGTCTTCACGAGGTAGCCGCGGGCGCCGGCCTTCATCGCCGCGAAGACCAGTTCGTCGTCCTCGTGCATCGTCAGCACGAGGACACCGACGTCCGGCAACACCTCGCGGATCTGCTTCGCGGCCTCGACCCCGCCGAGCACGGGCATGTGCAGGTCCATCACGACGACGTCCGGCTCCAGGTCGAGGACGACGCGGACGGCCTCCTGCCCGTCGGCGGCGTCGCCGACCACGGAGATGCCGTCCTCGCCGTCCAGCAACGCCTTCAAGCCGCGCCGGAACACCGGATGGTCGTCCGCGATCACAACCCGGGTCACTGGGCCTCCAACGGGATCCGCGCCACCACCCGAGTGCCGTGTGGTCGCGCGGGTCCCACTGTGCACGATCCACCCAGCTCCGCGCACCGTTCGCGCATCGAGTCGAGACCTACTCCCGGCCTGGAGCCGGCCGCGACGCCGCGTCCGTCGTCCACGATCTCCACCACGAGATCACCGTCGGCCCGCACGGTGATCATGCAGGTCGACGCGCCGGAATGGCGTGCGGTGTTGGTCAGCGCCTCCGCGACGATCCGGTAGGCGGCGACCTCGACGGCGGCGGACAGCCCCTCGATCGGTTCGGCCTCCACCTCGACCCGCAGCTCACCGTTGAAGCGGGCGGCCTCGTCCCGCACGGCCAGCGCCAGGCCCTGGTCGAGGATCGGTGGCCGCAGCCCGTCGACGAGGCTGCGCACCTCGACGGCCGTGGTGTCGACGTCGGCCAGCACCGGGTCGAGCACGTCGCCGAGCGAGCGGCGCAACGCTTTGAGCTGCAACCGGATCCCGACCAACGCGGGCCCGACGCCGTCGTGCAGGTCTCGCCGCAGCCGCAACCGTTCTTCTTCTCGTGCGCGCACGAGCCGTTCGCGGGCGAGCTGCAGATCGGCGGTCAGCTTGATCGACTGCGCGGCCGGAGCGGTGGAGCGTGCGAGGTCCACCAGCAGAATCAGCTCGCGATCGCTCAGCCGTTCGTCGGGAGCACGTGGTTCCACGACGAGATCGCCGACCTGTGTTCCCCTGTACGTCATGGGAAAGCGCAGCTGCGGCCACCCGCGGCTGCGTCCGTGCTCGGCCAGCACCGACCCACCGCGGATCGCGACGTACGGCAGTTTCAACGCCTCGGCGACGGTCTGGGCCACGGTCGGAAGCACGTCCTGCGACCGTTCGAGCTTCTCGCTCAACATGGACAGCGTCGCGTAGGGGTCAGAACGTTGCCCGTACAGCCAGAGGTCGAGCCTGCGCTGCAACCAGCTGCGGATCGGCGCGAACGCCAGTCCCGCGGCCACGACCCCGATGACCTCGGCGTCGTTGGTGAACAGCTCGCCCGCCCCGATCATCACGCCGAGGTAGAGCAGCAGCAGGACGACCGTCAACGAGCCGTAGAGCAACGACCGGTGGATCAGCAGGCTGATGTCGTAGAGCCCGTACCGCACGATCGCGATCACCGCGGCGGCCGGAAACGCCAGCACACCGACGATCCACGCGATGTGGCCGTCCGTCGTCTCCACCACGGTCGCGACGCCCGCCAGCGTCAGCAACGCGAACGCCCACACGAGCAACCGGCGTTCGTCCCCTTCGGCCCTCCGCCACCGCAGAGCCAGGGACACGACCGCCGCGAGCACCGAGACCCCGGCCGCGAGCACGGCGACCAGCGTGATCGTCTTCGCGAGCCCGCCCCCGCCGGACTGCCAGAACGACGCGGGATCGCCCCACGAGGCCCAGGCGATCCCGATCGTGCCGACGACAGCACTGAACAGCGACGCGCCGATGGCGATCCACCAGCGGTTGCTCAGGGGCCTGCCGTTCGGGAAGACCAGCGCCACAGCGGGCAACAGCGCGTACGTGGGCCACCAGACCCACGCCTCGACCCATCGGGCGGGATGGTCCTCCGGCTGCCCCGCGACCGCGACAGCGATGCCGCCGAACACGCCCATGACCAGCAGCAGCCACCCGACGGACGACCTGCGGACGTGGCCGATCACGCGCACCCCGAGAAGGGTGCAGGCGAACGCGACCAGCCAGTTCCGCGGATGCGAGACGGCGCCGGTGACCGCTGTGTGCACGACGGCGAAGAGCACACACGCGGCCACCAACGCACCAATGACGCGAGCGAGGGTGACCTCGCGTCGCGTCAGTCGCTGAGCCAGTGCCACAGGTTGTGGAACGGAGAACCGGCGTCGAGCGTGGACAGGCCTCCCGGCCAGCCCTGGAACGTCATGATCCGGTGACGCAGCTCTTCCACGGTCTTCGGTTCGGCGGGCTTGTGGCTGTGATCGAAATCGACGTCCCCAGGCGGCGCGTTCATCGCGCGCACCTGAAGCTCCGCGTACCAGGCGAGGAGCTCTTCGTCGGACATGTGCGAAAAGTACGGCGGCGTTACTTTCTGCCCGGACTTCGACATGCCTGGAAGGAGTCGTGGGCACTCGTCTGGATACACGAGTGCCCACGAACTTCTGAGAACTTTCTCGGATCAGCTCACGGCAGGACCTGGATCTTGCGGCCCACACCCGCCTTGAACTGGTCCAACGCCCCCGCGTAACCGTCCAGGGGCACCCTGTCACTGATGAAGATCTCGGGGTCCAGTACTCCGGTCGCGAACAGGTCCGCCGCCCGTTCGAACGAGTGCAGCACCGCCATCGAGCCGGTGATGGTGATCTCCTGGTTGTAGATCTTGTACGGCTCGATGGTCACGCGGGCGGAGTAGTCCGAGACGCCGAACTGGAGGAACGTGCCGCCCTTGGCGACCCGGTTGATGCCGTCCTGGATGGCCTTCTCGTTGCCCGTGGCGTCGATGACGACGTCCCAGCCCTGCGGCCGGTCCAGCTCGTCCGCCCCCGTGGCCACGTTGGTGACGCCGAGCTGCACGGCGGTCTTGAGGCGCTCCTCGTTGAGGTCGACCACGTCGATCGACGACGCGCCCGTGAGCTTGCCGAGCTGCAGCATCATCAGGCCCATCGTGCCCGAGCCGTAGATCAGCACCCGGGACGCCATCTGCGACCGCAGCACGTCGTAGCCGCGCACGGCGCACGACAGCGGCTCGATCAGCGCGGCGTCCTCGAGCCGCACGTGGTCGGGCAGCTTCACGCAGTTCGCGACGGGCGCCACGGCGAACTCCGCCGCGCCACCGGCCGTGGTGACGCCGATGGCGGCCCAACGCTCGCAGAGGTTGTTCTTGCCGTTGCGGCACATCCGGCACTCGTGGCAGTAGAGCGACGGGTCGACGGCCACGCGGTCGCCGACCTGGAGCTCGTTGACCTGCGAGCCGATCTCGACGATCGTGCCGGCGAACTCGTGGCCCGGCACGACCGGCAGCGTCGGCGCGAACTCGCCCTGCAGGATGTGCAGGTCGGTGCCGCAGAGTCCGCACGCCGCCACGTCCACGACCACTTCGCGCGGACCGCACTTGGGATCGTCCACAGTGGTCACCTCGACGGACCCGACGCCCGTGATCACTGCTGCTTTCACTTGACCGCTCCCAACGAAAGGCCCTGGACGAGCTTGTCCTGGGCGGCGAACCCGGCGATGAGCACCGGCAGAGAGACCACGACCGCGGCCGCGCACACCTTGGCCAGGAACAGGCCCTGGGAGGTGACGAACCCGGTGAGGTACACGGGGGCGGTACCGGCGACGACACCGGTCAGCACCCGTGCGAAGAGCAACTCGTTCCAGCTGAAGATGAAGCAGATCAACGCCGTCGCCGCGATGCCCGGCATGGCGATCGGTGCCACCACCCGGCGCAGGGTCGTGACGAGCCCGGCGCCGTCGATCGAGGCCGCTTCGAGGATCTCCTTGGGGACCTCGGCGAGGAACGACCGCATGAGCCACACCGCGATCGGCAGGTTCATCGAGCAGTACAGCAGCGTGAGGAACGAGATGTTGTCGAGCATCCCGGAGAACTGCGCGATCAGGTAGATCGGCAGCAGCGCCGCGACGACCGGCATCATCTTGGTGGAGAGGAAGAAGAACAGGACGTCCGTCCACTTCTCCACCGGCTTGATCGACAACGCGTACGCGGCCGGGATCGCCAGCAGCAGCACGATGATCGTCGATCCGATCGAGGCGCTGAACGAGTTGATCAGCGGCGGCCACGCGCCCGCGTCGAAGAACTCGGCGTAGCCGTCCAGCGTCAGCGGCGCCGTGAGGGACGGCGGGTTCGTAGCGGCGTCCGACTCGCTGTGCAGCGACGTCAGGAACATCCAGGCCACCGGCGCGAAGAACACGAGGCCGGAGAACCAGGCGAGCACGCCCCAAATCCTGCTCATCGCTTCTCCTCCTTGAACAGCGACGACACCGTGCGCAGCGCGAACGTCGCGATCAGGATCGACCCCGCCACCACGATGACGCCGGCCGCGGAGGCCTCGCCGTACTCGTGGGCCTGGTAGAAGGTCTGGTAGATCATGTACGGCAGGTTCGCCGTGCCCAGACCGCCGGACGTGATGGTGAAGACCGCGTCGAAGTTCTGCACGATGTAGATCGACCCGAGCAGCCCGCCGAGCTCCAGGTACTGGCGCAGGTGCGGGAACGTCAGGTACCGGAAGATCTGGAACGACGACGCGCCGTCGATCGTGGCCGCCTCGACCGGTTCGATCGGCTTGGACTGCAGGCCCGCCAGCAGGATCAGCATCATGAACGGCGTCCACTGCCACACCAGCGACAGCACGACGGCGCTCATCGGCATGGTGGAGATCCAGTCCGGCTGGGCGTCGAAGCCCAGCCAGTTCAGGATTCCGTTGAACAGGCCGTACTCCGGGTTGTAGAGCACGTGCTTCCAGATCAGCGCCGCCGCCACCGGGACGACGAGGAACGGCGCGATGAGCATGGTGCGCACGAACCCGCGGCCCTTGAACTTCTTGTCCAGCAGCAGAGCCAGGCCCAGCCCGAGGACCAGGCTGATCAGCACCACCGACGCCGTGAGCACGATCGTGTTGACGACCGAGGAGCGCAGGTCGGGGTCGGTGAAGACGTTGACGTAGTTGTCGAACCCGGCGAACCCGCGGTTGGTGGGGTCGAGCGAGTTCCACTTCATGAACGAGATCACCAGCGTCGCCACGAACGGCAGCTGCGTCACGACGATCAGGAAGATGAGGGCGGGCAGCAGAGGCGCCCGCCGCGTCCACTTCGAGTACCCCTTGCGGGGGACGGGGGGCGGCCGGTCGACGACCGACCGCTCCCTCGTTATGACCGCCATGTCACTGCCCCTTGTACTTCGCGGCGACCTTCTCGGCGAGTCCCTGACCGTTGTTCAGCGCGTCGTCCACCGTGACCGCACCGGCGATCGCCGAGCTGATCTGCTGCGACACCTGGGTGCCGAGGTCGGTGAACTCGGGGATGCCGACGAACTGGATGCCGGGGGCCGGACGTTCCTGCACACCGGGGTTGAGCGGCTTCGCGCCCTTGATCGCGGCCTCGGCCATCGCGGAGAAGCTGCCGGAGGACTGCTTGTACTCGGGACGCTGGTAGGTCGACGAGCGCTTGCCGTCGGGGAGCTTCGACCAGCCGAGGTTCTTGCCGACGAGCTCCTCGTAGCCCTTGCCGGACGCCCACGAGATGAACTTCCAGGCGTTGTCCTGCTTCTTCGAGGCCTTCTGGATGCCGAACGCCCACGTGTAGAGCCAGCCGGAGCTGTCGGTCTTCACGACCGGCGCCTGGGTGAAGCCGAGCTTGCCCTTGATCGGCGAGTCGTCGGCCTCGAGCAGGCCGGCGGCGACCGTGGCGTCGTACCACATCGCGACCTTGCCCTGCGTCATGTTGTTGAGGCACTCGGCGAAACCGGCCTGCGGGGCGCCCGCCTCACCGTAGTTGCGCACCAGGTCGACGTAGAACTTGGTGGCCTCCTTGAACTCCGGCGCGTTGACCTGCGCCTGCCAGTCCTTGGTGAACCACGTGCCGCCGAAGGTGTTCACGACCGTCGTGAGCGGCGCCATGACCTGGCCCCAGCCCGGCTGGCCGCGCAGGCAGATGCCGCGCACCTCGGGCGTCGCGACCTTCTGCGCCGCTTCCGCGACCTGCTGCCAGGTCGGCTTCTCGGGCAGCGTGACGCCCTTGGCCTCGAAGATGTCCTTGCGGTACATGAGGAACGACGACTCGCCGTAGAACGGCTGCGCGTAGACCTTGCCGTCCGCCGCGGTCAGCGACTGCCTGATCGGCTCCAGGATGTCGGCCTGGTCGAACGCGCTGTCCTTGGACACGAAGTCGTCCATCGGCGCGAGCCAGCCGTTCTTGGCGAACATCGGCGTCTCGTAGTTGGAGATCGTCGCGACGTCGTACTGGCCCGCCTGGCTGGAGAAGTCCTGGCTGATCTTGTCCCGGACGTCGTTCTCGGGCAGCACGGTGAAGTTCACCTTGATGCCGGTGTCCTTCGTGAAGTTGTCCGCGGTGAGCTTCTGCAGGTCCTGCATCTGCGGGTTGTTCACCATCAGGACGTTCACCGAGTTCTCACCACCGCCCCCGCCGCCGGCTCCCGAGCAGGCGGACGCGAGCAGCAACACGGCGGTAGCGGCTCCGAGTGTGCGAATCGACGACATCGTCGGTTCCTTTCAAGGGTTTTTGGGCGCGCTGAAGACGGGGGAAGTCCGCGCCCAAATGTTGTGAGGGCGGTCAGGCTCTGATGACCTTGGGGCCTAGCAACGTGTAGCGGTGGGCCTCGTGCGCGGTGAGGCCGCTGTCGGTGACCACTGCCTCCAGATCGGAGACCTCGGCGAACCGGTGGAAGCTGGACACGCCGAACTTCGTGTGCGTCCCGACGAAGATCTTGCGCCGGGACGCGGCGAGCGCCTTCGACTTCACCGCGCCGACCGCCGGGTCGGGCGTGGTCAGACCGTGCTCACGGGAGATGCCGTTCGCACCGATGTACGCGAGGTCGATGACCATCTCGCCGAGCATCCTGGTGGTCCAGTGGTCCACAGTGGCCAGTGTGTGGCCCCTGACGCGCCCGCCCAGCAGCAGGACGGTGCACGAAGGGTGCTCGGACATCGCCGCCGCGGTCGGGAGGCTTGCCGTGATGATGGTCAACGGGTTGGTCGTGGGCAACGCCTCCGCGACGAGCTGCGGCGTGTAGCCCTCGTCGATGAAGACCGTCTCGGCGTCGTCGAGCCTTTCTGCGGCCGCCTTCGCGATGCGCCGCTTCTCCGGGACGTGCGACCCGGCGCGGAACCGGAGCCCTGTCTCGAAGCCGGCGCTCTCGACCGGCACACCGCCACCGTGCGTGCGGCGCACCAGGCCGTGTTCGTCGAGCACGCGAAGATCGCGCCTGACCGTTTCGGGCGCGACGCGCAGTTCCTGCGCCATCTCCACCACGTCGACGCGGCCGTCGGCGCGGGCCCTGGCCAGGATGCGGCGCTTGCGTTCCTCGGCTCGCATGTCACCTGCCCACTCGGCTCTCGGTTTGCCCGTTCGGGCCGTGCATAGATGAAACACCCTGGAAACACTGTGGTCGCCACCACAACTGGGTGACATCCTGCCCGATTTTCGCCCGCTTCGCCGTGTGTGACGAGGTGTTCACGCAGGTCGACCAGACTGGGCACGCCCGAACCGCCGTCCAGACGTGCCCGGATGGCCTCCAGATCGTTGGTGAATTCGGTGGAACCGGGCGGATCGGATCGCAGTCGAACAGGGGTCGGACGAGGGGACGAGCGCATGAAGTGGATCGCTGGGCTGTTCGCCCTGGTGATCTTGGGGGCCGGTGTCCTTCTGGGACTGACGGGCTTCACGAAGTTCGATCCCGCCGGAGGGACGAAGCCCGTGGCGGACTCCGGTGTGGCTCGGGTGACCGGCTGCACCAGCAGGGGACCGGTCAGCAGGCACGGCTTCGGAACCTGGTGGATCTGCCAGGCCGACGTCGAGTGGCAGAGCGGGGGCACGGCACGGGTGACGGCCGAACCGGGCCAGCTCACGCCGTCCGACCAGGGGTCCGAGGTGCCGGTGGTGCAGCGGGGCGAGGGCAAGGTCCGCAACGGCTCGGGCAACCCGCCGGTGTACCGGGCCGACTTCGAGCCGAGCGTCGTGCTCGGCATCGGATCGGTGCTCGGAGGTCTGGCGGTAGGTGGAATCGGGGCGCTGGCCGTTCTGGGCACGGTGGCGTCCCGTCGCAAGAAGGCACAGGAGAGGGACTACTAGATGAACCCGGCAGCAGCTGATCCCGACGCGATGATGCGTCAGTGGAACGAGCAGATCCAGGCCAAGCTCAAGCAGGCCGACGAGATGAAGCAGGTCGCGAACGCCGTGTCGGTGACACAGCGTTCTTCTGACGGTTCGCTGTCCGTCACGGTCGACCAGAACGGTGTCGTCTCGGCGCTGGACCTGACCGACGCGGCGTTGCGCAAGCAGCCCGCGCAGCTCTCTGCCGAGATCCTCGGTGCGATGAGGACGGCTCAGGCGCAGATCGCGGCTCGGATGCAGGAGGTCATGGCGCCGATCATCGGTAACGACTCCGCGACCATGGACGCGCTCATGGGCGGTTACGAGGAGCGCTTCCCCGAGCCCCCGCCCGTGGACCCGACGCCTCCGCGTCCCACCGGTCCCTCCGACGACGACGACTTCGGCGGGCACAACTTCGCCCGCGACGACAAGGGCTGGTGATCAGCGTGACCGCGGCAGGGTTCAACGTCCAGACGCAGGCGATGCGCGAGCACGCCAACCGGCTCGCCGGGATCGTGAGGCAGATCGAGATGGCCCAGCAGGCCATCGGGCAGGCGCAGATCAACGGCGCCAACGCGTACGGGATCCTCTGCAGCCCGTTGCTGGAGCCGATCATGGGCACCATCGAGGCCGCCGGCACCGGTGCCGTCAACACCGCGCACGGCGTCGTCGACGCCACTGTGGACGGTGTCAACGGGATGGCGGACGTGTACGACAACGTCGACCGGGCTGTCGGCGGCAACTTCCAGAAGATCGTCGAGAAGCTCGGGGAGCTGACGTCATGACCGCACCGAACCCGTTGGTGGCCAAGGCCCCTGACGCTCCCGGCGCTCTGGCCGGCCTCAACCTGGTCGAGCCGGCGGCGGACGCGGTCTCGGCGGTCCAGCGCGGTGACTGGGCGGAGGCGGGCATCAACGTCCTCGGCGCGGGCATCGACGCGCTGGGCTTCCTGACCGACCCGTTCGGCACGCTGCTGTCGTCGGCGTTCGCGTGGTTCATCGAGCACGTCGAGCCGCTGAAGTCGATGCTCGACTCGCTGGCCGGCAACCCCGGTGTGATCAACCAGAACGCCGCCACCTGGGGCAACGTCGGTGACCACCTCAAGAGGGCCGGCGAGGACATGGCTCGCCTGGTCGACGCCGACACCAGCGCGTGGCAGGGTGCCGCGGTCTCCGCGTACACCGCAGTGGCGAAGGCCGAGACGCTCGGCGTGAAAGCCGCCGGTCTCGCCGCCGAGGGCGTCGGCGCCGCACTGACGGGCGCGGGCGTCGCCGTCGCCACGGTGCGCACGATCGTGCGCGACCTGATCTCGATGGCGATGAGCGAGCTCGTGCAGGCGCTGATCCGGTGGGCGGCGGCCGCGTTGCTCACGGTCGGCCTCGCGACGCCGGGCATCGTCGCCGACGGCATCCGGCTGATCATGAAGTGGGCCAAGAAGGTCTCGGACTGGCTCGACAAGGTGATCACGACGATCCGGAACCTGTCGAAGGTCGTCAACAAGATCTTCGAGGTCCTGGAGAAGTGCAAGACCGGCCTGGCGGCGATCATGCCGAAGGGCGCGGCGGACGCCATCGTCGACACGACCTCGATCGGCATCGTGAAGAACCTGCCGACCGAGGCCGCGAAGGCCGACGACTCGCCCTACGCGACCAGGTGAGGTTCGGGGGTGGCACTCCCGGCCACCCCCGGCCCCCGTCCTACTTGAGCCAGGCCGCCGCGTCGGGTGGGAGCTGGCCGTTCGTCAGCGGGACGCTTGACAACGTTGGCACGCCGGGCAGATCGATCGGCGCGTCCGACAGGTTCACGACGCAGGTGGTGTCGTTCCGCTTGAACGCCAGCACGTTCTCGCCGAGGTCGAGCCACTCCAGGTCGCCGTCGACGCCCCGGCGGTGCGCGAACACCTGCCGGTACAGCGAGAGCATCGAGTCCGGGTCGTCCGTCTGCACCGCGACCGAGAAGTCCTGCCAGTTCTCCGGCTGCGGCAACCAGCTTGGACCGTCCTCAGAGGACCAGGGGAGCGGCACGCGGCACCCGTCCCGGCCCCGGTCGGTGAAGCCCGAGCGGTGCCACACCGGGTCCTCGCGCAGCTCGTCCGGCAGGTCCTCGACCTCCCAGAGTCCCAGCTCCTCGCCCTGGTAGACGTAGACGCCGCCGGGCAGTGCCGCCGTCAGCATGATCGCCGCACGGGCCCTGCGCGTGCCCAGCTCGAAGTCGGTCGGGGCGCCGTGCTGCCTGTCCGCGAAGGAGAACCCGGTCTTCTCGCGGCCGTAGCGGGTCACGTGTCTCGTGACGTCGTGGTTCGAGAGCACCCAGGTCGGCGGTGCGCCAACGGGTTCATGCGCGGCGAGAGTGGAGTCGACGACCTTGCGCAGCTCGCCGGCGTTCCACGGGCAGCACAGGAAGTCGAAGTTGAACGCGCTGTGCATCTCGTCCTGCCGGAGGTACCGGGCGAACCGGACCGGGTCGGGCAGCCACATCTCACCGACGAGGATGCGGTCGCCGTCGTACTCGTCGACGATCTCGCGCCACCGGCGGTAGATGTCGTGCACGCCGTCCTGGTCGGAGTAGGGGAGGTCCGCGTTCGGTTTGCTGAAGTCCTTGACCAGGCCGTCGGCGACGTCGATGCGGAAGCCGTCGACACCGCGGTCGAGCCAGAACCGCAGGATGTCCTCGAACTCGTCGTGGACGAGCTTGTTCTCCCAGTTGAAGTCCGGCTGCTCGGCGGCGTAGAGGTGCAGGTACCAGCGTCCGTCGTCGAGCCTGCTCCACGCCGGACCGCCGAAGCGCGACTGCCAGTCGTTCGGGATCTCGTCGCCGTCCCGGACGTGGAAGCGGTCCCACAGGCCGTCCTTGAACCACGGGTGCTGGTCGCTGCTGTGGTTCGGGACGAGGTCGATGATGATCCGGATGCCCAGGCCGTGCGCGTCCGCGATGAGCTTCTCGGCGTCGGCGAGCGACCCGAACACCGGCTCGATGTCGCGGTAGTCCGCCACGTCGTAGCCGCCGTCGGCGAGAGGGCTCGGGTACCACGGGTTCAGCCAGATCGCGTCGAAGCCGAGGCTCGCGATGTGCTGGAGCCTGGCGCGGAGACCGGCCAGGTCACCGATGCCGTCCCCGTTGCCGTCCGCGAAGCTGCGCAGGTAGACCTGGTAGATGGATGCGTTGCGCCACCAACTCATGTGGTGTCCTTTCACCCTTTTACGCCGCCCGCGGTGAGCCCCGCGAGGATGTGCCGCTGGAACGCCAGGAACAGCGCCACCATCGGCAGGCTCGCCAGCACGAGGCCCGCGAGCAGGAGGTTGATCGGTGTGTCCGGCGCGAAGCGTTGAAGCGCAACGCTGAGCGTCTGCTTCGCCGGATCGGGGAACACGAGCAGCGGCCAGATGAAGTCCTTCCACGCCGCCACGACCGCGAAGATCGAGACGACGGCGAGGATGGGGCGTGAGATCGGCAGCACGATGCGGACGAGCGTCGTCCACGTGTTCGCGCCGTCGATCCTGGCCGCTTCGAGGAGCTCTTCCGGGATCTGGTCGAAGAAGCGTTTGAGCAGGTAGACGTTCAGCGCGTTCGCCGCGGCGGGCAACCAGATGCCCGCCGGGTTGTTCAGCAGGTCCAGGTCCGTGAGCGTGAGGTAGACCGGGACCAGCACGGCCGTCGAGGGCAACATCAGCGTCGCCAGCATCAGGCCCATGATCACGTTGCCGAAGATCGGCCGCAGTTTGCTCAGCGCGTAGGCCGCGGGAACGATCACGGCCATCTGCACCGCCCACGCGCCGATCGCGACGACGAGCGTGTTGACGAAGAACTTGCCGAGCTCCATGTAGTTCCAGGCGTCGACGTACGCGCCCGGTTCCCAGGTCCGCGGCAGGATCGTCGGTGGTTGCTGGGCCAGCTCCGCCGGCGGTTTGAACGCGCCGAGCAGCACCCACACGAGCGGGAGCAGGAACGCCGCGGTGAACAGGACCAGCGTGCCGGCGAGAACGACCCAGTAGAGCGGGCCGGTGCCCCTGGTGAGAGTCCTCATGCGTCGGCCTTCTTCGTGATCTGGAGATAGAGGAAGGAGAAGACGCCCAGCACCGCGAAGAGGATGAGGCTCAGCGCGCTCGCGGTGCCGAAGTCGTTGTAGTAGAAGGCGTACCGGTACAGCAGGAGCAGCACGGTGACCGTGGACTCCTCCGGCCCACCGCCGGTCATGATGAACGGCTCGGTGAAGACCTGCATCGTCGCCACGACCTGCAGCAGCAACAGCATGAGGATCACGAACTTGGTCTGCGGGATCGTGACGTGCCAGACCTTCTTGACGATCCCCGCGCCGTCCAGGTCCGCGGCCTCGTAGAGCTCACCGGGGATGGTCTGCAGCGCGGCCAGGTAGATCAGCGTCGCGCTGCCCATGTTCGCCCAGGTGATCACCAGGACGAGGCTGACCATGCTGGTGCTCGCGGAGTCCAGCCACTGGAGCGTGGGGAGGTTCAGTCCTCTGAGGACGGAGTTGAACAGGCCCGGTCCCGGGTCGTAGAACCACTTCCACAGCAGGGCCGTCACGACCGGCGGCAACATCACCGGCAGGTAGACCAGCAGGCGGAAGTAGCCCTTGGCGTGCCGCAGCTCGTTGAGCACCACGGCCGTCAGGAACGGGACCCCGAACCCGAGGACCAGCGCGAGAAGCGTGAAGTACAGCGTGTTGCGCCACGCCACCCCGAACAGCGGGTCCGCGAAGAGTCGTTCGAAGTTCTCCCAGCCGACCCAGTCGGGACTCGTGACGAAGTTGACCTGCTGGAAGCTCAGGACCACCCCGCGCACGACGGGCCACCAGGAGAAGATCGCGAAGACGACCAGCGCGAGACTCAGGAAGCCGTACGCGGTGACGTGGCGCCGCACCTACTTCACCTGCGCCAGAACGGCGTTGACCTTGGTCTCCGCGTCCTTCAGCAGTGCCGCGTGGTCCGCGTCCTTGTTCGTCAGGGTCGCCTGCACCACGCTGTCGAGGATCGCGTAGACCTGCTGCGCCTGCGGCGGTTCGAGCGAGCCCTTGGTCTTCTCGGAACCGTCCACGTAGGCCTGGAAGTTCTTCACCGGCATGGTGGCGTACTTGGCCTTCAGGTCTTCCTGCTTCTGCCGCGGCCCACCGGTCCAGATGTCGGCGATCGGCGGGATCGGGAGGCCGACGGGCTGACCGCGGTCCTTGTACTTCTGCAGGTTGCCCTCGAGCCGGTCCGGGTTCAGGTACTTCCACTGGATCCACTTGAGGCCGGCCTTGATCTTCTCCGGCGTGGCCTTCGGGTTGATCATGTAGCCCTCGCCGCCGAGCAGGGTGCCCTTCTGCTCCGGGATCGCGGCCAGACCGTAGTCGTCGTACTTGCCCTTGAACTGGTTGACGATCGCGGCGACGTTGTCCGGCGCGGCCAGGTACATGCCGAGCTGCCCGGCGCCCATCATGTTCTGCACGTCGCCGATCTCCAGGAGCTGCTTCTCGCCCATGGAGTTGTCGTCCCAGCGCATCTCCTTGAGCCTGCGCAGGACTTCCTTGCCCTTGTCGTTGTTGAAGTCGGCGACGTACTTGTCGCCGTCCTTCTTCGCGACGTCACCGCCGACGGACTTGATCCACGTCGTGAAGTGCCAGCCGCCCTGGTTGCTCTTGCTGTACTCGGCGAACCCGGTGACGCCGGCGTCCTTGAGCTTCTTCGCGGCGCTGCGCACCTCGTCCCACGTCTTCGGCGGCGAGTCGGGATCGAGGCCTGCCTTGGTGAAGTTGGCGCGGCTGTAGAGCAGGCCCATCGTGTAGTTGGCCGTCGGCAGCCCGTAGACCTTGCCGTCGACCGTGAAGACGTCCTTGAGCTCCTGCTTGAGGTCGCCGTAGTGCGGCACGTCCTTGACGTAGTCCGTGAGGTCGGCGGCCTGCTTGCGTGCGATGAGAGCGGCGGGATCGGTGAAGTAGACGTAGAAGACGTCCTCCAGCTGGCCACCGGCGAGCTTGGCGCTGAACGTCTTCGGGTCCATGAACCCCTCGTGCGGCACGAGGTCGATGTCCGGGTTCGCTGTCTCGAACTCCGCGACGTCCTCGTCGAACACCTTGCGGTCGAACGCCTGCGTCTGCGGAGGCTGACCGTTGATGTTGATCTGGACCTTGCCGCCGGGCTCGGTCGTGGAACCGCTCCCACAGCCGACGGAGCTTAGGGCCAGGACACCGCCAATCAGCACGGCAGCGGACTTCTTCATGGTGGGGCCGCCCTTCTCGCGAGCGCGTCGATGTGACGGCGACCATAAGGCGCCGTTACATCTGAACGCAATATCCAGACGAAAACTCGCAAGAAGCTGACTTCGTTCGTTACCTCACCGGCGCACTGGACGCCCGCACCACCAACTCGGGCTCGAACAGCAACTCGTCCGGAGCCACGGCGTTGCCGGAGATCTGGTTGGCCAGCAGCTCCACCGCCGCCCGCCCCATGGCCTCAATGGGCTGCCGCACCGTCGTCAACGGCGGATCAGTGCAGGTCATGAACGCGGAATCGTCGTACCCGATGATCGACACGTCCTTGGGAACGTCCAGCCCGGCACGCCTCACGGCCCGGATCGCACCCAGCGCCAGGGGGTCGCTGGCGCAGATGATCGCAGTGACCCCGCGCTGCACGAGCTTGGTGGCCGCGGCCTGCCCACCCTCGAGGCTGAACATCGCGTGCTCGACATCGGCCCCGCCGCACTTGTCGATCGCCACCTGCTTGCGCTGGCTGGGCACGTGGTCAGGTGGCCCGAGCACGGCCCCGATCCGCTTGTGCCCGAGGGAGACCAGGTGCCCGTACGCCTGCTCCACCGCCACCGCGTCATCACACGACACCCGAGGGAACGCAAGATCGTCTATAGCGGCGTTGACCAGCACCGTAGGCAACTTCCGGGACATCATCTGCTGGTAGTGCCCATGGCTCGCGTCCTTCTGGGCGTACAGCCCGCCAGCGAACACGATCCCGCTGACGTGCTGCTCCAACAGCAGCTCCAGGTACTCCGCCTCAGTGACCCCACCAGCCGTGCGCGTGCAGAGGACAGGCGTGAAACCCCTTTGCGCGAGCGCGTTGCCCACCACGTCCGCGAACGCGGGGAAGATCGGGTTCTGCAGCTCCGGCAGGACGAGGCCGACCAGCCGCGCCCGTTCGCCCCTGAGTTGCGTCGGCCTCTCGTAACCCAGCACGTCAAGCGCGGTGAGGACGGCGCTGCGCGTGGCGTCGGAGACGCCTGGCTTGCCGTTCAGCACCCGGCTGACGGTGGCCTCGCTGACCCCGACCTTGGCCGCGACCTCGGCCAGCCTCCGTTGCGTCATGGCGCAAGTGTACGCAATTTCTTGCGTCCGCTTGCAGCGCCTCGATCACCCACTCGGCTCGGACGTCACCGCAGCGAGGAAGACCGCGATGGCCGCAGACCCGATCTCATGCGATAGCGCACAGACCGAGCTCCATTACTGAGGACCTCGTGCTGGTGCTGCTCGTCCCGATCTGCTTCAAGTGGGTTCGATCCACAACGTGTCGGGTTGCCACCCGCTACGACGTGTCCACGTCAAAGGGGCCGTAGCTGGCGACCCGGTCTCGCCGCGCGGGAGCTCGTCCAGGTCTCGGGCAGGCGTGATCTCGAACTGGTGCCTCGGCCCTCGCACAACACCAACACCACCAGGGTCTTTTGCCCTCACCCGCCCGGTCGAAGCTTTGAGGGCGGGCACCGACATACCCTCGAACTGCCGCCTCGACCCGGAGGAGACCTCGATGACCCCTGAGCACAACCCGGTCGTGCCGGCGCCGGCGATTCCCCCTGCGCCGGAGCAGCGCCGTCCTGACAGCCAGCCGGTGAGTCAGGTCGACTGGTTCCGCAACGCTCCGACCGGAGGCACGGTCTTCGTGTCGTCGGAGGACTGACGGCGGTTTCAGTCGCGCGTCTCGCGCCACAGCAGCGCAATGCCGTGGCCGGGGAGCACCCACGAGCGGACGTACAGGTCGCTCAGGTCCTCCGCGCTCAGCCACTGCGCGGGCAGCGTGTTCGAGCGGAACGTGAACGGCATGACGCTGAACTCCTGCTCAGGGGCATGATCCAGCGCCAGACGGCGCACGTCGAAGGTGATCCGTTCCACGTAAGACGGATACGGGGACTGCCAGTAGCAGAAGCCGTCGTTGATGCTCTGGACCGTGCGCGAGTTGATCGTCAGTCCGCAGATCGCCCTGACCACGTGGTCGTCGGCGATGCCGCTCAGGTCGCACTCGAAGATGCGGAGATCTCCTGTGTGGGCGTGCGGGCTCAGCTTCGGTAGTGCTCCCATGGCCTCGCGGAAGAAGGTGAGGTAGTTGGACCACTCGCTGAAGCGCACCTCGGCCAGGGGGATCTGGCTGGGTTCGGCAGACCGCCGGTTGTTGTCGTGGTCGATGTAGTCGATCGCGATCTGGGTCGAGTGCAGCAAGTCGTCGACCGAGTCGAGGAACTGCGTCTGGTCCGGCACGAAGTAGAGCTCGAACAACGGGTATCGGCAGGCGGCGGTGATCGTGTCACGCAGCAGGACGCTGCTGGTCACGAACAGCACGAAGCGGTCGACCGGGACGGTGTGGCGGAACTGGTAGCTCTGCGTCGTGATCAGGTGGTACGCCCTGCTGTCGATGCCCTCCAGTTCCAGTTTCACCGTGGTGTTCGTGCTGATCGTGAGGTCGCCGCCGCGCGGGTTCACTCCCTCGCCGCCCAGCAGGCCGGACACGACGTCCTGGTTCGCCTCGTTGGGGCCGTAGATCGACGACAGGAACGTTCGGAGCACCTCGCTGGGCAGCAGGTGCGCGAGGATGCTCGGCCCGGAGATCAGGCCGACCTCCTTGATCAGCCGGCGGTGCAGGAAGAGCTCGTAGCCACCGACGACCAGTGCGACGAGCAACGGGAACGGCCACACCACGAAGAGCACCTGGTGCATCAGCTCGCCCGCGGGGGAGGACGGGTGCCACAGCAGCACCGCGACCAGGTCAGCGGTGGCGGCGGCCAGGAAGCCGGCGGCGATCGCGACGGCCCGCCAGCGCCTGCGGGGTTGTGCCGTCACCACTCGTCGCCCGCCCCCTCGCTCCACCGACTGTCATACATGGTGGGAGTGATGCGGGATCGGCGCCAGAGCCTTTCGGCGGACGTCGTATCAGCGGCGTCGGTCAATCTGCTGGTACAGCGGGTCGTCGTCGGATCCCACGAACGTGTTCAGCGTCGCCGGTTCGTGTGTGTCGTCAGCCGCGAGATCGGTGTACAGGCCGAGCAGATGAGTTGCCAGTGTGCTCTTGACGCCGTCCGGGTCGCGCCTGCGCATGAACCAGACGACCTGCTCGTGGTCGTTCGCCGACCTGATGTGCACCTCGCGTGACGGCTGCGCGTGCCGCTTGCAGTCCCGCAGCCCCGGAACGAGTGCCTGGTACATCTGCACCAGCAGATCGTTGTGCGACGCGCGGACCAGCGCCAGGTGGAACTCCTCGTCCGAGTCCAGCACCTCCTGCGTGTCGTCGACCGCGGCGCGCTGGTAGCGACGACTCAGCTTCGCCAGTTCGTCCAGCTCACCGTCCCCGGCGCGGAGAGCGGCGAGGGCAGCGGCCGTGGTCTCCAGGGCGATCCGCGTCTCCAGCAGATCTGTCTGGGAGAACTGCTTGGTGGCGAGCTTTCCTTCGAGGTGTTCGTCGACCGCCGAGAGATCGGTGCGGCGCACGTACCAGCCCAGGCCGCGGCGGACTTCCACGATGCCCTGCAGCTGCAGGCGCTGCAGTGCCGTGCGCAGAGATGACCGGGCGACGTCCATCTTGTCGGCGAGCACGGGCTCGGTGGGGAGGCGATCGCCCGCCTTGAACGTCTTGCTGATGATCAGTTCGCGGAGCTTGAGCTCGATGAGTTCCGGGAGAGGCCGTCGCGAATCAGGCGAGAGCGACCAGCTCTCGCCGGGATGGACCTCGTCGGCGGGCATTGGTCCAGCTTAGGCCTTGGGCAGTCTGGTTGCAACTTGTCTGGCAACCGGTCGACCGTTGACAGACAACCTACAACCGGTCAGAATTTTCACCATGGCGATACGCCTGGGACCGCCCACGCCCAGGACTGCGTACTCGCCTAGTCGGGAAGGAAGAAACCATGTCTGCAGGGAGTGCACTCGGAATCGCCGCCGCCGTAGCAGTCGCCGTCACCGCCATCGGCTGGCGCACCGTCCTCACGATGATCGCCGTGTCGATCGTCGCGCTCGCCGTCGTCGGCTTCGTCAACGTGACCAGCATCGTTCTGGGCTAGCCGTCTCGGGGGGAGGGGGATCGATGCCCGTGCTGCCTGAAACCCCAGGTAGCACGGGCATCGGTATTTTGGGGGTGGCCGGTGTCACACCGGTCGTGGTACGCGTATAAGCTCTCGCGCCAGCAGCATGAGGGCGCTATCGCGACAGCGGTGGCGCCCATGCCTGCTTTCGCGTCGGGACAGACGAGTACCGGAGTAACTGCTTTGGTGATGGGTTCGGCTGTGCCGACTGTCGCGAGTACGCACGCCATGCATGCGGCCATCGCGCCCGCCGGTGTGCTGGTCGACGAGCGGCGCACGCTCTACCGGCTCGCCGGTGAGATCTTCGCGCCCGGCGCGAGGTTGTCGGACAAGTTGCTGGACCACCCGGCGGTCCGCTACGAGCTGGGTCGTGCGCTGGCGGGCCATGAAGACCTGGACGCCGAGACGCTGTTCGAAGCGGCGAGCATCGATGTGCGAGACGCTGAGGGCGTGGACGTCGTCTCCGATCCGGAAGCTGTTCGCAAGCTCGCCACCGCGCTGCGGATCATCGCGCCGGCCGGTGCCAGGCCGCAGATCCTCACCGAGGCCGACGGTGAGCGGTTCACCTCGGCCCTCGCGCTCGTGGCCGAGGCCGTTCGGCTGTTCCGCGGTCTCGCGCCGGAGATGTCCGACGACCTCCTCGCGCACCTCGACCTGTTCGCAGTGCTGAAATCCGGCACCTCGGGGGGCGTCGTGTCGGCGTCGACCCGTTATCTGCCGGGCCTGGTGCTCATCGACGAGCCCACGACCGCGATGGAGATCGCCGAAGCACTCGTGCACGAGTGCTCGCATCTCAAATTCTTCGACTTCGCGGTAGCGCGGCAATTCCTCGACAGCCGGTCGCATCAAACTGAGCATTTCGTCAACTCGTGGTCGAAGGTACAGTGGCCGCTGGAACAGGCATTTGCCGCTTGGCATGCCTACACGGCTCTCAGCCAGTTTCACCGCGTGTGTGAATCCCAGGAGCTCAGCCCGGTGTCCCTGCTGCCGAAGGCGAGGGACCGTGCGGCCGAGATCGGGCGCTGGCTCGTCGAGCACGAGGACGCCCTGTGCTCGGACGCGCGCTGGCTCCTGCACGCACTGCTCGACATATCTCCAGGTCCAGGTGAGATGCCGTCCACGATGGACGGTACGTCACTCACGGGACAGGACCTGGACAACGGTCACCTCCAGCTCGCACCCGGATTGAGGCACGCGCGAGCGGCGTCCGGGCGGTCTGTGGTGGCGACGGCGACCCGTCCCCTCGACATCTTTTGGCTCGATACCGACTCCACCTGGGTAATAGCTCAGTTCAGGGGCGGCGAAGGCGAAACGATAGAACCAGCGTCCATGCTGGCCGTGGCGACCAAAGAATGGTGTGTGACCGAAGACGCCGCGACCCGGCGTCTCTTCGTCGTGCTCCAATCACTTCTGAGATCGTCGCTCATCGGGTCAAAAGACGCACCATCCCAATCGAGCAAGGATCCGATGACGTGACCCCGAACCAGCCAGTCCGCCTGCCGATGACGCCGCCGATGCCGAGCGGGCGCACCCCCCACCTGCCCCAGGGTGGCGGTCCAGTGGTTGGCCAGCCTGTGAACCAGGTCGATTTCTTCCGGCACATGCCCAACGGCGGTGCCACCGTCTACCTGCGTCCGGCTGAGGTCGCGCAGAACGACTGATTCCTGACACTTCCGAACGCCGAGGGCCGGTTTCCGCCGGCGCCTCGGCGTTCGGTCGTTTGGGGATGCCACTTCACAGACGAGTAACGAATCGGCCACAAGGACGAAGTTGATCGTCATCTACGCCGTTCGGGCGACGTCGATCGTCTTAGATCGCCGCATCCGCCAACCCTCACGGAGTAACCCGATGCGTTTGACGCCTTTGAGAAGAGCCGGCCTGCTCGCTTCGGCCGCCATGGCCGCCGTGGCCACGATGGTCCTCGCGACCACGGCCCTCGCGCAGCCCGAGGTGCCGACCACGGACGACCCCCGTGCGACGCCGTACCTCAAGAACGTCGACATCAACCACCCCGAGGCGTGCACCGTCGGTGGGCTCAGCGGGTCTACGGTTCACCCGAACCTGTTCACCTACACGGGTGGCGACAACCAGCAGTACCTCGACATCACGGGTGTGCCCGCCGGTATCAAGATCACGGGCATCCTGGTGAAGGGCGGGGACAGGTTCAACGTCTACCTCGCCGACAAGCTCGGCCCGGCACTGCCGTGGGAGAAGCTGCGGTCGCCGTTCAACAACGGCGGGCAGATCCCGCAGATCAGCCACTGGTACGGCTGTGGCGTCAAGGACCAGACGACGACCACGACGACCACTACGACGACGACCACGACCACGACGTCCGAGTCGACCGTGACGCACTCGTCGACCCCGTCGAGCACGACCACGACCAGCGCTTCCAGCTCGTCCGAGGTCGCGCCGACCACTACCACCACCCCCGCGATCGTCCCCGTCGCCAACGAGGGCGGGCTGGCCGCGACCGGGTTCGGGTCTCCGTGGCTGCTCGGGTTCGGTGCCGCACTGGTGGCGGCCGGTGCTGCACTTGTGCTCGTGATGCGCAGGCGTCGCGTCTAAGACCACTTCACGAGCACGCCCCACAGCGTGCTGAACATCCTGCGTGTCTCGATGTGGAACTCCACGTCCGAAGAAGCCGCTCCACCGCCGTAGATCTCTACGGTGCGTTGGGCGGCTTCTTCGTTTCCAGCGCACGCCAGGTCCCAGGCGATCGGACCGTGCCAGGCGTCCTCGAAGTCGTTCCAGACCGGACCTGAGGGCGTGACCAGCAGGTTTCCGGGGTGGGAGTCGCCGTGCAGCGGCTGGACGTCGTTGTGGTGCTCGGTCCAGTTCAGGGAGTCGCGCCAGGTGCGGAAGCGGTCCAGGTCGGGCACGCCCAAGCCGTCGAGGTAGCTCAGGATGTTGTCGACGTCGTCCAACGGGCCGCGCAACGGGAGCTCGCCCTCGTACAGCCGCAGTTCGGCGTGCAGGTCCGGTAGGAGCGCCAAAACCTCCCCGCTGGAAAGCCGTACGCCGGGCTCGTGCGCGACGTACGCGCTGAAAGAGAGCACGAAGCCGTCGACGACATGAGGGCCGGCGGGCAGCTCGTCAGAAGGCGTCACGACCGGCACACCGCGCGAAGCCAGAAAAGCCGACAACGACAGGTCACGGGCGAAGTGCGCGAAGACGGAAGGCCGGATCAAAGCCGTGCGCGCGGCGATGCGGGCCACGACCGGAGCCGGGCGCAGGTGCACGAGGACGTTGCTGCCGTGCTTCAGCACGAGAGGGTCGGAGCACCTCAGGCCGTGTGAGGCCGCGAACGAGACGGCCGCGCGTACACCTGCATCCACGGCACGAAGGCTGGCATCAGCCCTGGGGGAGGAGCGACTCCATTTCCGCGATCTCCTTCTCCTGGTGGCTGACGACGTCCTGGGCGAGCTTGCGGGCCTCGGGGTCGGTGCCGGCCCCCAGGTGCTTCTGCGCCATCTCCACGGCGCCCCTGTGGTGCTGGATCATCAGCGAGAGCCACTGGCGGTCGAAGTCGGCGTCGTCCAGGTCGGCCAGGTTGCCCAGCTCGACCATGCCGTGCGACTCGGAGTGGCCGTGCGAGGTGTGCGAGGAGGCCTGCACGGGCGCGTTCCACGTGCGGAGCCAGCCGTTCATGCGGTCGATCTCGGGCTTCTGCGCGTTCGCGATGCGCTGGGCCAGGTCGATCACGCGCGGGTTCTCCGTGCGGGACGCGACGAGCCCGGACATCTCCAGCGCCTGCTCGTGGTGCGGCACCATCCCCTGGGCGAACGCGACGTCCGCGGAGTTGTGCGTGGCGGGAGAGCCACAGGCGGCCAGCAACAGGACAGAAGCGACAGCGAGCAATCGGAGCACGGCGGCAGGATACGTGTGACTTGCGCTACGCCGCTGGCCACCGGCCGTGGGCCACCCGAACGGAGCTGATCGGCTGCGTCTAATATCCGGGGAGTTTCCCGAACTACTGGTCCCACCAAGGCCTGGAGGTACCGTGACGGCCGTAGCCCCGCAGCCGATCGCAACGCGTCCTTATCCGACGCGCACTGCGGTCAAGGGGTCCTTCCTGCTGCGGATGTTCCGCACCACGGACCACAAGCAAATCGGCATCATGTACCTGGTCACCTCGTTCGCCTTCTTCATGGTCGGCGGCGCGATGGCCATGCTGATGCGGACCGAGCTGGCCCGGCCCGGCATGCAGTTCCTCTCGCAGGAACAGTTCAACCAGCTCTTCACGATGCACGGCACCGTGATGCTGCTGCTGTACGCGACGCCGATCGTCTTCGGCTTCGCGAACTTCGTGCTCCCGCTCCAGATCGGCTCGCCCGACGTCGCGTTCCCGCGGCTGAACGCCTTCTCGTACTGGCTCTACCTCTTCGGTGGCCTGATCGTGATGGCGGGCTTCATCACCCCCGGTGGTGCTGCCGACTTCGGCTGGTTCGCGTACACGCCGCTGAGCAACGCCATCCACTCGCCCGGCGTCGGCGCCGACCTGTGGATCTCCGGCCTGGTGGTCGGTGGTCTCGGCACCATCCTCGGCGCGGTGAACATGATCACCACCGTGGTCTGCTTGCGTGCGCCCGGCATGACGATGTTCCGGATGCCGATCTTCACCTGGAACATCCTGGTGACGTCGGTGCTGGTGCTGCTCGCGTTCCCGATCCTGACCGCGGCCCTGCTGGGCCTGCTGGCGGACCGGCATCTCGGCGCCCACGTGTTCGACCCCGCCAACGGCGGCGTGATCCTGTGGCAGCACCTCTTCTGGTTCTTCGGTCATCCGGAGGTCTACATCGTCGCCTTGCCGTTCTTCGGCATCGTGTCGGAGATCTTCCCGGTGTTCAGCCGCAAGCCGATCTTCGGTTACAACGGCCTGGTCTACGCGACGCTCGGCATCGCGGCCCTGTCCGTCGCCGTGTGGGCGCACCACATGTACGCGACCGGCGCCGTGCTGCTGCCGTTCTTCGCCTTCATGACGTTCCTCATCGCAGTGCCCACCGGTGTGAAGTTCTTCAACTGGATCGGCACGATGTGGAAGGGCCAGCTGACGTTCGAGACGCCCATGCTGTTCAGCATCGGCTTCATCGTGACGTTCCTCTTCGGTGGTCTGTCCGGCATCCTGCTGGCCGCCCCGGCGATCGACTTCCACGTGTCCGACACGTACTTCGTCGTCGCGCACTTCCACTACGTGCTCTACGGCACGATCGTGTTCGCGACCTTCGCGGGTATCTACTTCTGGTTCCCGAAGATCACGGGCCGGTTCATGGACGAGCCGCTCGGCAAGCTGCACTTCTGGACGACGTTCCTCGGCTTCCACGCGACGTTCCTCGTCCAGCACTGGCTGGGCAACGAGGGCATGCCGCGCCGGTACGCCGACTACCTCGCGTCCGACGGCTTCACGACGCTCAACATGATCTCGACGATCGGCGCCTACATCCTGGGCGCGTCGACGCTGCCGTTCATCTGGAACGTCTTCCGGAGCTACCGCTTCGGCGAGGTCGTGACGGTGGACGACCCGTGGGGCTACGGCAACTCGCTCGAGTGGGCGACCTCGTCGCCGCCGCCGCGCCACAACTTCACCGAGCTGCCCCGGATCCGTTCGGAGCGCCCGGCGTTCGAGCTGCACTACCCGCACATGATCGAACGCATCCGGAACGAGGGCCACGTGTCCTTCACCGGCAAGACGATCCCGCACAAGGACGCCAAGCCCGCTCCGTCCGAGCTGGCCGCGGCGGCCATCAAGTCTGGTACGGCCTCCGAGAAGGAAGAACCGGACCACGACAAGTAACCTGCCAGTAACAGGTTCACCGTTGAGCCCCGGCCGCTTCCACGCGGCCGGGGCTTTTCGCATCTACGAGGAGACGACGACGTGAAAACGCCCGTGCTCATCACCGTGACCGGTCCCGACAAGCCCGGCGTCTCCTCCGTGCTGTTCGCCGTGCTCACCCGGCACGGGGTCGAGGTGCTCGACGTCGAGCAAGTCGTGATCCGGGGCCGGCTGGTGCTCGGCGCGCTGGTCTCGACCGACCACGACCCGGAGGGCCTGCAGGAGTCGGTCGAGCAGGCCATGGCCACCGTCTCGATGCACGTCGAGATCGAGATCGGCGCCGACTCGAAGCGCACCGCCCGCCTGGAGTCCTCACACGTCCTGATCGTGCTCGGCCGCCCCGTCACCGCGAAGGCGTTCACCGAGGTCGCGCGCCGGCTCGCGTCGCTGGGCGTCAACATCGACGCCATCCGCGGCGTCGCCGACTATCCCGTCACCGGTCTTGAGCTGCGCGTTTCCGTTGCGGACGACACGATGGAGAACGACGCGGCACTGCGGTCCGCGCTCGCCGAGGTGTCGGTCCGGGTGGGCCTCGACATCGCCGTCGAACGCGCCGGGCTGACCCGCCGGGCCAAGCGCCTCGTGGTGTTCGACGTCGACTCCACGCTGATCCAGGGCGAGGTGATCGAGATGCTGGCCGCGCACGTCGGGTGCGAGGAGCAGGTGCGCGAGATCACCGAGGCCGCGATGCGCGGTGAGCTCGACTTCGCCGAGTCGCTGCGGCGCCGGGTCGCGTTGCTGGAAGGCCTCGACGAGAAGGTCCTGGCCGAGGTCGGGGCGACGCTCGAGCTCACGGCCGGTGCGCGCACGACGATCCGCACGCTCAAGCGCCTCGGCTTCTACTGCGGTGTGGTGTCCGGCGGGTTCACGTCGGTGATCACGGGCCTCGCGGACGAGCTGCAGCTGGACTTCTGCGCGGCGAACACGCTGGAGGTCGTGGACGGCAAGCTGACCGGCCAGGTCGTCGGCGAGATCGTCGACCGGCCGGGCAAGGCCGTGGCGCTGCGCCGGTTCGCCGAGGAGGTCGGCGTGTCGCTGGCCCAGTGCGTCGCGGTCGGCGACGGCGCGAACGACATCGACATGCTCAACGCGGCCGGCCTGGGCATCGCGTTCAACGCCAAGCCCGCGCTGCGCGAGGTGGCCGACACCGCGCTGTCGCACCCGTTCCTGGACGCGGTGCTGTTCATCCTCGGCGTCACGCGGGCCGAGGTGGAGGCCGCGGACGCGGCGGACGGCCTGGAGCTGACCCGGCTGTGATGATCCTGGACCTGATCGCCTCCCGGAACTACGCCGAGGAGTCCGAGGTGCGCGCGATGCCGATGGTGCTGCGCATCGAACGCGTCGACCCGCCGTCGCGGACAGCGCTGCTGGAGGCCGCGGCCGCGTCGGCGGTCGCGGTGTGCCTCGACCCGCGTGCCGACGTCGGCGGGGAGTGGCACGAGGCCGTGCGGGCGTGGGTGGCCGGGCGGATTCGCAAGGTGTCGCGCCGGGCCCGTGGCGTGCAGTGGGAGGCCGTGCAGGACCTGCCCGGCGTGACGATCACCGTGGACGGCGCCTCGGTCCGCTCGCTGCTGCCCGTGCTGGTGTCCGAGACGCCCCGGGAGGTCGCGAAGCTGCAGATCTCCGGGTCCGACCTGCCGGTGGACGAGCCCGGCGCCGTTCCCGAGGGCGCCCGGCTGCTGTACGTGAACCCGCGCGTCGAGATGTCGGCGGGCAAGCTCGCGGCGCAGGTCGGGCACGCGTCGATGCTGCTCGCGCCACGCTTGTCCGACGCGGAGCTGAAAGCGTGGGCGGAGTTGGACTACCGGTGTGCGGTGCGGACGCCATCGGTTGCGGAGTGGGACTCGCTGGTCCACAGCGGCGACGTCGTAGCCGTGCGGGACGCGGGTTTCACGGAGGTCGAGCCGGGCACCACGACGGTGCTCGCTGTTTAGAAGCACGCGAAACGGGTAAATCCGCGTCTCGTGGGCTTACTCGACGTTCTTGACGCCCGGCTCGGAGACGGGCTGGAGAACATGCTGTGCTCGCACCACACCCGCCGGTTGACGCGGCTGGGGTGGGGCGACGTGCTCGCCGGGGACGGCGCGGGGTGGTTCACGCCGCGCCGGCCGGTCCAGCGCGGGTGCAAGATCGAGGTTCTGGTCGACGGCGCCAACGCGTTCCCCGTCATCGCGGAGGCGATCGAGAACGCGCAGAAGTACGTGCACATCGCGAACTGGCACGCCTCGCCGGACTTCCGGCTGACGCGCGAGCCGGGCGCGCCGCAGCTGCGCGAGCTGCTGTCGGCTGCCGCGGAACGGGTTCCGGTGCGCGTGCTGCTCTGGGCCGGACCGCCGTTCCCGATGTTCGAGCCGACGCGCAAGCGTGCTTTGGCCGCACAGAAGGCTTTCTGGGAGTGCGGCGCCGTCCGGTGCGAGCTGGACGCGCGGGAGCGCACGTTGCACTGCCACCACGAGAAGATCGTCATCGTCGACGACGTGGCGTTCGTCGGCGGCCTCGACATGACCGCGGTGGAGGGCGACCGCCACGACTCGCCGGAGCACCCGCCGCGCGACCTCGGCTGGCACGACCACATCGCCAAGCTCGAAGGTCCCGTCGTGGCGGAGGTGGCCTCGCACTTCGCGGCGCGGTGGCTGGAGATCGCGGGGGAGACCCTGCCCGCGCCCGAGGTGCCGCCCGAGGCCGGGTCGTCGTCGGTGCAGATGGTGCGGACGATCCCGGAGAAGACCTACTCCTTCTCCCCGCACGGTGACTTCAGCCTGCTCGACTCGTACCTGCGGGCGTTGCGCGCGGCGGAGTCGTTGATCTACATCGAGAACCAGTTCCTGTGGTCGCCCGAGATCACCGAGGTGCTGCTGGAGAAGCTGAGGAACCCGCCGTCCGACGAGTTCCGGATGGTGTTGCTGCTGCCGCAGAAGCCGAGCAACGGAGCCGACACCACCCGCGGGCAGCTCGGCCGCCTGCTCGACGCGGACTCCGGTGGGCGAGTCGTCGCCGCGACCCTCGTCTCCCACGGGGACGCGCCGGTCTACATCCACGCGAAGCTGTCCATTGTGGACGACAAGTGGATGTCGATCGGGTCGGCGAACCTGAACGAGCACTCGCTGTTCAACGACACCGAGGTCAACGTCGTGACGGACGACGCCGAGGTGGTGCGCGCGACGCGGCTGAGGTTGTGGACCGAACACCTGGGCAAGGACGTGTCCGGCCCCGCGCACGAGGTGGTCGACGAGATCTGGCGTTCCGAGCTGAAGGGGGCCGGGCGGGTGACGCCGCTGCCCGGTGTGTCCCGCCGTGCCGGAAGATTGCAAGGACCGTTACGTGGATTGCTGGTCGACGGCTGACCTGCGGCGCTAGTTTGGCGGCGTGGCCAACGAGGTGACGATCCCGCTGCTGCCGTGCGCCTCCATCGACGAGGTGGCCGAGTTCTACGTGATGCTCGGGTTCACGGTCACGTACCGGCAGTACCGGCCGACCTCATACCTGTCGGTGCGCCGCTCGGAGATCAACCTGCACTTCTTCGGCATCCCGGGCTACGACCCCGCGGAGTCCTACAGCTCGTGCCTGATCCAGGCCGAGGACCCGCGTGAGCTGTACGAGGCGTTCGCCTCCGGCATGCGCGGGGTCTACGGGCAGGTGCTGCTCACGGGGATTCCGCGGATGACGCGGCCGCGGCGGGACGGGTTCCTGTTCGTCGACCCCGGCGGCAACTGGATCCGGGTCGTGCCCGCGGTGCGGGAGCGCGAGACCGTGCGGAACGGGTTGTCGCGCGCGTTGACCAACGCGGTGACGCTGGCCGGGTCGCACGGGGCCGAGCGGCAGGCGTTGAAGATCCTCGAAGGGGCGCTGGTGCGGGAGGTGCACGCTTCGGAGGAGGAGCGGGCGTCGGCGCTGGAGTTCCGCGAAGAGCTACTTGAACGGCTTAATCTACATAGGTAGTCTTAGTGGTGTGGAGCCACTGCAACGCATCGGCAAGGCCACCGTCGACGTGCTCGAGGTGCTGCTCGGCGCCGACGAGCCGCGCTGGGGCCTGGAGATCATCAAGCTCACCGGCAGGCCGTCGGGCAGCGTCTACCCGTTGCTGGACCGGCTGGAGCGCGCCGGGTGGGTCACCTCGGCCTGGGACGACGACGCGGAACGCCGTGGGCCGCGCCGGCGGATGTACCGGCTGACGGCCGACGGGGCCGCGGAGGCGCGGAAGGTCGTCGCGCGGGCTGCTCCTTCGCCTCGGTTCGTTCCTCGGACGGCGACGTGAGGGCGGCGTTGTTGTTGGTGCGCTTGGTGGCGCCTGATGAGCGCTATCGCGAGCAGTGGGAAGCAGATGTTGTTGGCGCGCATGAACTCGGCATATCGCCGTTCTCGGTGGCGTTCGGGGTCGTGCGGGCTGCCGTTGTCATGCCTTCGAAGGGAGTTGTCGTGGTCGGACCGTTGGGGATTGCGTTGAAGCACGCCGGGACGTCGCGCGCGCGGGTGCTCGTCATCGCCGTGGTGTCGGCGTTGATGTTGCTGGGTGGGATCGTGCTGCTGTTCGCTTGAGCAAATAGCTCCGTGTCGTTTTGGCTGGTCCGGGCTTAGCTTCGGGCGGTGGCAAACGAACTGACAATCCCGCTTCTACCGTGTGTCGACATCGACGAGATGGCGGCTTTTTACGAGATGCTCGGCTTTGTTCGTACGTACCGGCAGATGAAGCCGAACCCGTACGTCGCTATGAAGCGTGAAGACATCAACCTGCACTTTTACGGGATGCCGGGGCACGTTCCCGAGGAATCGCACAGCACGTGCGTGGTCATCGTCGAGGACACCGGGCCGGTGTACGAGGCGTTCGCGGCGGGGATGCGCGAGGCGTACGGGAAGGTGCTGATCTCCGGCATTCCGCGGATGACCCGGCCGCGGCTGCGCAACGACCGGTACACCGGGTTCGTCGTGGTGGATCCGGGTGGCAACTGGGTCCGGTTCAGCAAGGCCGTTCAGGAACCCGAAGCGAAGACCAAGCTCGCGAAGGCCATGGAGAACGCGGCGCGGCAGGCCGACGCGCGCGGGGACGAGCGGCAGGCCTTGAAGATCCTCGAAGGCGCGTTGAAGCACGCCGACGGAACCGAGCCGGAACTGCCGGATGCCCAGGCCTACCGCGACGAACTGGTCGAGCGGATCACTTCGTCTGAGCCGCGTCCAACCGCTTGAGAGCGGCCCTGACCACCTCGGGGTCGTAGGTCGTCCAGAACGGGGGGAGTGAGGCCCGCAGGAACCCGCCGTAGCGGGCCGTGGCGAGCCTCGGGTCGAGGACGGCGACCACGCCCTTGTCCGACATGGAGCGCAGCAACCGGCCGGCGCCCTGGGCCATGAGCAGGGCGGCGTGCGTGGCGGCGACGGTCAGGAAGCCGTTGCCGCCGCGCGAGCTCACCGCTTTCTGCCGGGCGGAGGCCAGCGGGTCGTCCGGCCGCGGGAACGGGATCCGGTCCATGATCACGAGCTGGAGGCTCGGCCCCGGCACGTCGACGCCCTGCCAGAGCGACAGCGTGCCGAACAGGCACGTGCGCTCGTCCTCGGAGAACTTCTTGATCAGCAGGCCCGTCGCGTCGTCGCCCTGGCACAGGATCGGGTACTCGAGCTTGTCCCTGAGCGCCTCGGTGGCCTGCTTCGCGGCACGCGTCGAGGAGAACAGGCCGAGCGCCCTCCCACCGGCCGCGTTCACGAGGCCCTCGATCTCGTCGAGGTACTCCTGCGGCAGGCCGTCACGGCCCGGCTGCGGCAGATGCCGTGCCACGTAGAGGATTCCGCTCGTGCCGTGCTGGAACGGAGACCCGACGTCGAGGCCGCTCCACTTGGGACCGTCGATGCCCTTCTCGGTGGCCGCGCCCTCGATCTTGCGGACCTTCTCCGACGGTGGCAGCCCCCACTGGCGCGCCATCGTGTCGAAGGCGCCGCCGAGCGTCAGCGTCGCGGACGTCAGCACGGTGGTGCGCTTGGCGAAGAGCCGTTCCCGCAGCAGCCCGCCGACACCGAGCGGCGCGACCCGCAGCGCCGGCGCCTTCTGGTTGAAGTCACCCGACACCCAGACGACGTCGCGTTCCTCGTCGAACGCCTCCAGCACCCGCACCGCGCAGTCGTGCACCTCTTCGAGCAGGGCGAGCGCGAGCTTGCGCGCCGTCGCCCCCTCCGGGTCTTCCTTGCGTTCCGGCCCCATGGCCGACACGCAGTTGTGCGCGGCGTCGCGCGTGGCCGCCAACGCCCCCGCGAGCGCCCGCGGCAGTGCGTCGAGGCGGCCCGACGGCATGTCCTCGAGGATCATCGCCAGCCCGTCGCTCGCCTCGGCGAGCCGGTCCGCGATGTCCTGGTCGATGAGCCTGCCGCACCGCCGCGCGGCCATGCTCACGCTCGCGCCGCTCAGCTCCTCCGTCGCCACGGACGTGATGCGGTCCACCAGGTCGTGCGCCTCGTCGATCACCACCACGTCGTGGTCGGGCAGGACCTGGTAGCCCTCCAACGCGTCGATGGCGAGCATCGCGTGGTTCGTGACGACCACGTCGGCCTTGCCGGCCTCGGCCCGGGCCCGTTCCGCGAAGCAGTCGGACCCGATCGGGCACTTGCTGACCCCGAGGCACTCCCGGGCCGTGACGCTGACCTGCCGCCACGCCTGCTCGCTGACACCGGGCACCAGCTCGTCTCGGTCACCGGTCTCGGTGTCCGACGACCACTCGTGCAGCCGCTTCACCTCACGCCCGAGCTTCGACACCGCGAACGGGTCGAACAGCGCGTCCTCCTCGGGCTCGTCCGGCGCGCCGTTGTGCACCCGGTGCATGCACAGGTAGTTCCTGCGGCCCTTGAGGATCGCGAACGTGGGCTCCCGGCCCAGCTCCTTCTTGAGCGCCTTGGAGAGCCGGGGCAGATCCCGGTCCACCAGCTGCCGCTGCAGCGCGATCGTGGCCGTCGAGACGACCACCGTCTCGTCCTCCGCGACCGCGTGCCGGATGGACGGCACCAGGTACGCGAGCGACTTGCCCGTGCCGGTGCCCGCCTGCACCGCGAGATGCTCGCCCGTGCGGATCGAGTGGTCGACGGCCTCGGCCATCTCCACCTGACCAGGACGCTCCGCGCCACCGACGGCGTGGACGGCGGTTTCGAGCAGGCTCAGGGTGGGGGGAACTTCAGGCACGAGGGAGACCGTACCCGGCAGGTCCGACAGTCCCGTCAGGCGTCGCGGGCCGAGGTCCGCAACCGGTAGAGGGACAGGTGGTAGCCGCTGCCGGTGACACTGCTGACCAAGTCGCCCCCGTCCAGGCCGGCGAAGCGGATCTCCCGCACGTCCTCGCTGGAGAGGTGCGCGCGTTCGACGGGGAAGGCCGGGCCCTCGCGGTCGATGCGGCCGGCGAGCTGGGCGCCCAGGTACTCGGCCAGGCTGTTCCGGACTCCGACGCCCATACCGCCGAGCGGTTTGCCGAGCCTCTCCGCCAGGCCGGGATGAGCACGTTCCAGCTTGATCGCGAGTTGGTACGCGGTGAGGTAGGGCCGGCCGTCCTGGTCCAGCGCGGCCGTCACCTTGTTCTGGATGCCGTGTTCTTCCCACAGACTCAGGCTCATGCCGGCCCTGTCGCCAGCCGTCTGAACACCGTTACGACCTCAGTCCCCGCCGCCTCCGCCGCCACACCCACCACCGCCGCACCCACCACCGCTGTCCCCGGACGAGCAGGAGCTCGACGACGAACACCCACCCCCGCAGCTGCTGCTGGTCGTGGTCTCCCGCCCCGGCAGCATCCCGACCGCGACGGCCGAGAGCCCGAACAGCCCGGCCACCGCCAGCCCGCCGACCCGCCCGCGCATCCCGCGGGTCGCGACCGCGCCGATCGGGTCCCGCGGGTCCACCCGCCGCTGCGCTCGCTTCACCGCGACGTACCCGGCCCTGGTCCGCAGCCGGCCGGGATCGCGCGCGCCCAGGACGGAGGCCCAGACGATCAGCAGGACGCCGGCCGCGATGAAGTACCAGAACGGGTACTCGGCCACCTGCGGCACCCACTCCCGCGGGAGCTCCGGCCACACGAGGCTGAGGAACCCGAGCACCACGAGCAGCGGTCCGAACAGGAACAGCCACGGGTACAGGCGCGGGCGCAGGGAACGGCGGCGGCGCAGCAGGCGGCGGTTGACCAGGTGGGAGCGCAGACCCTCCGCCTCGGGTGAGCTGAACGCGCCGTGGATGACGTCGTTCAGGTGGCGGCCGTGGCGCAGGCCGCTCAGGATCTGCGCCTCCAGCGGCGTGGCGGGGCCTCGGCCGGGGATGTGGACGGCGCTCAGCACGCCCTCGCGCGAGACCCGGACCAGGCCCGCCTGGATCAGGCTTGCCAGGGCCACCTCGGCCGCGCGGGCCGGGCCGCCCGCCAGACAGCCCAGCTCTTCGGGGGTATGCGTCGTCACGCGGATTTCTCGGCCGCGAGGGTTACGTCGTTACGTCGGCCATGATCCGGTCGAACAGTTCGAGGCTGGCCAGGGCGTGCGCGACCTTCAGCGGGACGTCCGCGCCCCGGCGGGAGGCGACCAGGTCCAGGACCGGCAGGTCGGGCCAGCGGGCGGCGGCCAGTTCGCCCGCGCGGGACTTGCTGACGATCTCCCCGGTCCGGATCGTGTGCCACAGCCTGGCCGGACCGAGGCCCACCCACAGCAGCGAGTCGCGGGGGATGAGGGCTTCGGGGTCCAGCGTGGGAGCCACCGAGCGGAAGCGGTCGAAGTCCAGCTTCCAGTAGCTGACGAGGTTCGTGCGGCAGTACGCCTCGACGTCAGCGGCAGTGCCAGGGCATGTGGGACGTGGGCCGCGCACGGTCAGACCGATGGTCCGCAGCTGTTGCCACAGCACGGGTGTGATCTCACCGGCCAGCGGCGTCACGTCGAAGACCGGCTTCTCCAGCGAACCCGCCAGCACCACGGCGACGTCGGCGCCCTCGAACGAAGGCAGATCACAAGCCGAGGAAAGCTCGATCACGATGTCCAGATCGGAGTCGGCAACGACGTCGTCCAGCACGGTCGAGCCATAAACATGCGCGCCTGCCACGAGACCGGGCAGGCGCGCATCCAAGAACGCGAGGTATTCCCCAGGTGTCACCACCCGGTCCAAGCTACCGACGGCGGACGAGCGCCCAGGCTCCCGGCAGCACACCCGCGGCCAGCGCGACCTTCAGCGCGTCGCCGATCAGGAACGGCAGCACGCCCACCGCGAGCGCCTTGCCGAACGAGAGGTCCGCGGCCGCCATCAGCCACGGCACGCCGACGGAGTAGATCGCCAGGTTGCCCAGCGCCATCGTGCCGATCGTCCGCAACGGCGTGCGGTCGCCACCCCGGCCGGCCAGGTAGCCCACCAGGGCACCGGCGAACACGAAGCCGACGACGTAGCCGAGCGACACCGGGACGCCCGACGAACCGCCCTGGAACCACGGCACACCCGCGACGCCCGCGATCAGGTACAGGAGCATCGAGGTGGCGCCGCGCTGCCAGCCGAGCGAGGCGCCGACGAGCAGGGCCGCGAACGTCTGACCGGTCAGCGGGACCGGGCTGCCGGGGATCGGCAGCGCCACCTGAGCGGCGAGACCGGTGAAGGCGGCACCAGCGAGGACCAGCGTCAGGTCGCGGGCCAGGGCGCCCGGCACGAAGTCGGCGAGCACGGTGCGACGGGGCGCGAGTGCGAGAGTCACGGTTCCCTCCCAGGCGGAATCGAGTGAACCGAGGTTAACCACGCCGACTGGAGAACGTCTTTGTTCGAACTCTACAAAGTGACCGGTCACACATCCAGGGCGACCTTGCCGGCCACCCTGTCCTCGTTGCGCCGCGTTTTGGTCCAACCGTTGTTGCCGCGCACCAAACGGATCAACGCGCGCCACGACGTGATGTAGAAGGTGTAGATGTACAGCGCGTAGCCGAACCCGTACGCAACGGACTTCCAGAATCCGACGGGCACACAGCGTGCGCGGTACACCGGTCCCCACAGGACGAACGGCAGCAATCCGAACGCGCCGTACACGGTGAACAGGATCCAGGCACCGTCGAAGAACCACGTCACGACTTCGGACGGTGACACCGCGAACCGGTACGCCATCATCGCCATCGGAATCGGGTAGATGAGCGTGCCCAGCAACTGCATCCACGGTTGCGCGAGGTAGTACATCATCTCCGCGGCGCCGAGAGTCGTCAGGTGGTCGGAGTCCCAGATGCGCCGCAGGTAACGCATGCACTGCATGGTTCCCTGGCCCCACCGCGTGCGTTGCGCCAGGAAGCGGCGCAACGAGTACAACGCCTCCTGGTTCACGTGCGTGTCCAACGAGAAACCCGTGTGCCATCCCGCCGTCAGCAGGTGCACGCCGAGCTCGAAGTCCTCCAGCAACGACCCGCGCCACGGTGATCCGGTCGGCCCGGCGATCGAGTCCAAAGCGGACAGACGCGTGAACTGTCCGTTGCCGCCCATGGAGATCGTGCCGGTGGCGCCGCGCGACATCTGGATCGCCGCGATGGCCGTGCGGAACTCCAGGTCCTGCATCCGCACGAGCCCGGCGCCGAACGCGCGCCGCCACCACGTCACGCCCGGCTGCCGCTGGCCCGCGTTGATCATCCGCACGTCCACCTGCACGGCGCCGATCCGCGGGTTGCCGAAGAGGTGTTGTGCCGCACAGACTTCGAGGCAGTTCGGGGCGGGACGGCCGTCGGCGTCGACCACCACGACGATCGCCCGGTCGGCGTCCGCGCGCCGGCCCATCCACATCTTCAACGTGCGGTACGCGTCGTTCAGCGCGTTGCCCTTGCCGGTGCGGGCATAGGGGCGTTGGCGTTGCACGAGGTGGATCTGCGGGTCGCGCACACCGCCGTTGCGCTTCAACGTCCGCACGACTCCGGCGGTGCGGTCGTCCGAGTCGTCGTCGATGACCCACACGTGCGCGATGGGGAAAGTGCCCCTCAGATAACGGATCGTCTCACCGATGACGGCCTCCTCGTCGCGGCACGGCACGAAGAAGTGCCACTCCAGCGACGAGGGCTCACCGACGGGCGCGGGTTTGCGCCGCAGGTACGGGATCACGATCACGAACACGTACGTCACGAAGGCGACGCTCATCGTCAGTGCGAGCGCCTGCGTGAACCCGAGGACGAGGTCGAGGCTCACTTGCGCGTGGCCAGCCAGACGAACGCGACCAACGCGGCCGCGCCACCGAAAACGCTCACCATCGACCCGAGCAGCGTGTGACCCCAGTAGTAGCCGGTGTCGACGCCGAGCCAGTTCACCAGCCCCACGAGCGTCAGCACGCGGAACTGGTTCACGATCACCACGGCCAGCGCGGCGACCCCCAGCGCGAACAGCACACGGTTCTGGATGCGCGGGCGCAACGCGATCATCACCGCGCCCACCACGATCAGCGGCAGCACCAGGAACGCGGACGTGCACTCCGGCGTCATCCGCAGGCCCAGCGGGGTGTCCGAACCCAGTCCGAAGTAGACGGTCTGGCGTTCCGGGACCACGTCGACGCCGTAGGAGCTGATGACGCTCAGGATCGCGCCGGACAGCGAGATCTCCGCCGTGCGGTACAGCCGGTGTGCGAACACGAGTCCTGCCGCTACGAGAAGCAGGGCGACCACCGTCACCCGGCTCGGGAATGCGGTGCGGCGCACGGCAAGCGTCACCCGAAGATCCTTTCCACCGATGAGGGAGCGCCCAGACGGGCTACTTGACGTTCCATCGGTAGACGCAACGTCATCCCTCACCCCCGGATCGGGTGACGCCGTAACCGGAAATTGATCAAAAACCCCACGATGAGTGGCCTTGGTTGGGCAAGTCGAGTGGTCGTGTCGCCCGATACGGGGAGTAACCCTCAGTTCCCTCGAAAGAAAGCCGATGCCGGTAATTGCCCCCGGAAAGCGTGAAACCAGATTGGTATCGACGCGCCCTGGGGCCGGAGGAATCAAGGGAAGGAGTTTCATGCGTGTCCGAATGACGGGACTGGCTGGAGTCATCGCGATTGCCGCACTCCTGGTCGGTGCCGCACCCGCTTCTGCCGCTCCGGGGGACGCCTCGGCTTACGGTGCGAAGCTCAACGTGACGCTGCTCGGCAACCCCGCGGTCAACGCGGAACCGTTCGCCGCAGCCAATGCGAACGGCCCGACCAAGAGCTCGTTCGCAGGCGTCGACCTCACCGGGATCCTCAAGACCGGTCTCATCAACGCCTCGGCGACGCGGGACGAGAACTCCGGTGGCGTCTACTCGCGGGCGAGCACCGCGGACGTCCGGGTCGACCTGCTCTCCAAGGTCACCGGCAAGATCTCCGCCGAACTGGTGGAGGCGGAGTGCACGGCCACCCAGAAGGGCCTGGCCGGCGCCGCCAAGCTCGCGGGCGTGAACCTCGGCAAGCTCGGCCAGGTCAACGCCGACCCGGCGGCCAACACGAAGCTCGACGTGCAGGTCGCCGGAATCAAGATCGCTGAAGTGATCTTCAACGAGCAGATCAGGAACAACGACGGCAGCCTCACCGTGAACGCGATCCACATCAAGCTGCTGCAGGGCGTTCTCGGCTCCATCGGCACCGGCGACGTGATCATCTCGTCCGCCACGTGCGGTCCCGCCGGCCTGCCCATCCCGATGGCGTCGGGGGCGGGCCTGTGGATCGGTCTCGGCCTGCTCGGCGTCGTCGCCGCTCCGGTCGCCTTCGTGGCGCTGCGCCGCCGCGCGTCGCTGAACGCGGCCTGACCTAGGAGAGCGGCAGATGTACAAGGTCCCCGGTACCGGCGTGGGTGTCGGCACGGGCGTGGGTGCCCTCGCGGTCACCGGCGCGGACGTGACGTGGTGGATCGTCGCGGGAATCGTCCTTCTCGTCGCGGGTGCGGTCGTCCTGCACTCGGCACGGAAGAGGCGGCGCGCCGTCCCCGTCCCCGTCCAGACCAGACCGAATCGAGCCGGCTGACATGGTCCGTCCCGGGGTTGCCCCCGGCCCCGGGACGGACCTCCCCGATCGCCTGCGAGGAAGAGGACAACGGTGAGCAAAGAGGTTCTGCTGGTGGCCGGTACGCGGCCAGAAGCACTGAAGATCGCCCCGGTCGCCATCGCCCTGAAGGGCCACCCCGGCCTGCGGCCCACGATCGTCCACAGCGGACAGCACTCCGGCATGGTCGAGCAGGCCCTCGCGGCGTTCGACCTGGTGCCGGACATCCGGCTGGACATCCCCCGCACCACCGGTACGCAGGCCGAACTGGTCTCCCGGCTGCTGCCCGAGTTCGACGCCCTGCTGGAGGAGCGCGACCCCGCGGTCACCCTCGTGCAGGGCGACACCACGACGACCCTGGCCGCGGCGCTCGCGTCGTTCTGGCGCGGCATCCCCGTGGCGCACCTCGAAGCCGGTCTGCGCACCGGCGACCTGTACGGCCCGTTCCCCGAGGAGGGGAACCGGCAGATGATCTCCCGCATCACGTCGCTGCACCTCGCGCCGACCGACGACGCCGCCAACGCGCTGAGCTCGGAGTCGTTGCCGGACAGCCACATCGTCGTCACCGGCAACACCGTCGTGGACGCCGTGCAACGCGTCGCGTCCGCCGACCTGCCCGCGTCGAGCCCCGACCTCGTCGCCCTCGAACGGACCCTGGACGCCACCGGCGGCCGGCTCATGCTCCTCACCGTGCACCGCCGCGAGTCGTGGGGCCGCCCGCTCATGCGCGTGCTCAACGCCGTGCGCTCCATCGCCGACCGCCACCCCGACCTGCACGTGCTGATCCCCGCGCACCCGAACCCCGGTGTGCGCGAGCAGGTCGTGTCCCTGCTCGGCGGCCACGAACGCGTCGTCATCACCGACCCGCTCGACTACCCGGACCTGGTGCGCGTGCTGCGGCGCGCCGCACTCGTGCTGACCGACTCCGGGGGCATCCAGGAGGAGGCGCCGACGTTCGGCGTGCCGGTCCTGGTGCTGCGCGAGACCACCGAACGCATGCTCGCCGTCGACGCCGGGTGCGCCTGGCTCGTCGGCACCGACACCACCCGCATCCTCGCCGAGGCGGGCTGGGTGCTCGGCTCCCGGCTGCGGCTTCCCCTGGGGCGCAACCCGTTCGGCGACGGGCGTGCCGCCGTGAGGGTGTGCTCCGCACTGGAAAGGCTGGCCGGCCTTCCCACTGCCCTGCCGCGCCGGGAGCCGTTCGCCACGCTCGTCGGGGTGCATTGACCCAAAGCGCTTGTCACTCAATCAGGTAATTGCCCACACGAAAGGGTGACATGCGCTGGTGTGCTGTTATCAGCGCCGCCCAACACAACCATTATCGGGCCGTGGGAATCCAGGCAATGCGAAAAGTGCGCAAGAGTTTGATCGCAGGCGCTGCGGTCGCGTTGACGTTCGCGACCGCGGCCCCCGCGCTCGCGGCGAATCCGCCCGGCACCGCGTCGTCGGGGTCCGCGGACTTCGCGAAGGCGGACCAGGCGTTCAAGGTGGCACCACTGGCGGTGTGCGACGTCAACCCGGACACGGCGGGCACCGTCACCGGTTCCAGCCCGGCCGTGAGCCGGACCGGGCTGCTGATCGGTGAGACCACCTCGGCCTGCAAGACCGAGTGGGTGAACCAGGCCCAGTTCCTCAGCAAGACCACGTCGGAGGCCAGGGGCACCGGCTTCGACCTGTCCGCGCTCGCCGGCCTTCCCGGTGGGAAGAAGGGCCCGCGGCTCAAGATCGGTGAGTGGACGGTCACCTGTTCCGCCGACGAGAAGAGCACGACGGTCGGGTACACGCTCAAGAAGATGTCGGGCTGGGGTGAGCTGCCGAACCCGCTGCCGTCCGGGCACGTCCACGACGTCAAGGCGAGCAACGGAACCGTGCTCGCCAGGGCGAAGTTCGCCGACACTGTGCTCCCGGTGCCGAACGACGGCAGCATCTCGATGACCCTGCTGAAGATCACCTTCGAGCCGTCGTCCGGCTACACGGGCAGCATCACGCTCGGCACGACGGCCTGCTCGCCGACCCCTTAGGAGACGACGACCCCCGCGGCGATCAGCTCCTCAACGGCGGCGTCGCGGGTCGTCGGGGCCACGGCCGCGGTCAGGTCGACGAGCACCCTCGTGCGGAAGCCGTTGCGCTGCGCGTCGAGGGCCGTGGCGCGGACGCAGTGGTCCGTCGCGATGCCGACGACGTCCACCTCGGTCACACCCTTGGTCGTCAGCCAGCCCGCGAGGTCGTTCTCGGCCTCGAAGCCCGAGTAGGCGGCGGCGAACCGGCCCTTCGAGAAGACCTGCTCGATCCCCGACACGTCGAGCTCCGGGTGGAACGACGCGCCGGGCGAGCCCGCCACGCAGTGCACGGGCCACGAGTCGATGAAGTCCGGCGTCAGCGAGAAGTGCCCGCCGGGGTCGACGTGGTAGTCACGCGTCGCCACGACGTGGTCGTACGCCGAGGTGGCGATGTGCTGCGAGATGGCCGCCGCGACGGCCGCGCCACCGGCGACGGCCAGCGAGCCGCCCTCGCAGAAGTCGTTCTGGACGTCGACGACGATCAGTGCCTTGGTCATGGTCAGCTCTCCAGGTAGATCGTCGGGATCGCGGGCTCGCCGCGCGAGAGCTTGAGGCCCTCCCACGGCACGCTCACCAGCGCCGCACGCAGTCGTTCGCGGTTCTGCTCCAGCGTGGGCACCTCGTCGGTGACCTTGCCACCACGCATCAGCGGGATCTGCACGAGCCTGTCGTACGGGCCGAGCTCGGGTTGCGCCGAGGCCTGGAACACGACCTCCTCCAGCGCCGTGCCCGTGTCCTTGTGGCGCCGCAACGCCTTCTTCCAGCCGCCGCGCGACTGCTTCGACGTGCTGCGCTTCTCGACGTGCCTGCCGTCGACCTCGACCAGCTTGTAGACCATGCCCGCGGTCGGCGAGCCGGACCCGACCACGACCGACGTGCCGACGCCGTACGCGTCCACCGGCTCGGCGCGCAGGGCGGCGATCGAGTACTCGTCCAGGTCGCCCGACACGACGATCCGGGTGTTGCGGGCGCCCAGCGAGTCGAGCTGGTCACGAGCCTGCCGCGCCAGAACACCCAGGTCACCGGAGTCGATCCGGATCGCGCCGAGGTCGGGGCCGGCCACCGCGACGGCCGTCTTGATGCCCTCGGTGATGTCGTAGGTGTCGACCAGCAGCGTCGTGCCGGCGCCGAGGGCCTCGACCTGGCTGCGGAACGCCTCTTCCTCGGTGTCGTGCAGCAACGTGAACGCGTGCGCGCACGTGCCGGCCGTCGGGATGCCGTGCCTGCGCCCGGCCTCCAGGTTCGACGTCGCCGTGAAGCCCGCCAGATAAGACGCCCGGGCGCACGCCACCGCTGCTTCCTCGTGCGTGCGGCGCGAGCCCATCTCGATCATGCGACGGCCGTTCGCGGCGGTCACCATGCGAGCGGCGGCGGACGCGATCGCGCTGTCGTGGTTGAGGATGGAGAGCGCGAGCGTCTCCAGGACGACGCCCTCGGCGAACGACGCGCGGACCGTCAGCACCGGGGAACCGGGAAAGTACAGCTCACCCTCGGGGTAGCCGTCGATCTCGCCGGAGAACCGGTAGTTCGAGAGCCATTCCAAGGTGGAATCGTCGACCACGGCGTTGCGGCGCAGCTGGTCGATCTCCTCCTCGCCGAAGCGGAAGTCCGCGATCGCGTCGAGCAGCCGGTTCGTCCCCGCGACGACGCCGTAGCGCCGTTCGTTGGGCAACCGGCGCGCGAAGAGTTCGAACACGCACGGACGGTCACCAGTACCGTCACGCAGCGCGGCCGCGAGCATGGTGAGCTCGTAATGGTCCGTCAGCAACGCCGTCGAGTTCATGGTCACCAACCCTAAGGTCGCATCCGGTTTACCCGCACGCGGTCTCCGTCACTGCGGCGAACATGACACCATTGGCGGTATGACCACGCCCGTCGAACAGGAACGGACGCAGCCGGAGGCCGTCGGTGAGGAAGTCGCCGCCGAGGACCGACCCTGGCAGACCGTGGTCTGGAACGACCCGGTAAATCTGATGTCCTACGTGACGTACGTGTTCCAGAAGCTGTTCGGGTTCAGCAGGGACCATGCGACCAAGCTGATGCTCGACGTGCACCACAAGGGCAAGGCGATCGTGACATCGGGCACCAAGGACAAGGTGGAGGCCGACGTGGCGAAACTCCACGCGGCAGGGCTCTGGGCGACCATGCAGCGGGCCTCGTGAAGAGGTGGATCCGCGACGGCGACGTCGTCGTCGGCCGCCTGGACCGGCAGGAGGCCGCGGTCGTGCGCGGTCTGGTCAGCCAGATCCAGGACATGCTGCTGGCCCGCGCCGAGGAGGCGCCCCAGGACGAGCTCGCGGAGCTCACCGGCATCAGGACGGGCCCGTCGGAGGCTCCCGACGATCCGATCCTGGGCAGACTGCTGCCCGACTTCCACCGCCTCGACGACGACGCGCCGGACCCGGACGAGGTCAACTCGGCCGGGGCGCTGCGCTCGTTGCACGAACCGGAGCTTCTGGACCACAAGACCGGTGCGGCCGAGACCGTGCTGCAGACGTGCTCGCCCGACGGCGGTGAGATCCGGCTGACCATCGCGCAGGCCGAGGCCTGGATGGCGTCGCTCAACGACGTGCGTCTGGCCCTCGGGACGGCGCTCGACGTCACCGAGGACATGCCGGACGAGCTGCCGCCGGAGGACCCGAGGTCACCGCACCTCGGCGTCTACCACTGGCTGACCTGGGTGCAGGACACCCTGGTCGAGGCGATGATGCCGTGATCCCCGGCGTCCTCGTCGGACACCACCACCGCGTCGAGCAGGGCTGGGCGACGGGCACGACCGTCGTGCTGGTCCCGCAGGGCGCGGTCGGCGCGGTCGACGGACGCGGAGGCGCGCCCGGCACCCGCGAGACCGACCTGCTGGACCCGGCGAACCTGGTCCAGCGGGTGCACGCGATCTGCCTGTCGGGCGGGTCGGCGTACGGGCTCGCGGCCGCGGACGGCGTCATGCGCTGGCTCTCGGAACGGTCGATCGGCTTCCAGGTCGGCGCGCAGCCGCACCACGTGGTGCCGATCGTGCCCGGCGCGGTGATCTTCGACCTGCCGCTGTCGGAGTGGGGCAACCGGCCGGACGCCTCGTTCGGCTACGCGGCCTGCGAGGCCGCCTCGGAGACCTTCGACCTGGGCTGCGTCGGTGCGGGAGCCGGGGCGCGGTGCGGTTCGCTCAAGGGCGGCATCGGCTTCGCGTCGGCCACTGTCGGCGCGCACCAGATCGGCGCGCTCGCCGTGGTGAACGCGTCCGGTGAGGTCGTCGACCGAGCGTCCGGGCTGCCGTGGCTGCCGTCGCTCGGGACGTCACCGGTGGCGTTGCCCGAATCCAAGCCCGAGGGCCTCAACACCACGATCGGCGTGGTCGCGGTGGACGCGGAGCTGTCCAAAGCGGAGTGTCAGCGGCTCGCGATGGCCGCGCAGGACGGCCTGGCGCGCGCCGTGCGTCCCGCGCACTCGATGTTCGACGGCGACACGGTGTTCGCGCTGGCCACGGGCGCGGTGCCCCTCGCGGAGCCGCGCGCGTTCGCGTTGGACGCCCTGTGCACCGCCGCCGCCGAGATGTTCGCCGAGGCCGTGGTGTCCAGCGTGCGCGAGGCGACGACTTTGAACGGCGTGGCTGCGTTCCGCGACCTCTGAAACGGGTATCCGGCTGATATGGCCGATGTCATCGATCAAGCAGCAGGCGTCGTCACCGAGCTGGCACCGCCCGGTGCGCCGAGGGAGATCCCCGGCAGGGAACTGGCCGTGGTCGCGCCCGCCGGGCTGTTCGCGGCGGCGTTCCTCGTGCCACCGGGCGTGGGCAAGGTGCTGATCAAGCTGGGCGTCGCCGTCACGCCGCTCGCCGCGTGGGCGGAACTGGCCGCGTGGCGTGGGCTCGACCAGGGGCAACGGCGGCGGGGCGTGGCGTTGCTGGCCCTCTACCTCGTGGTGGTGCTCAGCCGGCGTCGATGAACGCCTTGAAGTTGCCGACGTTGCGTTCGACCTGCTCGCGCAGCGACCTCTCCAGCACCCTGCGGCCCAGCTTGAGCAGGCCGGACAAGGCGAACTCGTTGTCGCACACGAGGAGCGTGCGCCGGTCGTCGAGCGCCGAGTAGCGGTTGGTGATCGTGTGGACCATGCCGCGCGTCTCGTAGCGGGAGATCCGCTCGTCGGCGTTCGCCGACAGCACGGTCTCCTCGAGCTCGAACCTGCGGTACCTGAGCGTCGCCGTGGCGCCCGCGGCACCGGGCGTGTCGCTGTGCTGGGTGATGCCGACCAGGTCCGGCTGCCAGGCGTGCAGGTGCGCGGGGTCGGACGTGAGCACCCGCACCCGTTCGATCGGCTGCTCGAGCACGACCTCCTTCGTGAAGCGCATCGGACCAGGTTAAACCAGCTACACGGGGTGTTATCTCGCATACCGAGACAAGTCTCGCCAGCCCGTAGGATTGAGCGCGTGCTGGTGATTCGCCGTGACCTGGTGGACGCGATGGTGGCCCACGCGCGCCGCGACCATCCCGACGAGGCGTGCGGGGTGATCGCCGGGCCGTACGGGTCCGACCGCCCCGAGCGCTTCATCGAGATGGAGAACGCGGAGCGGTCGCCGACGTTCTACCGGTTCGACGCGGCCGAGCAGCTCAAGGTGTGGCGCGGGATGGACGCGAACGACGAGGTGCCGGTGGTCATCTACCACTCGCACACCGCGACGGAGGCGTACCCGTCCCGCACCGACATCTCGTTCGCGGGCGAGCCGGAGGCCCATTACGTGCTGGTCTCCACGCGTGACCCGATCGAGCACGAGCTGCGGTCGTACCGCATCGTCGACGGTGTCGTGACCGAGGAACCGGTCAAGATCATCGAATCCTGAGTTGCACCCGTTTCCCGGAGGTAGAACCACCATGGCAGTCACCGTGTCGATCCCGACCATCCTGCGCACCCACACCGGGGGCGAGAAGTCGGTGTCCGCTGCCGGTACGACGCTCGCCGAGGTCATCGACGACCTGGAGAACAACCACGGCGGCCTCAAGGCCCGCCTGGTCAAGGAAGGGACGCTGCACCGCTTCGTCAACGTCTACGTCAACGACGAGGACGTGCGCTTCTCCGGTGGCCTCGCGGCCGAGGTGAAGGACGGCGACAACGTCACCATCCTCCCGGCCGTCGCGGGCGGCTGATCCTCCCCATGGCCCGCTACGACTCGCTCCTGGACGCGCTCGGCGGCACGCCGCTGGTGGGCCTGCCGCGCCTGTCGCCGTCCGAGGACGTGCGCATCTGGGCGAAGCTCGAGGACCGCAACCCGACCGGCTCGATCAAGGACCGGCCCGCGCTGGCCATGATCGAGGCGGCGGAGCGGGACGGGATTCTGCGTCCCGGCGCGACGATCCTGGAGCCGACGTCCGGCAACACCGGCATCTCGCTGGCGATGGCCGCGAAGCTCAAGGGCTACGGCCTGGTGTGCGTGATGCCCGAGAACACCTCGACCGAGCGCAAGCAGCTGCTGCAGGCGTACGGCGCGCGGATCGTGTTCTCACCCGCCGCGGGCGGGTCGAACCAGGCCGTCGCCACGGCGAAGGAGCTCGCCAAGCAGAACCCGGACTGGATCATGCTCTACCAGTACGGGAACCCGGCGAACGCGGAAGCGCACTTCCGCGGCACCGGGCCGGAGATCCTCGCGGACCTGCCCTCCATCACCCACTTCGTGGCCGGGCTCGGCACGACGGGCACGCTGGTGGGCGTCGGCCGGTACCTGCGCGAGGCCAAGCCGGACGTGCAGATCATCGCCGCCGAACCCCGGTACGGCGAGCTGGTCTACGGCCTGCGCAACCTCGACGAGGGCTTCGTGCCGGAGCTGTACGACGAGTCGGTGCTGACCGGGCGGTACTCGGTCGGCTCGTACGACGCGTTGCGCCGCACCCGGCAGCTGCTCGAGACCGAGGGGATCTTCGCCGGCATCTCGACGGGGGCGATCCTGCACGCCGCGCTGGCCGTGGCGACCAAGGCCGAGGTGGCGGGGAAGTCCGCGGACATCGTGTTCATCGTCTGCGACGCGGGGTGGAAGTACCTGTCCACCGGCGCCTACGCCGGGACCCTGGACGAGGCGGCCGCCAGGCTCGACGGCCACCTCTGGGCGTGAGCGGGCCAGCCGATCTTGTCGGTGGTGCCGAGTAGGTTGTGACGCAGGGGTTCCCAGCTCGGGGGGACCCCTGCGGCAGCGCGCCTCAGCCGTTGAACGCGACGCTCGGCACGCCCTGGCCGGCGCCGGGCAGCACCAGCACCGGACCCCTGCGACAGCGCGCCTCAGCCGTTGAACGCGACGCTCGGCACGCCCTGGCCGACGCCGGGCAGCACCAGCACCGAACCGTTGAGCTGCCGGTCCATCAGTGCCTGGTCGGACAGGCCCACGCGGGCGGACGTCACGTACAGGTCGGTGAAGTCGGGCCCGCCGAAGCAGCACGCGGTCGGGTTGTCGACCGGCACCTCGATCTCGCGGTCGAGCTCACCGGCCGGCGTGTAGCGGCGCACGGCGCGCCCGCCCCACAACGCGACCCAGACGCACCCCTCGGCGTCGACGGTCAGCCCGTCCGGCCAGCCGTCGGTGTGGCCGACGTGGGTGAGCGGGCGGCGGTTCGAGACGGTGCCGGTGGCGTTGTCGAAGTCGAGGACGTCGATGCGGCGGGTCGGCGTGTCGATGAAGTACATGAGCTTCGCGTCCGGGCTCCAGCCGACGCCGTTGCTCGTGTTCACCTTGTCCACCATGACCTTCGCGGACCCGTCACCGGTGATCCTGGCGAGCCAGCCCTCGTCCGCGGCCTGGTCGTAGCGCATGGTGCCGGCCCACAACCGTCCGGACGGGTCGACGCCCGCGTCGTTGCCGCGCACGCCCTCGCGGGCCCAGTAGACGAGCCAGCTCTTGGCGCCGTCGCGGTCGATCAGCGCGATGCCGTCACGCAGGTTGCAGACGATGCCGCCCTGCGCGCGAGGCTTGGCCGCGCCCACGTGCTGGGGCACCGGGAGCACCGCGTCGTCGTCGCGCGAGGGTGCGTACCGGTGCACCTCGGAGGCGAGGATGTCCACCCACAGCAACGTGGAGCTGCTGTGGTCCCACGTCGGACCCTCGCCCAGTTGGGCGGACACGCGTACCGCTACTTCGATCGACACCCAACCACCCTAAACGCCACGTACGCTGGACATGTGGACCGCACCGCGCTCGCGAAACGGGTAATACCGCCGCATCCAGTGCTGTCGTTGCTCGTCGTGGCGGGGTTCGTCGGCTTCCTCTACGCCGTCGAGGCCTTCGACGTGGCGACCGGCGGCTCGCTGGAGGACGACGGCGTGCGGCCGCGTGACTTCGGCGAGTGGGACAACCTGCTCTGGATGCCGATGATCCACGGCGACTGGAGCCACCTCACGGGCAACGCCGTTCCGTTGCTGCTGCTGGGATTCCTCGCGAACTCCGGTGGGCTCAAGCAGTTCTTCCAGGTCACCGCCGTCATCTGGCTGTCGTCCGCGCTGGGCGTGTGGGTGTTCGGCAGCCCCGGCAGCCACATCGGAGCGTCCGGGCTGGTGTTCGGGTACCTCGCCTTCCTGCTGGTGCGCGGGGTCTTCGCGCGCTCGTGGCTGCAGCTGGTGATCGCGGTCGGCGTGTTCGCGCTGTACGGCGCCGCGCTGTGGGGCGTGCTGCCGGGCCAGCCGGGAGTGTCCTGGGAAGGCCACCTGTTCGGCGCAATAGGCGGCGTTTTGGCTGCCTGGGGTGTTTCTCGCGACAACCGGCGCACGCCGGCACCGGCTACATTCACGGCGTGACGATCGGGATCATGGATTCGGGCGTCGGCGGCCTCACGGTCGCCCGCGCGATCATGGACCAGCTGCCGGGCGAGTCGATCCACTACATCGGCGACACGGCTCATGGTCCGTACGGGCCGCTGCCGATCGCGCAGGCCCGCAAGCACGCGCTGGAGGTCTGCGACAGGCTCGTGGACGAGGGCGCGAAGATGCTCGTGATCGCGTGCAACACCGCGTCCGCCGCCTGCTTCCGCGACGCCCGCGAGCGCTACGAGGTGCCGGTGGTCGAGGTGATCCTCCCGGCGGTGCGGCGCGCGGTGATGACGACGAGGTCCGGCCGCGTCGGCGTGATCGCGACGGTCGGCACGATCAACTCGCACGCCTACCAGGACTCGTTCCAGGCGGCCCGCGACGTGACGGTGACGGCGGCGGCGTGCCCGCGGTTCGTCGACTTCGTGGAGCGCGGCGTCACCTCGGGGCGGCAGGTCCTCGGGCTGGCACAGGCCTACCTGGAACCGTTGCAGCGCGCCGACGTCGACACGGTCGTGCTCGGCTGCACCCACTACCCGTTGCTGACGGGCGTGATCCAGATCGTCATGGGCGAGCACGTGACGCTGGTGTCGAGCGCCGAGGAGACGGTGAAGGACGTCGTGCGGCTGCTGACCGAGCGCGACGAGTTCGCCGGCTCCGGCCCGGCCGTGCACCGGGTGACGTGCACCGGCCCGCCCGAGCGGTTCGCGAAGCTCGCCGCCCGGTTCCTGCCGACCTTCGAACAGTGGGGCTGATGTGCTGCTGACCGTGCTCGGCTGCTCCGGCAGCATCCCCGGCCCCGGCGCGGCGGCGTCCGGGTACCTGGTGGAGGCGGAGGGGTTCACGCTCGCGCTGGAGTTCGGCAACGGCGTGCTGTCGCGGTTCCAGGAGGAACGGCCGCTGTTCTCGATGGACGCGTTGGTGCTCTCCCACCTGCACCCGGACCACTGCGTCGACGTGTCCTCCCTTTACGTGGCGCGGAAGTACCACCCCGAACCGCCTTCGAGCCCCCTGCCCGTCCACGCGCCCGCCGAGGCGCACTCGCGGTTCGTCGCCTCCTACGCGCCGAACGCCGCCGAACGTGAGTCGCTCGACTTCAGCGACGTGTTCGCGTTCCACGGCCTGGGGTCGCGCGTGGAGATCGGACCGTTCACAGTGGACTCGGCCGTGGTGGCACACCCTTGCGAGGCCTACGGGTTCCGGATCTCCTACGGCGGCGTGACGCTGGCCTACACCGGGGACAGCGGGCCCTGCGGCTCGTTGGACGCGCTGGCCGCGGGCGCCGACGTGCTGCTGAGCGAGGCGAGCTGGACGCACGCCCCGGACCGGCAGCCCGACCTGCACCTGTCCGGGCGCGAGGCGGGCGAGCTGGCGCGGCGGGCCGGTGCCGGACGGCTGCTGGTCACGCACGTGCCGCCGTGGACGTCGCGCGAGGACGTGCTGGGAGAGGCCCGGTCGGCGTTCGACGGGCCCGGTGAGCTGGTCGTGCAGGGCGGCCGGTACGAGGTGGGGGAGCGAGCATGATCAACCTGGAGCGCGTGGGCGAGCACGAGTTCGTCGCCACCAACGGCCGCGGTGCGTCGGTGAAGATCGGCCGCAAGGGCCAGGAGGGCTCGTTCAGCCCGGTCGAGCTGCTGGTCGCGGCCGCCGCCGGGTGCGCGATGGTCACGTCGGAGACGTTGATCCTGCGCAGAACCGGCAGCGACCAGCTGACAGCCGAAGCGGACGCGGTTCAGTCCGAGAGCGGCAACGAGGTGATCTCCATCCCCGTGACGCTCTCGTACGACCTGTCCGCCGTGGAGGACGTGGAGGCGCTCGAGACCGTCGTCCGGCGCGCCGTGGAGCAGTTCTGCACGGTCACGCGGACGTTGAAGCAGTCGGCGACGGCGCCGCTTCAGCTCCCGACGCCGCTCCAGACCGCGCCCGACCCGCTGTGACCTGCGCGCACGGTCTGCACCGTCGTCCCGACCGCGAGCAGCACCACCAGCACGGACACCACGACTGAGATCACCCGCCACGTCTTCGTGGTGGGTGCCTCCGCCTGGCGTTCGCGGTCGGCGAGCCGCCCGGCGACCAGCAGCGCGATCACCGCGACGCCGAAGCCGAGCGCGATGGGCAGCAGCATGTCGCCGAGGTCGGCGTGGGTCTGGATGGCGGGGTTCTGCACGCCGTTGCTCTGCAGCGCCGCCTGCAGGTCCTCGCCGGCCTGCTTGGCCACCGGAACAGCGGCGACACCGGCCAGCGTGACCCCCAGAACGGGCCACGCGTACTTCTGCCGCCAGCGCGGGACCAGCGCGATCGCGACCGAACTGAGCGCCGCGAGAGGCAACAGCACGACCACCGCGTGCACCAGCAACGGGTGAAGCGGAATACCGTCGATCGTCAGCATGTCTCTCCCTACGCCATGGCGCTCCGCAGGGTTCATTAGGGTAGGCGCCGTGGTGCGAAGCGACGGCCGAAACGACGACGTGTTGCGTGACATCCGGATCACGCGTGGATATCAGACCTGGCCCGCGGGCTCGGTCCTGATCGAGTTCGGGAACACCCGCGTGCTGTGCGCCGCGAGTGTCACCGAAGGCGTCCCCCGGTGGCGCCAGGGCTCCGGCCTCGGCTGGGTGACCGCCGAGTACGCGATGCTCCCCTCGGCCACGCACAGCCGCAGCGACCGCGAGTCCGTGAAGGGCCGCATCGGCGGCCGCACGCACGAGATCTCGCGCCTGATCGGCCGTTCCTTGCGTGCCTGCATCGACCTCGCGGCGCTGGGTGAGAACACCATCGTCATCGACTGCGACGTCATCCAGGCCGACGGCGGCACCAGGACCGCGGCGATCACCGGCGCCTACGTGGCCCTGGCCGACGCCGTGACCTACCTGGGCGCAGCCGGCCGCCTCGCCGACCCGTCGCCGCTGTCTTGCGCGGTCTCCGCGATCTCGGTGGGCGTGGTCGACGGACGCGTGCGTCTCGACCTGCCGTACGAGGAGGACTCGCGCGCGGAGGTCGACATGAACGTCGTCGCCACCGACGCCGGGACCCTGATCGAGGTGCAGGGCACGGGCGAGGGCGCGACGTTCGCCCGGTCCACTCTGGACCGCATGCTGGACATCGCGCTGCAGGGCTGCGCGGAGCTGAACCGCCTGCAGGCCGAGGCCCTGGCCGCGCCCTACCCCGGCATCCTGCCGGAGCCCAAGTCCGGTGGTAAGCGATGAAGCTGCTCCTGGCTTCCCGCAACGCGAAGAAGCTTCGCGAACTCCAGCGCATCGTGGTGGCGGAGTCGTTGGACGGCATCGAGGTGCTGTCGCTGTCGGACGTGCCGGAGTTCCCCGAGGCGCCCGAGACCGCGCCGGACTTCGAGGGCAACGCTCTCGCCAAGGCCCGTGACGCTGCTGCCGCTACCGGTCTGGTGTCCGTTGCCGACGACTCCGGGCTGGCTGTCGATGAGCTGAACGGCATGCCTGGCGTGCTGTCCGCCCGGTGGTCCGGCCGTCACGGCGACGATGACGCGAACCTCGACCTGCTGCTTGGCCAGTTGGGTGATGTGCCGGACGAACGGCGTGGTGCCGCGTTCGTCTCGGTGGTCGCGCTGGTCGTGCCCGGTGGCGAAGAGGTCGTGGTGCGCGGTGAGTGGCGTGGCACGTTGCTGCGGGCTCGTCGTGGTGCCAACGGGTTCGGGTACGACCCGATCTTCGTGCCCGAGGGGTACGAGGTCACTTCTGCCGAGATGACGGCGGAGGAGAAGGACGCGGAGTCCCACCGGGGGCGCGCCCTGAAGCTCCTCGTGCCGCACCTGCGCAAGCTGGCGTAGTCAGTACCACTCGACGTCGACGTCGGGGCCGAGATCTTCGACCCCGACGTAGGTGCAGTCATGATGCAGCCAAAGTTGCAACGACCGGCCTTTGAGCGGACGGACGTCGATCGGCTCTTCGCTCATGGGCGTGAGTTCCCGCAGGGCAGGAAGTGCGGAGATGAACTCAAGGTTGTGGGAGCCGGTGTAGGACAGGCTTTCCAAGCCCTTGACCTCGGTCAGGACGCTCAGGTCACAGCCGGGGGCCACTGTGGTGAGGCTCAGGCTGCTCACTGACTTGCCGCGCAGGAAGTCGAGGCTTTGCCAAGGTTCCCCCGCAGAGATCGAGAGCTGTTCGACGTCAGGGATGCTGTCCGCGTTCGCATACCGCTTGGCATTCGAAAGATGGATCAGGCGCGGTTGTGTTCGCGCTAGTGGACTTAGATCGAGCTCCTCCTGCGTCCACACGTAAAGTCGGTTGAGTGTTATTGGTTCTTCGATGAATCGCAGCCACTCCAACGGTTCACCGAACAGGAACAGGTCGATGTCGACCAAGTGGCGGAGCGCCCTGACATGGGGGAGGAGCCGGCCCGAGGTGATCGTGGCGTTGCCGTTCTCCAGCGGCGCGTTTGCCAGGACCTCTTCCGCGTACTGCTGAGGGGCGAAGTTCGCCCACGCGTTCATCAGTGCTCGTTGGACTTTCGACCGTGGATCCTGCGCATAGCCGGCGAGTCTCGTCATGGCTTCGGGCGACGCCACGAGTGCGGCGCTGTGCACCGTTGCCGCAGCCGCTGCTTCGGAAAGTTCGTCGAGCGACGTCGGCAGGTACCGGAGCACGCGGTGGCCGATGCTGGCCAATGATCTCGTCTCCGGCTCACTGCGCGGCGGCACGAGCCTGTCCCTGATCACTGCGTCGACCCGGTCGTAGACCTCGGGGTCGACGTCGGCGACGGTTTCCAGACACGCGGCCGCGAGCAGTCGAAGCCGGCGAGCCTTGCGCGGCTCGCGGTCGGCGCGGTCGAGCACGCCGGTCAGCAGTTCGTTCACCTGAGAGCGCTGGCCGTGGCCGCAGGCCAGCACGATCGTCTGCGTCCAGGAGTCCAGGTGTGCCTGTGCGACAAGGGCTTCGACCCGGCCGTCCTGCATGGCTTCCTCACCCGCCAGGTACTCCTGGAAGGTCCTGTGCACGAAGTCGACGCGGCCGGGTACGGGTTCGCGGATGACACCGCTGCGTTCCAACAGGTGATCGACGACGGTGTGGGACTCTTCGTCGACGTTGGGCATGGAGCGGATCTTGCGGCTGATGTGCTCGTGCACCTTGGAGGTCGGCAGCTGTGACAGTCCGCCCTCTTGCAGACGCCATGCCAGGTCTCTGAGCAGCACGGTCTTGTCCGACGCGGTGAGGATGCGGGCGATGTCGCGTTCGGCGTCGCGCAGGTCCGTCAACATCGTGAGGGCCGCCGCGTACAACTCCATGCGGTTGTGCGGGAGTTCCGAGGCCCGGTCGAGGTTGAGAGCGCACAACATCGCGCAGAGCAGGGGCGTGGCGGCCAGACTCTGGAGGTGTTCCCGGCTGTCGAGTTGATTGATGAGCCGTCGATGCGCTTCCTCAGGTGCGTCTGCGGCCTCGTGCCAGCGTCGGAGGAACACGCGCACGTCGCCAGGACTCATCTGGTCGAGCACGACGGACGAGAAATCCAGGTCTGCCAACCACTTCACGTCGATACCGGTTGGTCGCGACGTCACCACGACGCGTGCACCGGGGAAAACGTGGACGAGGTCGCGCAGCCACTCCTTGACCTTCGGCCGCTTGTGCGGTTGCACCTCGTCGACGCCGTCCACCAGGAGAAGGCCCTTGCCTGCACGGAGGGTGCGGTGGACCCAGCCTGCGGGCATGACACCGCTGAGCGGGCCGGGGACGAACTCCTCCGGCTTGGGCAGGGGACTGTCGGCATAGGTGCGCAACCGGATGGGGAAGGGCACCAACCCGTTCCAGGACATCAAGTTGCCGGTGAATCCGCCACGAGCGGCCGTTACTGCGAGCCAGTCGAGCAGCGTCGTCTTGCCGGAACCCGCGTGCCCTTTCACGAAGGTGCGGTCGACCATCGCAGACTCGACACGCACGCCTGAGTGCGGGTGGGGCTCGGCGGTGCCTCGGGCTCCTTCCTCACCTGACACCGTGAGGCTGAGGTAAGCCACGCTCAGCGCCAGCCGCCGACGCTCCCGTACCGGAAGGCCGAGGATTTCGATGCGGTCGAGCGTGTCCCCGATGAAACGCAGGTACGAGTCACGGAACTCGCCGTCGTGGTCCGTGCCTTGAGGTGCGTAAAGGGAACTGAGAGGAAGACGGGACAGGACATCTTCCAGCAGGGCGGTCTGGGCTGTGGCTCGGGAGAGGACTTCTGCCAGAGCTCTTGGCTGGAAGGACGGCAGGTGCCTGATCACCTGGATCAGGTAGCGGCAGGACTGGTCGAGGGCGATGTCGTAGAAGCGGCCCAGGTCCTGGCGCGGGAGTTCGCGGCGGATGCGCTGGGCCAGGACTTCGGGGTCCGCGTCGTCGGCGAGGAGGGCCTCGTCGGACAGGTCGATGGACTGCAGCGCTACCTCGACGGCGGCGAGCGAGGGCTCGATCTCGTCTTCCGGGCAGCGCTGCAAGACCTGTTCGAGTTGTTCGGCGACCGTGTTGCTGATGCTCTGCACCAGGGTGTCGAGCTTGGCTTTCTGGACGGGCTTCGCCAGCTCTGCTGCCGCCAGGTCGGCCAGGGAGGAGGTTCGTGCCTTCTCCCTGTTGCGGCCCGCCAGCCATGCGGTGGCCGCGCGGGTCGCGATGGTCTGACCGAGTCTGGCGGCAGCGAGTTCCAAGCTCACCCAAACGAGATTAGACGGCTGCCTGGGCGTGCGAGGCCACCGACACCACGCACACGCCCGCGGCGATCAGGGCCATGCCGGCGAGCATCGCCAGATTCAGCGGGTCGGCGAACAGCACGCGGCTGGTGATGGCGACGAGGGCGATGCCCGCGCCTGCCCAGATGGCGTAGGTGATGGCCACCGGGACGCCCATTCTGATCACCAGCGATTCGAGGTAGAGAGCCGTCAGGAAGCCGGCCGCGAGTCCTGCGGTCGGCCAGGGTTTCGTGAAACCGTCGGAGTATTTGAGGCAGAGGGTCGCGAAGACTTCCGCGCCCACGGCGAGGGCGAGCAGGATCCACTTGAGCATTGAATTTTCCCAGCACGAAATGCACGCGACGCCAGGCGCGCGTGTTGAAGAGAACGGATGACTGGTGGGCGAAAAGCCCTGGTCAGCCGCCGCGTGCGGGGAAGTGGACTCGCAAGGTGAAATCAGACGGGATGTCGGGGCCGTTAGGTGCCGTCAAACGACACACGGTGTATCACCCTCACCGGAACAGGGGCGGCTTTGTTGCACGCCCTCTGTTCGACCATACCCGAAAGAGAGGCCGCCGTCGCAGGAAAGCGACGGCGGCCTCAGCTGGCATCGGAAGTCAGGCGGGGAGTTCGCGCAGGAGCTTGGCCACGTGGCCGGTGGCGCGGACGTTGTACATCGCCTTGACGATCTTGCCGTCCGGGCCGACGAGGAACGTCGAGCGGATGACGCCCTGGACGGTCTTGCCGTAGTTCTGCTTCTCGCCGAAGGCGCCCCACTCGGTGAGGACCTTCTTGTCCGGGTCGCCGAGGAGCGGGAACGTGAGTTCTTCGGCGTCGCGGAACTTCGCGAGCTTCTCCTGCTTGTCGGGCGAGATGCCGACGACCTCGTAGCCCGAGTCGGCGAGCACGCCGAGGTTGTCGCGGAAGTCGCAGGCCTGCTTCGTGCAGCCCGGCGTGCTGGCGGCCGGGTAGAAGTACACGACCACGGACTTGCCGAGGTAGTCGGACAGGGACACCGGCTTGCCCTCGCTGTCGGGCAGCGTGAACGCGGGCGCGGTGTCACCAGGTTCGAGACGACTGGTCATGCCCCAGAGTCTATTCCGGGTGCTACGCCTGGCCCTCGAAGACGGTGGGCGCGTCCTGGCCCTGTCCGCCCGGCTGGATCGTCAGCTGCATGCGCACCGGTGCCTCGGAGACCGCGAACGCCAGCTGGAGCTGCGTGTCGCGGCCCGGCGGGAGTTCGGCGACGGCGGCCGCGAGGCCGTTGAGGCCCTGCACGGAGTCGACGAGCTCCGCGGCGGGTTCTCCGTCCGCCGTCGCTCTCACGGCCAGCTGGGAGGACTGGTAGGGCGCCTTGGAGCCGTTGTAGACGGTGATCGTGAAGACCGCTGTGCGCGTTGCCTTCGGGATCGCCGTCTCGGACGGGACGAGGGAGCGCGGGGCGGAGACCACGACGGACAGGCCCGAGGCCCACACGCGTTGCGTGCCGAAGGCGGCGGCACCGGACGCGCTCGGCGTCTCGGCTCGCTGCTCGACCGTCAGGTTCTCGTCGGGGGTGACGGCGACACTGGGGCCCGCACATCCCGCCACGGCCAGCAACAGGCACAGGCCCGCGGCCGATTTGGCGAACTTCACGAACTCCCCTTTCCCACCCCGGCGGTGGGTGTGAACGACTCACGTCAACTGTGACGGTGCCGAAGAGGGAAGTGCGAACGAAAGTGGCCTCTGAAGCGGACCTGGTGCCGGGACGTGGCCGACTCGTGATGGGCGGCGTGGGCGGCGCCACAAGTGCGCCGGCCCCACGCCGTCCGTGCGGCCGAGGCCGCGGGTCACGCTAGGGAGCGCGTCGGGGGGCGTGCGCGCTCACACCGATCATCGCCCACTGTGTGCCCCGCGCTACAAGCGGAGCCGTTTATCACCCGTTCAGAGCAGTGCCAGTCGTACGAAACGTGAAGGTCACGCCTGGCCGACTCACGTATGTGCGGCTGAACGGCCCAGGGACGGCGTCCGTTCGGCGACCTCGCTCAGCAGTTCGAACGACCGCAGACGGTCGTCGTGGCCGTGCACGATCGTCGTCACCATCAGCTCGTCGGCCGCCGTCGACTCCATCAACTCGTCCAGTCCGGAACGGACCGTCGAGGTGGACCCGATGATCTGGGTGGCCATCCGATCTTCCATCACCAGCTGGTCGATCTCGGTGTACGGGTAGTCCGCCGCCTCCTGCGGGGTCGCCAGCGGCCCCGGACGGCCCTGGCGCAGCTTCACGAATGAGAGCGCTCCCGGGCCCGCGATGTACCGGGCCTGCTCGTCGGTGTCGGCGACGACCACCGAGGCGCACACCATCGCGTAGGGCTCGTCGAGCACCTCGGACGGCCGGAAGTGCCGCCGGTACAGCTCCAGCGCCGGCAACGTGTTCTGCGCGCTGAAGTGGTGGGCGAACGCGAACGGCAGGCCGAGCATCCCCGCGGCCTGCGCGCTGTAACCCGACGAGCCGAGCAGCCAGATCGGCGGCTTGTTGCCCGCCGCGGGCACGGCGTTGAGCTCGGCGGTGCCCTCGAAGTACTTGATCAGCTCGGTCAGCTCCTGCGGGAAGTTCTCCGCGGACAGACCCGCCTCGGTGCGCCGCAACGCCCGTGCCGTCTTCTGGTCGGTGCCGGGCGCGCGGCCGATGCCGAGGTCGATGCGGCCGGGGTGCAGGGCCTCGAGCATGCCGAACTGCTCGGCGACCACGAGCGGCGCGTGGTTGGGCAGCATGACGCCGCCCGAACCGACGCGGATCGTCTCGGTCGCGTCCGCGATGTGGCCGATGAGCACGGCGGGCGCGGACGAGGCGATGCCGGGCATGTTGTGGTGCTCGGCGAACCAGTAGCGGTGGTAGCCGAGGCGTTCGGCCTGCTGAGCGAGCTCCCGCGAGTTTCGCAGCGCGGTCGTCGCGTCCGACCCCGAGGTGATGGGCGCGAGGTCGAGAACGGACAGCGGGATCTCACTCAGACGGCTCATACATCGATCAACACCGATACTTCGCGACTTCTTCCGTGAGCCGGGTAACTCGTTTCGCGGCCTTCTCGTAGGTCGTGCCCTCCGGGTGCAGGGTCAGCACCGCGACGATGCTGAACCAGCACGTCCCGGACGTGTGCAGGGCCGGCGACTTGGTGTCGAGCTCCCACTGGATGCGCGGCCGCGGCCTGTCCACGCACGGCTTCGTCGGGTCGCCGAACCCCGACCAGCCCTGCTTGAACGCGGGCTTCCACGTGGCGGACGGCAGCCCGAACGACTGGTCGAACCCGTCCGACGCGCACTTCTCGGCCCGCTGCAGGTGCCCCATGATCGTGTTCCGGACCTTCGGCTTCGCCTTCTCCAGCACGTACCGGTAGATCTTCACGACGTCCGAGGCGCTCACCGCCGTGTAGCCCCACATGCCCCGGTTCTCCGGCGGGCGCGTGTCGTCGAGCTTGAGCCGCTCGGCCGTGCGCACGACGAGCTGCTCCCACCCGTTCTCGACCCACAGCTCGCTCGCCGCGTTGTCGTCGCTGACGCGCAGCATCGGTTCGATGCGCGGGTCGTCGCCGCGCGTCTCCAGTTGCTCGATCGCGATCAGGATCTTGACCAGGGAGGCGGATCTGATCGGTTTGTGCACGTCCCGGCCGGTCACCTTGTGCGTGATCCGGTCGTAGACCGCATAGGAGGCAGTCGGTTCGGGGACCGGCGCCGTCGTGGACACAGGTGCCGCGAGCAACGCCATCGTCAGAATTAGGTGCACGCCCCCGGAAGCTAGCGGCAACCTGATCCTTTTGTGCGATGTTTTGTGGGTCACAGGTGAGAAGGACTGACCGGCTCCTCCCGTTGTTCGTGATGTGACGGATGTGGTGGTGATCGGCGCGGGACAGGCGGGCCTGTCCGCCTCGTACTTCTTGCAGCGGCGCGGTGTCGACCACGTGGTGCTGGACGCGAACACCGCACCCGGTGGCGCGTGGCTGCACCGCTGGCCGAGCCTGCGCATGCGGACCGTGCACGGCATCCACGAACTGCCGGGCATGCCGTTCGAGCAGCCCGCACCCGACGAGCCCGCCAACGAGGCGATCCCGGCCTACTTCGAGCGCTACGAACAGCTCTTCGACCTGCCCGTCGTGCGCCCGGTCAACGTCACCCAGGTCGTGAACGACGGCCCGCTGCTCAAAATCGAGACCACCGATGGCGTGTGGACCACCCGCGGCCTGATCAACGCGACCGGCACGTGGCGCCGCCCGTTCTGGCCGTACTACCCGGGCCAGGAGACGTTCCGGGGCCGCCAGCTGCACACCGCCGACTACCAGGGCCCCGCCGAGTTCGCGGGCAAGCGCGTCGTGGTCGTGGGCGGCGGCGCCTCCGCCACGCAGCTGTTGATGGAGCTCGCTCCTCTCGCAGCGGAGACCCGCTGGGTCACGCGGCACGAACCGGTGTGGCGGGAGGGCCCGTTCACCGAGGACTACGGCCGCTGGGTGGTCGGAATGGTCGAGGAACGCGTCCGCGCAGGCCTGATCCCGCGCTCCGTCGTCAGCGTCACCGGGCTGCCGCTGAACGACGCGACGCGCGCGGCCCTGGCCTCCGGGGTGCTGGACCGCAGGCCGATGTTCGAGCGCGTGACGCCGGCGGGTGTCGAGTGGGCGTCCGGGGAACGCTTCGACGCCGACGTCATCCTGTGGGCCACCGGGTTCCGGCACGACCTCGACCACCTCGCGCCGTTGCACCTGCGTGCTTCGGGCGGGGGGATCCAGGTGGACGGGACTCGGGTGGTGTCCGACCCGCGGATTCATCTTGTGGGGTACGGGCCTTCGGCCAGCACGATCGGCGCGAACCGGGCCGGGCGGAGTGCCGTTCGGGAGTTGACGGGGTACCTGGACAGCCTCAGGGTCGCGAACTAGCCCGAGGGGCTCGTGGAGAACCGCGGGTCTTGAGGGACGGCCGCTTCGCTACTGGGGTTGGTGCGGCTGGGGTTGACGCTGCCGGAGTTGACGCGGCTGGTGGAGGCGCGCGGTGGACGCGGTGGTGGGTCGTGTCTGCGCCGCAGACCGCTGTGGAGCGGTCAGACGTGGGTTGGGGCGTCTGGCGGGGACGCGCGGTGGGCGTGGTGGTGAGTGTCGTGTCTGCGCTGCGGACCGCTGCGTACTGGTGCGGGCGGTCAGACGCGGGGTGGGCGGCTGGGTGGAGACACGTAGTGGGCGCGGTGGTGAGTGTCGTGCCCAGGCCTCGGACCGGCGCGGTCCCGTCAGACGCGGGGTGGGGCGGCTGATGGAGACGCACAGTAGGCATGGTGGTGGGCGTTGTGTTTGTGCCGCCGACCGCCGCAGGTCGGTGCGGGGCCGTCAGGCGCGGGGTGGGGCGGCCCCTGGAGACACGCGGTGGGCGCGATGGTGGGTGTCGTGTCCGCACTGCGGATTGCTGCCGACCAGTGGGCGGCGGTCAGACGCGGGACTTTTCGCGCCTCTTCGACACTCGGGTCACCACGAAGATCAGCGCGGCCACCACGGCCAGGCCCAGGACGACCTTCGAGCCGATGCCCACGTACTGCTCGACGAGGTGCCAGTTGTCGCCCAGCAGGTAGCCCGCGAGGATCAGCGCCGTGTTCCACAGCAGGCTGCCCGCCGCGGTGTAGGCGAGGAACGGTGCTAATCGCATGCGTTCGACGCCGGCCGGGATCGAGATCAGGCTGCGGAAGACCGGGATCATGCGGCCGAAGAAGACCGCGCGGTAGCCGTTGCGCAGGAACCAGGCCTCCGTCTTGTCCACATCGGACACCCGGACCATCGGCATGCGGGCGGCGATGCGACGGACCCGCTCGCGGCCCAGCAGGGCGCCGATCCAGTACAGCAGCAGCGCGCCCGCGACCGAGCCCAGCGTCGTCCACGCGATGGCGTCGAGCAGGGACATCTTGCCCTGGGCCGCGGTGAAGCCGGCCAGGGGCAGGAAGACCTCGCTGGGCAGGGGCGGGAACAGGTTCTCCAGCGCGATCGCCAAAGCCGCTCCGGGTGCGCCGGCCGTGTGCATCAGGTCGGTGACCCAGTCGACCAAGTTCATGGGATCCACGGTACGGAGGGGGAGGGCGGGGGACATTGGGGGAAACCGCAAGGTTGGGGTGGGGTAAACCTCACCTCCTTCTCGGTGATGACCCCTACGGGTCGTGAATCCTTGTGTCGCATCGAGAAGCGTGCAGGCGCTTCACCAGCCAGAACGCGCAGGGTGAGAGTCCTCACGTCGGGCGGTGAACGGGATTCTCTTGATCTTCACGACGTGTGATCGCACGCACGCGTCGCCACCAAAAGGGATCAGTCCACAAAAGACCAGACTGGTCATTGGTCTACAAGGTGCCGGAAAGGCCTTTCCGGCATGTAATCGTTTGACTACGATGGACTTCGATGGCTGACCAGGTGGGGACGTGTGCGATCTGCGGCACCTCGACCGCCACCTCCCGGCGCAGACACGCGCGGTACTGCTCGAACGCCTGCCGCCAGCGGGCCTACCGGCAGCGCGTCAACGAACCCGTTACGGCACTGGACAGTTTCATAGGGCGTGACGCAGAACTCGTCCGTCTCGGCGGGATCGTCGGCACGCGCGTGCTCACGCTCGTCGGACCCGCGGGTGTCGGGAAGAGCAGGCTGGTCAAGGAGTTCACCGGGGACCGGGCGACGTGGGTCGAGCTCGCCTCGGCGACGGACGTGGCGCGGGCGTGCGCGAGGGCGCTCGGCGAACCCGCCGAGGAGCCCGTGCTGAGCACGCTGGTGCACGCGCTGGCGGGCCGCGAGACGGTGCTGGTGCTGGACAACTGCGAGCACGTCGCGGCGGAGTGCGCGACGCTGCTGGAGCCGTTGCTGCTCGGCTGTCCCGGTCTCACGGTCGTCGCGACGAGCCGGGAACCGTTGCGGGTGCCCGGCGAGGTGCTGTTCGCGGTGCGGCCGTTGTCGATCACGGACGCGGTGGAGCTGTTCGCCGACCGGGCCCGCGCGAACCAGGTGGGACTGCGGCTCGGCGACCGGGACGCGCTGGCCGCCCTGTGTGCGCGCCTGGACCGTCTCCCGCTGGCGATCGAGCTCGCGGCGAGGCTCGTGACCCTGTTGCCCGTCCAGGAGCTGCTGGCGCGGCTGGACGACCGCCTCGAGCTCCTCAACCGCGGCAACCGCACCGCCGCCGAACGTCACCAGAGCCTGCGCGCCGCGATCAGCTGGAGCTACGACCACCTGAGCGCCGACGAGCAACACGTGTTCCGGTGCATCTCGCAGGGGCCCGGCGGGTTCGGGCTCGACGGCGCGGTCCAGGCGTGCGACCTGCCCTCGGACCGGGTGCTGGTGCTGCTGTCCGCGCTCGTGGCCAAGTCGCTGCTCACGTTCACCGGCGCCGGCCGGTTCGAGCAGCTGGAGTCGGTCCGGCTCTACGGCAGGGAACGGCTGGCGGAGCACTCGGGAACCGGTCCGCCGCGGGGCAACCCCCGCGGCGAGCCACTCATAACCGCTGATCAATGAGGTCGGGGGGACTCGAACCCCCACTGGCTGGGACCTAAACCCAGTGCCTCTGCCAATTGGGCTACGACCCCTCGGTTGGAAGCCTATAGCCCGTCCATGGACTCGCTCTCGCGGGTCGCGCGAAGCCCCGCCACCGGCCGTCCACTACGGTTGCGGGCAGAACCGCTGCTAGGAGGACATGTGGCTCGCGATCCCGACACCATCCAGCGCGAGATCGAGCAGGCTCGCACCGCGCTGGCCGCCACCCTGGACGAGCTCAGCGAGCGCGCCAACCCGCAGAAGCTCGTCGAGCAGGGCAAGTCGTCCGTGCTCGACGTGCTGAGCCAGCCCAAGGTCAAGTACACGCTGATCGCGGTCGGCGCGGTGGTCGGCTTCGCGCTGGTGCGCAAGCTCTTCCGCTAGGAGACCCGCACCAACGGCAGGAGCACCTGCTCGACGACCTTCTCCACGAACGGCTCGTCGAGCGGGTCCCCGGTCAGCATCAGCCGGTAGATCAGGGCGGCGCCCGCGATCTCGACCGCCATGCCGCGCGGGGCGTCGGCCCTCAGCTCGCCCCGTTCGGCGGCCCGGTCGAGGATGCCGCGCAGCACGTCGCGCTGCGAGATCAGGAAGGTCTCCCGGAACGCCGTCGCCAGCTCGGGTTCGTGCGGCAGCTCGCCCACGAGTGCCTGCGCGGCCTTGCCGATCGGTCCGGAGAGGAACGCGGCGAACGACGAGAGGAACTCGCGCAGGTCTCCGGCCAGGGAACCGGTGTCCGGTGCCGCGAGGTTCTGCGTGGCGAGCTGGGTGCACGTGTCGATCACGAGATCGAGCTTCGACTCCCACCGCCGGTAGATCGTCGCCTTGCCCGCTCTCGCACGGGCCGCCACCGCGTCCATGGTGAGGGCCCGGTACCCGACCTCGGCCATCACCTCGAGCGCTGCCTGACGTAAAGCGTCGTCCCTGCTGGCGTCGCGAGGACGGCCCCGCTGGGGGACCCTTCCCTCGTTGAACGCCGTTGTCGACACGGCCATGCCACCTCCTCGTACCAGGGCACGGCTAGTGCGTGTCCTCCCCGCCCCTTTGGCGGCACATCCTAGGCGTCTTGCCCCTCTTGCAGGGTGAGCAGCACCCGGTTTGTTGCATTCTGATGTCTTTGGTTGGATTGTGAGTGATCTACGCCGGAGGCCGTCCGGAAGTGTCCACAAAGGACTACCTCTTGGTCGCCAGGGCGAGCTGGGTCATGTACCGCTTCACGATCCGCCCCTCGTGCCGCGTGTCGACCAACCGCCGGATGTCCGCGATCAACCGGTCGCGGTCCGGCAGCGCGATGTGGTTCGAGTACGTCAGCAGCAGGTCCACGTAGGCCTCGGTGTCGTAGGCCTGCTCCCACTCGTACCGGTGGAACTCGGGCTCGCCGAAGAGCGGGCTCTCGTCGAACTCGCAAGGGATCGCCGACGCGGGGGACTGCCGGAACCCCGGTGTCGTGGTGGGGTCCCACCGCTCGTAACACTCCTGCACGTCCGCGAAGAACCGCTCGGTCCCGCCCAGGACGTGGTGCGTCGAGATCACGGCCAGCGAGCCGCCCGGACGCAGTGCCGCCGCACAGCGCGCCATCCGGGTCGCGGGGTCGAGCCAGTGGAACGCCGTCGCCGACACGACGAGGTCGAACGGCTCCGCGGGCAACGGCCAGACGTCGAAGTCCGCCACCACCACATCCGCCTCGGGTGCGTGGGAACGGGCGACCTCGGCCAGGTCGGGGCTCAGTTCGACGGCCGTCACCGAACCCAGGGCGGTCAGCGGCAGCGTCGCCTGTCCGGTGCCCGGGCCGATCTCCAGGACGCGCGGGCCGCGCAGCCGTTCGAACAGCCGCGGGGGATAGGTGGGACGGGCCCGGTGGTAGCGGGCCGCGTCCTCTCCGAACGTGGTGCGCAAACGCTCGCGGTCGGTCACCCGCCGAATTCAAGCGACCGGGACGGCAGCGCGTCCATCCCGTTTCGCGCGAACCCGGCCCAGGTTCCCCGGATCGTCTTGGCCAGCACGGGATCCGGCTCCTGTCCCGCGAGCATGCCCGCGCCGAGCCAGGCCTCCGGGTCGAACAGGAACGGCAGCTCCATGCAGTGGCACGACCCCAGCGGCGCGTCGGCGGGTGCCCACGTGAACCTGTAGGTGGCGACCTGGCCACCCGCCACGGCCCAGTCCCGCGCCAGCTCACGGGCGCCGGCGGCGAAGATCAGCTCGGTCACGGCCTCCCAGTGCTCGCGGCTCGGCACGTACGGGCTGCCGTCGTCGGCCGTGTGCCCGACGAGCAGCTCGACGCGCGGCGCCGCGGTGGAGAGATCGGCCGGGGCCAGCTCCGGGGCGAACGGCATGCCGCCGGACGGCGCGAACTTCGGTCCCACCTCGGCGACGGCGGCGAGCTGGGCCGCCAGGACGTCCTCGACGGAGGTGGAGCCGTCGACCGAGACCGCGGCACGCAGTGCGGCCGTCATCTCGGCACGTTCCGGGCTGCGCGTGCCCAGCGGCGCGCTCTGCAGGATCGCCCGGTGGAACAGGCCCTCCGTGTCGGTGAGCATCAACGCGTAGACCGAGTCGGCACCCGCGGACTGCCCGAACGCCGTCACGTTCGCCGGGTCGCCACCGAACGAGGCGATGTTGTCCCGCACCCACCGCAACGCCGTGAGCTGGTCGAGCAGCCCCAGGTTGTCGTGCAGGTACCCGAAGACGCCGAGGCGGTAGCTGACGCTGACGACCACCACGCCTTCCGAGGCCAGCAGCGAGGTCTCGTACTTCGCGGACTCGCCGCTGCCCGTCACGTAGGCGCCGCCGTGGAACCAGACCATCACCGGCAGGCCGGACGCGCCGGCGGGAGCGGTCACCGAGAGCACGTGGCAGTGCTCGTCGAAGGACAGCCCCTCGACGGAGTTGCCCACCACCGCGACCAGCGCCGAGGGCGGCTGCGGGCAGGCGGGACCGCGGTCGGAGGGGCGCGCACCGTCGTAGGGCAACGGCTCCGGTGGCGCGAATCGGGCGGCTGTCGCATAACGGATACCGCGTGCCCGGACGAGGCCATCGGAAGTGATCACGCTCTCGATACTAAGCACGCGTAACCAATTCCACAGCGTCTCGATTCGGCGGAAACGCCGGGACAGGAGGACGCTGTGACGGTTGGGCAACGAACGAAGAGGAGGCGCCCGTGCGGGCTACGACGATCTACGGCACCCGAGACATCCGCGTTGAGGAGGTGCCGGACGCGGCCGTCCAGGAGGCCACCGACGTCGTCGTCCGGGTCGAGCTCGCGTGCATCTGCGGCAGCGACCTGTGGGCGTACCGGGGCGTCGCCAAGCGCGCGGACGGGCAGCGGATCGGCCACGAGTTCCTCGGCATCGTCGAGGAGGTCGGCGGGGACGTGAAGAGCGTCCAGGTCGGTGACCGGGTCATCGCGCCGTTCGTCTGGAGCGACGGCACGTGCGCGTACTGCCAGGCCGGGCTGCAGACGTCCTGCCGCAGCGGCGGGTTCTGGGGCAGCAAGGGCAGCGACGGCGGGCAGGGCGAGGCGGTCAGGGTGCCGCAGGCCGACGGCACGCTGGTCCGGGTCCCCGCGGACGCGCCGGCGTCGCTGCTGCCCGCGTTCCTGAGCCTGAGCGACGTCATGGGCACCGGCCACCACGCCGCCATGGGCGCCGGGGTCGGTCCCGGCGCGACGGTCGCGGTCGTCGGTGACGGCGCCGTGGGCCTGTGCGGCGTGCTGGCGGCCAAGCGGCTCGGTGCCGAGCGGATCATCGCGATGGGCCGTCACGAGGACAGGGCGAAGATCGCGACGCTCTTCGGCGCGACGGACCAGGTCGCCGAACGCGGTGAGGCCGCGATCGAGCGCATCAAGGAGATGACCGGCGGCCTCGGCGCGTCCGCGGTGCTGGAGTGCGTCGGCACCGAGCAGTCGTGGGAGACCGCGATGGGCATCGTGCGCGACGGCGGCCGCATCGGGTACGTCGGCGTGCCGCACGAGATGCCGGGGCTGCCGCTGGGCAAGCTGTTCGGCCGCAACATCGCCATCGGCGGCGGTGTCGCCCCGGCACGCGCATACCTGCCGGAGCTGCTGGCCGACGTGCTCGCCGGCCGCATCGACCCCGGTCCCGTGTTCGACAGGACGGTCTCGCTCGACGACGTCGCGCTGGGCTACCAGGCGATGGACGAGCGGACCGCCCTGAAGGTCATCGTCCAGCCGTGAGCACGTAGTCCTCGGCGCGCACGCGCTTGGTCCGCATCCAGTACCGCCAGGTGAATCCCGGCCACACGGTGCGGTTCACGCCCTGCGCGTCGAGGTACCAGCTCTTGCAGCCGCCCTGGGTCCACACGCCCTTGGTGAGCTTGCGCTGGAGCTCGGTGTTGAACTCCTGCTGGGCCTCCAACCGCACGTCCAGCTCCGCTGCGCGGTGTTTGTCGAGGAGCTGGAGGCACTGCGAGATGTACCGGATCTGCGACTCGATCATGAACACGACCGAGTTGTGCCCGAGTCCGGTGTTGGGGCCCAGCAGGAAGAACAGGTTGGGGAAGCCCGAGACCGTGATGCCGAAGTAGGTCTCGATGCCTTCCTGACGCCACTGCTTCGCGAGGTCGACGCCGCCCTTGCCCTGGATGTCCAGGTAGTCGAACGAGTCGACGACGTGGAACCCGGTGCCGTAGATGATGACGTCGACCTCGTGCTCGACGCCCGCACTGTCCACGATGGACTTCTCGCGCACCTCGGAGACCTTGTCCGTCACCAGGTCGACGTTCGGGTAGCCCAGCGCGGGGTAGAAGTCGTTGGAGATCAGCACGCGCTTGCAGCCCATGGTGTAGTCGGGCTTGAGCTTGCGGCGCAGCGCCGGGTCCGGCACCTGCTTCTTCAGGTGCCGCAACGCGATGCCCTGCGCGAACTGCATGATCTTCGGGTTCACCGCGAAGCCCAGCGCGGAAGACTCCCGCGTCCAGTACACGAAGTTGCGGTACGCCCGTTGCGTGAAGGGCAGGGCGCGGAACAGCTTCTGCTCCCAGCCGTTGATCTCGCGGTCGGCCTTGGGCATGATCCACGGCGGCGTGCGCTGGAAGATCTTCATCGAGCCGACCTGGCCCGCGATCTCCGGCACGAACTGGATCGCGGACGCACCCGTGCCGATCACGGCGACGCGCTTCCCGGTCAGGTCGTAGTCGTGGTCCCACTGCGCGGAGTGGAACGTCTTGCCGCTGAAGTTCTCGATGCCCGGCAGCTCCGGGACGTTCGGGATGTGCAACGCGCCGACGCCCGCGACCAGTGCCTGCGCCGTGTACGTGTCGCCCTGCTCGGTCGTGACCTGCCAGCGCTTCGCTTCGTCGTCCCACTGCGCGCCGGACACCTTGGTGTTGAAGCGGATGTGCGGCCGCAGCCGGTACTTCTCGGCGACGCGCTGCAGGTAGCCCTGGATCTCGCCCTGCTGCGCGAACATCCGCGACCACTTCGGGTTCATCTCGAACGAGAACGAGTACATGTGCGACGGCACGTCACAGGCGCAGCCCGGGTAGGAGTTGTCCCGCCAGGTGCCGCCGAGGTCGGCTGCCTTCTCCAGCACCACGAAGTCGTGCTCGCCGCGGCGCTTCAGCTCGATGGCCATGCCGAGGCCGGAGAAGCCGGTGCCGATGACGAGCACTTTCGTCTCTCGGTGCATGGGAAGGTCCCTCCGCTCGCGGTGGCTACTTCTCGGTAGGTTACTCGAAGTAAGTTACGAGCGGTAGACTCCCTTCGTGACTGCTCCGCGGCGCCGCATGCCCAAGGCCCAGCGCATGGCTCAAATGCTCACCGTCGCGGAGGAGATCTTCGCCGAGCAGGGGTACCTGGCCACGTCGATGGACGAGATCGCCGAACGCGTCGGCGTCTCGAAGCCGATGCTCTACGAGTACTTCGGCTCGAAGGAAGGCCTGCTCATCGGCTGCATCCACCGCGCGCGCACGGAGCTGCGGGAGAAGACCGCGGCGGCGATCGCGGGCGCGGCGAGCCCGGAGGAGTTCCTCAGACTGGGCCTGCTGGCGTTCTTCGAGTTCATCGACGAGCACCGCCGGTCGTGGGCGCTGCTGCGGCAGGAGGCGGCCGTGGCCGTGCCGTCGGCCCAAGAAGAGGTGGAAGGCATCCGTCAGCAGCAGACGGACATGATCGGGGCCGTGCTGGCGTCGTTCACGCCGGAGATCGACCCGCTGGAGGCGGAGGCGTTCGCGGAGATCGTCGTCGGCGCGACGGAACGGCTCGCGGTGTGGATGGAGCGCAGGCCCTCGGTAGGACCTGCGCTCGCGACCGACTACGTGATGAACGTGATCTGGCCGGGTGTGGCTGTGAAACTCCTGCAACCGAAGGCTTGATCGGAGTGAAAGCAAGCGGTCGTGGTTCCCATGACCGCACGCCCTTTCGCTCCGGTCAAGAAGCTGCCTTCACCCGCTCAGCACGCATAGAGGTCACGGCGGGCAGGTCGATCGGCGCGACCTTGGTACCGGTGGCCCACTCGATCAGCATGTCCGCGAGCGCGGGGTTGCGCGGCAGCACCGGACCGTGCAGGTAGGTGCAGACGATCCGGCCCTGGACGGCGCCCTCGACGCTGCCGTCGTTGCCCGTGCCCACCTTGACGTGCGCGAGCGGACGGGCGGCCGGGCCCAGCGTGGTGCGGCCCTGGTGGTTCTCGAACCCGATCAGCGGGCCGGCGAACATGCCGTCCGCGGGCTCGGCCACGACCTCGCCGATCGCGCGGCTGCCGCCGGCGTGCGAGGACGAGTCGATCAGGCCCATGCCGGGGTGCGTCACGTTGTCGGCGCGGGTGAAGCTCTCGCCGAAGATCTGGATGCCGGCGCAGACGCCCAGCACCACGGCGTTCTTCGTGACGGCGCGCTGCAGGCCGGGGTGCTCGCGCAGGTGCTTCACCGCCAGCGTCTGCGCGGTGTCCTCACCGCCGCCGACGACGTAGATGTCGCACGAGTCCGGTACCGGCTGCCCGTAGTTGATCGGCACGATCTCGGCTTTGATCCCGCGCCACGTCATGCGCTTCTCGAGGACCACGGCGTTGCCGAAGTCCCCGTACGTACCGAGGAGATCCGGCAGCACGAGCGCGATCTGGATTGTCGACTCACTCATCAGCGGCAGCCCTGGCATTCAAGTCGCGGAACGCGGTGTAGTTGGCGATGACCTCGACGGCGCCCTGGGGCATCTGGTCGATGGCCTTCAGGGGGTCGGGCACGATCGTGTGCTGGACCTCGGCGTAGGTCAGGCGGACGGCGAGATCGGTCGCCCGTTCGCCGGACGCGATGACCGTGCGGCCCTGCAGGCGCTCGAAGGGGACGTCCCACAGCCAGCTCAGGTCGCGACCGTCGGCCTCCTGGGCGTTGATCACCAGGACGGCCGGGTGGTTGGCCTCCTTGACGACCGTGAGGGTCTCGCTCCAGCCCGCCGGGTTCTTGCTGAGCAACAGGCGCGCGCTGCGGCCGTTGCGCTGGATCGTGCGGTACCGGCCGCTCACGTTGGAGACGCCGCGCAGACGGCGCACGGCCTCGTCGGCGGAGACGCCCATCGCGTGGGCGGCCGCGGACGCCATGACGGCGTTGGCCTGGTTGAACTTGCCCGGCAGCGTGAGGCGCAGCTCGAGCTTCTGGTGCTCCGGCGTGATCATCGCCTCGTCGGCGGTGATCCAGTTCGGGTGCGGCCGGGCGAGGTCGCAGCCCGTGCAGTGCCAGTGCTCGCCCTGCCAGCGGATCGGGTTGCCGCAGCGCGGGCAGCTCGCCGAGTCGTGGTGCCAGCCGGTGCCGGTGGCGACCCAGACGACCTTGGAGGCGTTCCACGCCGCACTCGTCACCATCACGTCGTCGCAGTTCGCGATGATCGTGCAGTTCTGCAGCTTGTTGACGGCGTCGCGCAGCGAGCGCTCGATCGTGCGGACCTCGCCGACGCGGTCGAGCTGGTCGCGGCTCAGGTTCAGGATCACGGCGACGGACGGGTTGCTGGCACCCGCGACGGCCGGGAAGTAGGCCTCGTCGCACTCCAGCACCGCGTACGGCGCGTCCGGCTGCTTCGAGAGCGCCGTGACGTGGCCGTCGGGCATGTTCGCGCCGCTGTGGTTGGTGGCGACCTCGCCCAGCGCGCCCACGGCCCGCGCCAGCATCATCGTGCTGGTGGTCTTGCCGTTGGTGCCCGTCACGACGGCGACCCTGCGGCCCTGGGTGAGGCGGTTGAGCGCCTGCGGGTCCAGCTTCAGCGCGACCCGGCCGCCGATCATGCCACCGGCGCCGAGGCCCATCTTCTGCGACAACGTGGAGCTCAGGTTGCCCAGCTTCACGGCGGCTGCGGTCCGCAGAGGGAGGCGGGCGGGGGAATCGTTCACCCCAGCGACTCTACCGGCGTTGGAATTCGCCCTTTCTGGACGGTCGTTGCGTTGGTGTGAACGGGGTTCGGTACAACTACCGGCTCAGTCCGCGCAGGATCCGGACGAGCTCCACGGTTGGGAGCTGACAGTCGTTGGAGTCATGTTCTCCAGCATTGCCTGATCGGGCACCTGTGCTCGTCATCGGGACAGACCACGCAGGATCCGGACCAGTTCCACGGTCGGGAGCTGACACAGCTGCGCCATGTTCTCCAGCGCGGGCAGGTCGAGGTGCACCTCCGGTGAGGCACCCGGCGGCAGCGCGTGCAGCCGTCCGGCCGCCCACCGCTTGAGCGGCAGGATGCGCGGGTTGTCGGTCGCGGCGATCGCGGTGAGGCTCAGCGACAGGTGCCCGGCGGGGGTGTCGCCGAAGAAGCGTTCGTGGACACGCGCGAGCACTTGATGAGCCGGCACGTCCAGCGCGTGACAGATCTCGACGAGACGCACGACGGAACACTGCCGCGTGCCGAGCTCGTACGTCGCCAGCGTCTGCAGCGAGATCTCGGTCTGCAGCCGCTTGTTCAGTTCCTTGCGGGTCCATCCGCGCTGCTTGCGAAGGCTGCGGATCTCATCACCGAGCACGCGCTGGTACGCCGCTGTGTCGATTTGGCCGTTCGCAGTCTGCACTGGTCCCTCCACCCCGTGAGCGGGTCTCACGGTGATGGAAGGCGCCATTGCTTCGTCGCTTACGCAACTTACTGGGAGAATCCCCCGAACGGGCTATACATCTCTACTCTGAGTATCAGTTTACGCAGCGCACGCCGTCTGCGGAGATGGGCGGAGGGGCCGCGGGGTCAGCCGGTTGCTGACGCGCACCGTCCAGGGCGAGTACTCCGGAACCGGTGAAACCCTGCGCGCCGGGACCCGAGTAGTCCGCCCCGAGGAAGACTCGGACGGTGCCGGCCGGGATGTTGACGTCCTCCTCGACCTTCAGGCCGCCGAGAGCCTCCTGGACGGCGTTGCCACCCGCCTCGCCGCCCTTGCCGTAGCGGACGATCGACTTCGCGAGGGCCGCGGCGTTGCCCGCCTGCCCCTCCTTGAAGCCCTTCGCGACGAGCGACCCGAGCACCTGGCCCGCGAGGCCCGGCTGGCCGGAGGCGTTGCGGACGTCGACGGTCACCGCGGACTTGTCGAACTTCGGGTCCGCCGGGTTCGACGTCGCGGGCGCCTTGCCGAGGTTCTTGACGAACGTGCGCACCTCGGACTCGGTCACCTCGACCGCGGAGCCGTCCTCCGGCGTCTGCAGGTCCGGGTTGCCGGTCGGGATCGTCTGGAACGTCATGTTGCCGCCCGTCATGTCCTTCATCTGCAGGGCGAACTTGGTGATGTCCCAGCCGTCGTCGAGCACGATCGCGCCGCTGACGGCCTTGATCATGTCGTTGCGCTTGGTGCTGTCGGTGAGCACGCCCGCCGACAGCATCTTCTTGGCGAGACCCGCCATGAAGACCTGCTGGCGCACGACTCGGTCCAGGTCGCCCATCGGCAGGCCGTGGCGCTGCCGGACGAACGCGAGCGCGTTCTTGCCCTCGATCGTCTGCTGGCCCGCGGGGAAGTTCGCGCCGGAGAAGCTGTCGCGGACCTTCGTGTTGAGGCAGACGTCGATGCCGCCGATGGCCTTGGTGATGTCGTAGAAGCCGACCAGGTTGACCTCGGCGTAGTGGTCGATCGTCGCGCCGGTCAGGGTCTGGATGGTCTCGATGAGGTTGTTCGCGCCGGCCTTGCGCGACTCCATCTCGATCTCGGGCCCGGTCTTGCCGCTGCCCTGCAGCTTCTCGGCCGCGTCGTTCTTCGCGTAGCCGTAGGCTGAGTTGATCTTGTGTCGCCCGTACCCGCCCGCGATCTTCACGTAGGAGTCGCGCGGGAACGACACGGCGTAGGCCTTGCCGCTGTCGTTCGGGATGTGCAGAAGGATCAGCGTGTCGGTGTTGAAGCCGCCGTCGTCGGTGCCGCCCGCCTGCAGCTCGTTGAGGATGTTCTGCGGCAGCGGGTTGCCCTTGGAGTCGGTGCGGCTGTCCATGCCGACGAGCAGGATGTCGATCGCGCCGTCGGCGGGTTTCTCACCCGCGTCGGCGAGGTTCAGGTCCTGCTTGGTCAGGCCGTCGGTCAGGGCCGTCAGGTTCTGCCACGCGATGCCGGTGACCAGCAGGATCGTGGCGGACAGCATGCTGATGAAGATCTTGGCACCGGTGGGCGCGCCACGGTCGGCCCTGCTCGGCCTGCGGGCGGCCGCGGGCCTGGGCCTCGGCCGGGGCGCGGGAGCGGCGGCCTTCGCCTTCGCGGGCGTGGTGCGGACCGTGGGGCGGTCGGCGACCGGACGCGGGCGCGGGGCGGACGACGTGGCACGGCGCGGGGGCTCGCTGCGGCCGGCGGACTCCCGGCGGGGGGTATCGCTGCGGGGAGGCTCGCCGCGCGGTGGTTCCGAGCGCTTCGGGGGCTCCCGGCGCGGGGGTTCGGCCCGGCCCGGCTTGCGCGGGGGCTCGGAGGCCCGCGGTGGCACCTGCGGGCGGCGGGGCTGGCCCGTCTGAGGACGCGGGGCGGAAGGTCGCCTGGGATTCCCGTTCGGGTCTCCCGGCCGCGGCGGCCGGTTGTCCACACCCACTCCTCTCAGCACATCCGGGTACCCCAAGTAGACGTGCGGGAGGTCCACTCGGTTGTGCAAAGGGTGACACAGTGGCGAGGACCACCTGATCAAGGCCCCCTGACCAGCGGTTTCGTCTGTTTCGTAGACTCGTCGCCGTGTTGACGATGCAGGACGCGCTGCTCGCGCTGACCAAGTACTGGACCGACCGAGGTTGCATCGTGGTGCAGCCGTTCAACACCGAGGTCGGGGCGGGGACGCTGAACCCGGCCACCGTGCTGCGGGTGCTGGGTCCCGAGCCGTGGCGCGTCGCCTACGTGGAGCCGTCCGTGCGGCCCGACGACGCCCGCTACGGCGAGAACCCGAACCGGCTGCAGACGCACACCCAGTTCCAGGTGATCCTCAAGCCCGACCCGGGCGACCCGCAGGAGCTCTACCTCGGTTCGCTCGAGGCGCTGGGCATCGACGTGCGCGGCCACGACGTCCGGTTCGTCGAGGACAACTGGGCCTCGCCCGCCCTCGGTGCCTGGGGCCTCGGCTGGGAGGTCTGGCTCGACGGCCTGGAGATCACCCAGTTCACCTACTTCCAGCAGGCCGGCGGCATGACGCTGGACCCGGTGTCGGTGGAGATCACCTACGGCATCGAGCGGATCATGATGGCGCTGCAGGGCGTCGACCACTTCAAGAAGATCGCCTACGCGCCGGGCATCTCCTACGGCGAGGCGTTCGGCCAGGCCGAGTACGAGATGTCGCGGTACTACCTCGACGACGCGGACGTGGAGGCGAACAAGCGCCTCTTCGAGGAGTTCGCGGCCGAGGCCCGGCGCATGCTCGACGCCCGCCTCCCGGTCCCGGCGCACAGCTTCGTGCTGAAGTGCTCGCACATCTTCAACGTGCTGGACGCGCGCGGGTCGATCTCCACGACCGAGCGCGCCCGTGCGTTCGGCCGGATGCGCGGGCTGGCACGTGAGGTCGCCGCGCTGTGGGCCGAGCGTCGTTCCGAGCTCGGGCACCCGCTGGGCGTCGCGGAACTGCCCGCCGCCGTCGAGAAGCCCTCGTCCTTCGCGGAGGTCGTCGCCCCGGCGACGCTGCTGTTCGAGATCGGCACCGAGGAACTGCCGCCGCACGAGGTGCTGCGGACCGTCGACGCGGTGCGCTCGGCCGTGTCGACGAAGCTCGCCGCGACCAGGCTGACGTTCGGCGAGGTGACCGTGCACGGCACGCCGCGCCGGATCGTCGTGCTGGTGCCCGCGGTCTCGCCGCGGGAGCCCGACGCCGAACGCACCGTGCGCGGCCCGCGCGTCTCGGCCGCCTTCGACGCCGACGGCAACCCGACGAAGGCCGTGCAGGGCTTCGCCCGCGGCCAGGGCGTCGAGGTCTCGGCGCTGGGCCGCGTGGTCGAGAACGACGTCGAGTTCGTGGCGCTGACCAAGTCCGACGCCGGTCGTGGCGCCGTCGAGGTGCTGAGCGGCCTGCTGGGCGAGGTCGTGTCGGACCTGCGCTCCGAGAAGAACATGAAGTGGAACGACCCGAAGCTGTCGTTCACCCGGCCGATCCGCTGGCTGCTCGCGCTGCTGGGCGAGACCCCGGTGCCGGTCGCGGTGTCTTCGCTCGCCTCGGGCACGACGACGCGCGTGCACCGGACCGCCGCCGAACCGGTCGTCGCGGTGTCCACCGCGGACGGTTACCTGGAGTTCCTGTCCTCGCACGGCATCCAGGTCGACGCGGCCGCCCGGTCGGCCGCGATCGTCGAGGCCGCGCAGGAGCTCGCGGCGTCGGTCGGCGGTGTCGTCGAGGTCGACGGCCTGCTGGACGAGGTCACGAACCTGGTCGAGTGGCCGACGCCGATCCTCGGCTCGTTCGAGGAGCGGTACCTGGAGCTGCCCGCGCAGATCCTCACGACCGTGATGCGCAAGCACCAGCGGTACCTGCCGGTGCGCGCGGCGGACGGGTCGTTGCTGCCGCACTTCGTGGCCGTGGCGAACGGGTCCGTCGACGCGGACCTGGTCCGGGCGGGCAACGAGGCCGTGCTGCGGGCGCGGTACGAGGACGCGGCGTTCTTCTGGCGGGCGGACCTCAAGACGCCGCTGGAGGAGATGAAGGCCGGCCTCGCGAAGCTGACGTTCGCGGACAAGCTCGGCTCGATGGCGGACCGCGCGGGACGCATCGCCTCGCTCGCCGGCCGGTTCGCGTCGGTGGTCGAGGTCGACCGCGAGACGCTGGACCGGGCCGGTGCGCTGGCCAAGTTCGACCTCGGTTCGCAGATGGTGATCGAGCTGTCGTCGCTCGCCGGTGTGATGGCGCGGGAGTACGCGGCACGGGCGGGGGAGACCACCGAGGTCGCCCTGGCCCTGTGGGAGATGGAGCTTCCCCGGTCGGCCGGTGACGCGCTGCCGTCGTCGGTGCCCGGCGCGTTGCTCTCGTTGGCGGACCGGTTCGACCTGCTGGCCGGGCTGTTCGGGATCGGTGCGCAGCCGACCGGCTCGTCCGACCCGTTCGGTCTGCGTCGCGCCGCTCTCGGTGCGGTGACGGTGCTGCGGGCGTTCCCGGACCTGCGGGCGATCACGCTGCCGGTCGCGCTCTCCCTTGCGGCCGAAGGTCTCGAGGTCTCCGCCGAGGCGTTGGAGACGGCCCGGGAGTTCGCGGTCCGCCGGTACGAGCAGGCGTTGCTCGACGGCGGGCACGAGCACCGGTTCGTGCAGGCGGTGCTGCCGCTGGCCGACTCGCCGGTGCTCGCCGACGAGACGCTGACGCAGCTGGAGTCGTTGGCGGGCAACGAGTCCTTCGACGCGCTGGCGGCCGCGCTGCAGCGGGTCCGGAGGATCGTGCCGGGGACCGTCGAGGCCTCCTACGACGCCTCGGTGCTGTCCGAGCCCGCCGAGGTGGCGCTGCACAAGGCGTTCGACGGGGTCTCTCGTGACGTCGTCGGCCTGGCCGCGTTCTTCGCCGCCGCCGAGGGGCTGACCGCGCCGATCAACACGTTCTTCGACGAGGTGCTCGTGATGGCCGAGGACGAGAAGGTGAAGGCCGCGCGGCTCGGGTTGCTGGCGTCGATCCGCGACTTCGCGGCACCGGTGCTGGACTGGACCCAGCTGTAGGACCGGGGAGGAGGGGCACCCCAGGTCGGGGTGCCCCTCCTCTGCTGTCCGGGCTAGTTGATGCTGAAGCTCTGGCCGTAGACCTTCCACTTCAACGGGGTGGTGAGGTCGAGGTTGCCGGCCTTGAGCCACACCCGCTGCGCCGTGTCGACGCGGCTGGTGTTCTCGTGCGCGGGCTCCTGCTTCATCGTCCAGACGCGGGCGTCCATGAACGCGTTGAGCCAGGTGGTCTCGTTGCCGCCCTGCGACGGCGGCTTCGCCTTGGCCAGTGCGCGTTTGCGGATGCCGGAGAAGTCCAGGCTGCCCCAGCCGTCACCGTGCATCACGATCGCGTCGTAGTACGCGAACTGGCCGAGCGCGCGGACGCCGTCGGCCTTCGCCTGGCGCAGGGCCGGGTTGAAGTAGACGCGGTCGCGTTCGGACTCCTGCGCGGCCTTGAAGACGGAGTCCTTGGCGGCGGTCTTCCAGTCCTTGGTGTAGTTGGGATCCAGGCCGGAGTGGGAGTCGGTGCCGTTCACCCGCCGCAGCGCGGGGAGGTACTTCTCCAGCACGTTGCCGGGTTTGCGGGACTTGTAGAGCTCGACGAGGTCGAGCATGTCGCCCGTGCCGCTGCAAAAGCCGATGATGCCGGCGGTGTAGCCGCGGCCGTCGTCGATGTCCTCGATGTAGCCGAACTGCGCTTTCCAGTCCGTGGACGAGTTCTCCGCGCTGGACACGATCTGCATCGCGATGTCCTTCATGCGCGGGTCGTTCAGGTCGGCTGCCTGAGCGGTGCCTGTGGTCGCGGTGGCGAGCGCGACGCAGGTCAGAACTGCGGCCGCGATGCGGCCTGAGATCTTCACGCGGTTCCTCCCGGGATGTCCCGGGCGGCGGTGTGGCAACGGTAAGGGGTTCAGACCTCTATCGGCAAGACTGTTTACAAATTTACGAAAGAGGAGGACGCCCTGGTCAGGACGCCCTCCACGTTCTCATGCGTGAACCGTCTAGCTGATCGAGAAGCTGTCGCCGTAGACCTTCCACTTGAGCGGCGTCTTCAGGTCGAAGTTGCCGGCCTTGAGCCACACGCGCTGAGCGGTCTCGATGCGCGAGACGTCCTCGTGCGCCGCTTCCTGCTTCATGGCCCACACGCGGGCGTCCATGAAGGCGTTGAGCCACGTGGTCTCGTTGCCACCCTGCGACGGGGGCTTCGCCTTGCCGAGCGCGCGCTTGCGGATGTTGCTGAAGCTCGTCTTGTCGCCACCGTCACCGTGCACGACGATCGCGTCGTAGTACGCGAACTGGCCCAGGGCGCGCACGCCGTCGGCCTTTCCTTGTGCCACAGCGGGGTTGAAGTAGACGCGGTCGCGTTCGGACTCCTGCGCGGCCTTGAAGACGGAGTCCTTGGCGGCGGTCTTCCAGTCCTTGGTGAAGTTGGGGTCGAGGCCCGAGTGGGAGTCGGTCCCGTTCACCTTGCGCAGCGCGGGGAGGTACTTCTCCAGCACGTTGCCGGACTTCTTGGTCTTGTAGAGCTCGACGAGGTCGAGCATGTCGCCGGTGCCGCTGCAGAAGCCGATGATGCCGGCGGTGTAGCCGCGGCCGTCGTCGATGTCCTCGATGTAGCCGAACTGCGCTTTCCAGTCCGTGGAGGAGTTCTCCGCGCTGGACACGATCTGCATCGCGATGTCCTTGAGGCGCGGTTCGTCGAGGTTGGCCGCCGAGGCGGTGCCGACGGTGGTGGTGAAGAGAGCGGCGCACGTCAGCAGTGCGGCCGCGATGCGACCAGTGATTTTCACGAAGTTCCCTCCGGGGCAGGGATTGTGGGGGCCCGGGCGGCGTGGGAGCAACGGTAAGGGGTCCACACCTTTATTAGCAAGAGTCTTTACTAATTCGCGAAACGGACAATTGCCTTCTGGTGGCGCATTCCGGCGGAAACGCTTGTCCTGCACACGCTTCCGCCGGAACGTCAGGTCACGCGATGTCGAACTGCTGCCCGTAGACGTGCCACTGGAGCGGGGTTTCGAGGTTGAGCTTGCCCTCGTCGAGGAAGCGGCGCTGCGCGGTGTCGACGCGGCTGGTGTTCTCGTGCGCGGGCTCCTGCTTCATCGCCCACACCCGTGCGTCCAGGAACGCGTGCAGCCACTGGGTTTCGTCGCCGCCCTGAGCGGGCGGACGGGCTCCGGTGTTCAGAGCGCGCTGGCGGATGCTCGAAAAGTCCAGATCACCCCAACCGTCACCGTGCATCACGATTGCGTCGTAATAGGCGAACTGGCCGAGCGCCTGCACACCGTCCTGCTTCGCGCGGTTCACGGCCGGGTCGAAGTAGACGCGGTCGCGTTCGTGTTCCTGCGCGCCCTGGAACGTGCCGTCCCGCGCCGCGGACTCCCAGTCGCCCTGGAAGTCCGGGTCGAGGCCATCGTGCGACGGCGTGCCGTTCACCCGTTCCAGTGCGGGGAGGTACTTCTCCAGGACGTTGCCGGGCTTCCAGTCGCGGTAGAGGCGCACCAGGTCGAGCATGTCGCCGGTGCCGCTGCAGAAGCCGATGATGCCGGCGGTGTAGCCGCGGCCGTCGTCGATGTCCTCGATGTAGCCGAACTGCGCACGCCAGTCCAAAGAGGAGTTCTCCGCGCTGGACACCAGCTGCATCGCGATGTCCTTGAGGCGCGGGTCGTTCAGGTCCGCCGCGTTCGCGGTGCCGGGCGTGACGAGGACCGCCGCGCACAGAACCGTTGCGGCAAGGCGTGTGAACGTCTTCATGTCGCTCCGTTCCATTGAGGAACGGCGGCGACGTCCTGCGGGGCCAAGCTAGCCCGGGAGCGCTCACATGGCAAGGGTCCGGCGCGCGCGCGGGCCCGCCCCCCCCCAGTCATCAGCCGGGGGCGTATAAAAAAAAACCAACCCCCCACACAAACAAAAAAAGCGTATTGCGGAAGGTGCGTTTAAAAGTGGG